>NZ_BNEA01000015.1:4390000-4690000 GCF_016860525.1 Streptomyces rubradiris
GGTTTCCGAATGGGGAAACCCGGCAGTCGTCATGGGCTGTCACCCGCTGCTGAACACATAGGCAGTGTGGAGGGAACGCGGGGAAGTGAAACATCTCAGTACCCGCAGGAAGAGAAAACAACCGTGATTCCGGGAGTAGTGGCGAGCGAAACCGGATGAGGCCAAACCTTCGACGTGTGAGACCCGGCAGGGGTTGCGTCGTGGGGGTTGTGGGATCTCTCTTCCACGGTCTGCCGGCCGTGGGACGAGTCAGAAACCGTTGATGTAGGCGAAGGACATGCGAAAGGTCCGGCGTAGAGGGTAAGACCCCCGTAGTCGAAACGTCAGCGGCTCGTTTGAGAGACACCCAAGTAGCACGGGGCCCGAGAAATCCCGTGTGAATCTGGCGGGACCACCCGCTAAGCCTAAATATTCCCTGGTGACCGATAGCGGATAGTACCGTGAGGGAATGGTGAAAAGTACCGCGGGAGCGGAGTGAAATAGTACCTGAAACCGTGTGCCTACAAGCCGTGGGAGCGTCGGAACGAGGCTTGCCTTGTTCTCGTGACTGCGTGCCTTTTGAAGAATGAGCCTGCGAGTTTGCGGTGTGTTGCGAGGTTAACCCGGGTGGGGAAGCCGTAGCGAAAGCGAGTCCGAATAGGGCGGTTTTAGTAGCACGCTCAAGACCCGAAGCGGAGTGATCTAGCCATGGGCAGGTTGAAGCGGAGGTAAGACTTCGTGGAGGACCGAACCCACCAGGGTTGAAAACCTGGGGGATGACCTGTGGTTAGGGGTGAAAGGCCAATCAAACTCCGTGATAGCTGGTTCTCCCCGAAATGCATTTAGGTGCAGCGTCGTGTGTTTCTTGCCGGAGGTAGAGCACTGGATAGGCGATGGGCCCTACCGGGTTACTGACCTTAGCCAAACTCCGAATGCCGGTAAGTGAGAGCGCGGCAGTGAGACTGTGGGGGATAAGCTCCATGGTCGAGAGGGAAACAGCCCAGAGCATCGACTAAGGCCCCTAAGCGTACGCTAAGTGGGAAAGGATGTGGAGTCGCAGAGACAACCAGGAGGTTGGCTTAGAAGCAGCCACCCTTGAAAGAGTGCGTAATAGCTCACTGGTCTAGTGATTCCGCGCCGACAATGTAGCGGGGCTCAAGCGTACCGCCGAAGTCGTGTCATTGCAGCGTATAGCCCTAACGGGTGTTGTGATGGGTAGGGGAGCGTCGTCTGCCGGGTGAAGCGGCACTGGAAGGTAGTCGTGGACGGTTGACGAGTGAGAATGCAGGCATGAGTAGCGATACAAACGTGAGAAACGTTTGCGCCGATTGACTAAGGGTTCCTGGGTCAAGCTGATCTGCCCAGGGTAAGTCGGGACCTAAGGCGAGGCCGACAGGCGTAGTCGATGGATAACCGGTTGATATTCCGGTACCCGCTGTGAAGCGTCAAACATCGAATCCAGTGATGCTAAGGCCGTGAAGCCGCCCTGGAGCCTTCGGGCAAAGGGGAGTGGTGGAGCCGCTGACCCAAGTTGGTAGTAGGTGAGTGATGGGGTGACGCAGGAAGGTAGTCCATCCCGGGCGGTGGTTGTCCCGGGGTAAGGGTGTAGCCCGAGTGGTAGGCAAATCCGCCACTCTTGCAGGGTGAGACCTGATGCCGAGCCGATTGTGGTGAAGTGGATGATCCTATGCTGTCGAGAAAAGCCTCTAGCGAGTTTCATGGCGGCCCGTACCCTAAACCGACTCAGGTGGTCAGGTAGAGAATACCGAGGCGTTCGGGTGAACTATGGTTAAGGAACTCGGCAAAATGCCCCCGTAACTTCGGGAGAAGGGGGGCCACGTCTGGTGATCGGCTTTGCGCCGTGAGCTGGGGGTGGCCGCAGAGACCAGCGAGAAGCGACTGTTTACTAAAAACACAGGTCCGTGCGAAGCCGTAAGGCGATGTATACGGACTGACGCCTGCCCGGTGCTGGAACGTTAAGGGGACCGGTTAGCTCACTTTCGGGTGGGCGAAGCTGAGAACTTAAGCGCCAGTAAACGGCGGTGGTAACTATAACCATCCTAAGGTAGCGAAATTCCTTGTCGGGTAAGTTCCGACCTGCACGAATGGCGTAACGACTTCTCGACTGTCTCAACCATAGGCCCGGTGAAATTGCACTACGAGTAAAGATGCTCGTTTCGCGCAGCAGGACGGAAAGACCCCGGGACCTTTACTACAGTTTGATATTGGTGTTCGGTTCGGCTTGTGTAGGATAGCTGGGAGACTGTGAAGCTCGCACGCCAGTGTGGGTGGAGTCGTCGTTGAAATACCAGTCTGGTCGTGCTGGATGTCTAACCTGGGTCCGTGATCCGGATCAGGGACAGTGTCTGATGGGTAGTTTAACTGGGGCGGTTGCCTCCTAAAGGGTAACGGAGGCGCCCAAAGGTTCCCTCAGCCTGGTTGGCAATCAGGTGTTGAGTGTAAGTGCACAAGGGAGCTTGACTGTGAGACCGACGGGTCGAGCAGGGACGAAAGTCGGGACTAGTGATCCGGCGGTGGCTTGTGGAAGCGCCGTCGCTCAACGGATAAAAGGTACCCCGGGGATAACAGGCTGATCTTCCCCAAGAGTCCATATCGACGGGATGGTTTGGCACCTCGATGTCGGCTCGTCGCATCCTGGGGCTGGAGTCGGTCCCAAGGGTTGGGCTGTTCGCCCATTAAAGCGGTACGCGAGCTGGGTTTAGAACGTCGTGAGACAGTTCGGTCCCTATCCGCTGTGCGCGTAGGAGTCTTGAGAAGGGCTGTCCCTAGTACGAGAGGACCGGGACGGACGAACCTCTGGTGTGCCAGTTGTTCTGCCAAGGGCATGGCTGGTTGGCTACGTTCGGGAGGGATAACCGCTGAAAGCATCTAAGCGGGAAGCCTGCTTCGAGATGAGGACTCCCACCCACTTGATGGGGTAAGGCTCCCAGTAGACGACTGGGTTGATAGGCCGGATCTGGAAGCACGGTAACGTGTGGAGGTGACCGGTACTAATAGGCCGAGGGCTTGTCCTCAGTTGCTCGCGTCCACTGTGTTGGTTCTGAAACCACGAACAGCCTTTGGTTGTTGTTTGTTTCATAGTGTTTCGGTGGTCATAGCGTGAGGGAAACGCCCGGTTACATTCCGAACCCGGAAGCTAAGCCTCACAGCGCCGATGGTACTGCAGGGGGGACCCTGTGGGAGAGTAGGACGCCGCCGAACAAATTTTGAGGGAGACCCCCGCACCTTACGGTGCGGGGGTTTTTCTGTTTTCCGGGCCAAGGGCTTTGACTTACGGTGGTCGCATGACCACTGTCACCAGGAACGACTATGTAGTTCGTGCCATACGACCCGACGACTGGGAGCGGGTGAGGCAGCTGCGGCTGGACGCGCTGCGGGACCCGGTCGCGCACCTCGCGTTCCTGGAGACCTACGAGGAGGCCGCCAGCAAGCCCGACTCCTTCTGGCAGGACCGGGCCGTCGGTTCCGGTGCGGGCTCCACCACCGCCCACCAGTTCATCGCCGAGGCCCCGGACGGGACCTGGGCCGGCTCGGTCACCGTGCTCATGGAGGAGCCCGGAACCCAGGACTGGGCCGGGAACCCGGTCGAGCGGTGGCAGGGACACGCGGTCGGTGTCTTCGTACGGCCGGAGCACCGGGGCAACGGGCTGATCGAGGCCCTGTTCACAGCCGGCCTGACCTGGGCGTGGCAGCAGGACGCCGAGCGGGTGCGGCTGTTCGTCCACGAGGACAACCTCCGGGCCCGGACGGCCTACCGGAGGATCGGGTTCGCGCCCAGCGGTCTCGTCGTGGCCTTCTCCAAGGACGAGTCCGCCAACGAGCTGGAGTTCGTCATGGAGCGGCCGTCCTAGACGGGCAGTTCCTGGTGCGGCCAGCGGGTGCGGGCCTGTTCGCGGGAGCGGAGCAGGGCGAGCGCCGGCAGGCCCTGATCGGGGCCGGTGGCCAGCAGGTCCGGCAGTTCGGGGAACGGGGCCACGGCCGCGATGTCGTCCAGGACCAGGGTGAGTGGTGGGTCGAGCCGACCGGAGGATGACCGTTCGGCCATGCGCCGGCCGTGCTCGACCACGCTGGAGACGAGGGCCGTGAGGAGCGGCATCGCGCCCGGGTTGCTCCGCGGGTCCTCGATGGATTCACCGACCATATAAAGCGTGCCCCCTTCATGGACGAAGGAATCCAGGGCGAGGGCATCGGTTCGGTTGGGGGTGCACGCCTCCCGGATGTTCACCGTGAACAGCGCCGACAGGGCCCTGCTGGTCAGTTCCTGGGCGATGTCCCGCCGGTCCGGGTGCGCGGTCAGTGCCGCCTCCAGCTCGCCGGCGGCGCCGGGCGCGGCCTTGGGGTGGGTGCGCAGGGTGCGGACGGCGTCCTGGACCTGGGTGCCCTGCGCCCAGCGGTGCACATGCCGGATGGTGCGGTTCTCCAGGGCGGCGGCGTGCAGATAGCTGCGCAGCAGCGTGGTCGCGGTGTCGGCCACCGCCTGGTCGATCCGTGCGGTGGGCCGTACGGGGGCGAGCAGGGCCGTCGCCCGGTGCAGTGCCGTCTGTCTGTCATCGCAGCCCGCCGTGGGGGACCAGTGCAGGCGGGCCGGGGTGTCGCACAGGTGCGTGGGGTCGTAGAGCAGGGTGGGGCCCAGTTTGGCCCGGGTGTCCTTGGTCTCCGCCCACAGGGCCGGGTTGGAGGTGACGAGGACGACCGGACCCTCGGCGTCCCGTACGGCCTGGGTCGCGGCCGTCTGCCGGGCCTCCCGGGGCCCGAGGAGGACCTTCTCCCAGCCGCCGGCCCGGTCGTCTTCGGGAGGGAGGGCGATCGCAGGTGCCGGTGCGGCCACCGTGCTCACGGGGTCCGCCGGCCGCGGCTCCGGGCGCGGCACAGGGACCTCGTGGCGCGGCTCTGGGACGTCGTGGCGCGGCTCTGGGACGTCGTGGCGGGGGGCCGGGTCGGCGTGGCGCGGGTCCTGGGCCTCGTACGCGTACCGGGGCTCGGTCCGCGCGGGGCCCGGCGTGGTGCCCCGGGCCGCCATGGCCCGTCGTAGCCTGGCCGCCCGCCAGCGGGCCACCGCGCCCATCGCGAACACGGTGAGCACGAAGAGGATCATCAGCTGGCCGAGGAACAGCCCCCAGAACAGGCCCCAGCCGGACAGCTGGCCCGGCGGGGTGTCCGGCCAGGCGCCGGGGAGGTCGTGGGGCCTGCTGACGAGGTGGCGCATGGCCAGAGGGGTGCGGGTGAAGGTGACGCCCTCAGGCCAGGCGCCCTGGGCGAACCGGGCCGCGAGGCCGGTGGCCGTCCACACCAGGACGGTGAGGCCGATGAGGAACGCGAGGATGCCGATCAGCAGTCCGTCGGGGATGCCGCCCTGGCGTTCCCGGCGGATGTCACGGTGATCGTCCGGTCTCACGCTGCACTCCCTCTAGGCCACCGTCGACTCGGAGTCGCCCAGGTGCTGTTCCACGAAGGCCGCCGCCCGCTGCTCGGCCTCCAGCTCGGCCGCGCGCAGGGCGTCGTCGGCCGCCAGGTCGCTGGCCGACTCGGTCATGGCGCGGTCGGTGAAGACCAGCGGCCGTTCCGTCTCCGTGACCAGGTGCTTGACCACCTGGACATTGCCGTTGACGTCCCAGACCGCGATGCCGGGGGTCAGCGTGGGGATGATCTCGACCGCCCAGCGGGGCAGGCCGAGGACCCGGCCGGTGGCTCTGGCCTCGTCCGCCTTCTGGGCGTAGATCGTCCTGGTCGAGGCCATCTTCAGGATGGCCGCCGCCTCCTTCGCGGCCGCCCCGTCGACCACGTCGGACAGATGGTGGACGACCGCCACGAAGGACAGGCCGAGCCGGCGTCCGAACTTCAGCAGCCGCTGGAACAGCTGGGCCACGAACGGGCTGTTGATGATGTGCCAGGCCTCCTCGACCAGGAAGATGCGCTTCTTCCGGTCGGGGCGGATCCAGGTGTGCTCCAGCCACACGCCGACGATCGCCATGAGGATCGGCATGGCGATGGAGTTGCGGTCGATGTGGGACAGGTCGAAGACGATCAGGGGCGCGTCGAGGTCGATGCCGACCGTGGTCGGGCCGTCGAACATGCCGCGCAGGTCGCCGTCGACCAGGCGGTCCAGGACCAGCGCGACGTCCAGGCCCCACGCCCGTACGTCGTCTATGGCGACGTTCATCGCCTCCGCCGACTCCGGCTCGGGGTGCCGTAGCTGCTCCACGATGTCGGAGAGGACCGGCTGGCGGTCGGTGATCGTCTCGTTGACGTAGGAGTGCGCGACCTTCAGGGCGAAGCCGGCGCGCTCGTCCAGGCCGTGGCCCATGGCGACCTCGATGATGGTCCGCAGCAGCGCGAGCTGCCCGGTCGTGGTGATCGCCGGGTCCAGGGGGTTGAGCCGGATGCCGTGGTCGAGGGCGGCCGTCGGGTCGAGCCGGATGGGGGTTATCCCCAGCTCCTCGGCGATCAGGTTCCACTCGCCGACGCCGTCCTCGCCCTGTGCGTCCAGGACGACGACCTGGCGGTCCCTGAACCGGAGCTGGCGCAGGACGTACGTCTTCTCCAGCGCCGACTTGCCGTTGCCGGACTCGCCGAGGACCAGCCAGTGCGGGGCCGGCAGCTGCTGGCCGTACAGCTGGAAGGGGTCGTAGATGTAGCCCTTCCCGGAGTACACCTCGCGGCCGATGATGACGCCGGAGTCGCCGAGGCCGGGCGCGGCCGTGGGCAGGTAGACCGCCTGGGCCTGGCCCGTGGAGGTGCGCACCGGCGGCCGGGTCGTCTCCACCTTCCCGAAGAGGAAGGAGGTGAAGGCCTCGGTGAGGACGGACAGCGGATCCCGCATCGGAGAATCAGCCCCTACCTTCGGATGCCGGTGGCGAACGGAAGTGTGTTCACGAAGGCGCGGTGGTGCTCTCGGTCGCACCACTCCAGCTTGAGGTACGACTTGCCGGCGGAGGCCCTTATCGTGCGCTTGTCGCGGTTGAGGGCCTCCGGGGAGCGGGCGGATACGGTGATGTAGCCGACCAGGTTGACGCCGGCGGCGCCGCTGGCGAGGTCCTCGCCGCGCTGGTCGAGCCGGTTGTGCGCGGCGATGTCCCGGGGGTCGACCGTGCGGTTCATCTTGGCGGCGCGGGACGCCTCGGCCTCGTCGTTGGTCTTCTCGGTCAGCATCCGCTCGATGGCGACCTCGGTGGGTTCCAGGTCCATGGTCACGGCGACCGTGCGGATGACGTCCGGGGTGTGGACGAGGAGCGGGGCGAGGAAGTTGACGCCGACGGGCGTCATCGGCCACTCCTTCACCCAGGCGGTGGCGTGGCACCAGGGGGCGCGGGTGCTGGACTCGCGGGTCTTGGCCTGGAGGTAGGTGGGCTCCACGGCGTCCAGCTCGGCCGGCCAGGCGTTGCGCTGGGTCATCGCCTGGATGTGGTCGATGGGGTGGTCCGGGTCGTACATGGAGTGGATCAGGGAGGCGAGCCGGCCCTGGCCGAGCGGCTGGCGGACCCGGATGTCGGCCTCCTGGAGCCGGGAGCAGATGTCGGTCAGCTCGCGGGCCATGACGACGGCGAGTCCGGCGTCCCGGTCCACCTTGCCGCGGGTGCGGGCGGCGCGGGCCATGGCGTGGGCCTCGGCGGCCAGTTCCCGGCTGTAGTGCATGCAGGCGACGAGGTAGGCGCGGTGCTGCTCGCTGCTGGTGGAGACCATGGACTGGAGCTGGTCGTAGGAGCTCTGGAGCCAGTCCGGGGAGCGGTCGTCGCCGCGCACGGCGACGTCCTTGGCGTGCGCGTCCGGGTCGGCGGGCAGGGTGCGGGCGAGCATCTGCAGCCGGGTGACGAATCCGTCGCCGTTGGCGACGTGCTTGAGCAGTGTGCCGAAGCGGTCGACCAGGGCCTCCTGGTCCTCGGAGTCGCGCAGGCCGACGCCGGGGCCCTCGATCTCGATGGCGGCGGTGACCGTCTTGCGGTCGGCGTGCAGGAGGACGGCGATCTCGTCCGGGCCGAAGGGCGCGGCGAGCCAGGTGATGCGGCCGATGCCGGGCGGCGGGCCGACCTCGATCTCGCGGCCGTCGAGCCGGGTGCCGGCCTCCATGGCGCCGGACCGGTAGACGGCTCCGCGCTTGACGGTCCGCTTGTACGAGCGGTTGATCTCGAACCACTTGTAGAACGTGCGGTGCTTGTACGGCACGTAGACCGCGGCGAGCGCGAGCAGGGGGAAGCCTATGAGCAGCGCGATCCGCAGGGGCAGGACCGGTACGAGGAGGCCGCACATCATGCCGAGGAACGCGCCGGCGATGATCAGGGCGATCTCGCCGGATTCGCGGTTGCGGCCGATGATCGCGTTCGGCCGGGCGCGGCCGATGAGATACGTACGGCGGGGCGTGACCGGATGGGACAGGTGGGACTCGGTCGTCAACGCCCTTCACCTCCCGAGCGGTTGTTGCGGGTGTTGCTGGCGTGCGGGGTGTTGACCGGGCTGGACGCGCGGGGCGCGGGCGTGGCGGAGGGGACGGTTCCGCCGCCGTTCCCGGCCGGGGTACGGCTGCTGTGGGCGGTGACGCCGCCGGAGGCGGGGTTGGCCTGGCGGGGGGTGCTGCCCGACTGGCCGGCGCCGGCGTTGCTGTCGGCGCGGGTGCTGTGGGTCTTGATGCCCTGGGCGACGAGGGTGGCGGGGGAGCTGATGACGGCGGCGGCCTTGCCCTCCGCGCCTCGCATGATGCGGTTGTTGCGGCCGCTGGCGATCTCGTCGCCGAAGCCGGGGACGAAGCGGTAGATCATCGCGCTGGCGAAGATGGCGAGCAGGATGATGGCGAGGCCGGAGACGACGGCGGAGAAGGCGTCGGGGCCGTTGTCGCCGGACAGCGCGCCGGCCAGGCCGAGCACGATCACGATGACGGGTTTCACGAGGATGACGGCGATCATGATGCCGGCCCAGCGGCGGACGTGGCCCCACAGGTTCTTGTCGACGAGTCCGGCGTAGACGACGGTGCCGAGGAGGGCGCCGACGTAGAGGAGGGCGGCGCGGATGACCAGCTCCAGCCAGAGGACGCCGGCGGCGAGGATGCTGACCAGGGAGACGACGATCAGCATGATGGGGCCGCCGCCGATGTCGTTGCCCTTCTTCAGGGCGCCGGAGAAGGTGCCGAAGAACGTGTCGGCCTGGTCGCCGGTGGCTTTCGCGAGGACGTCGGTGACGCTGTCCGTGGCCGAGACGACGGTGTACAGGATCAGCGGGGTGAAGGCGGAGGCCAGCACGGTCAGCCAGAGGAAGCCGACGGCTTCGGTGATCGCGGTGGTCAGCGGCACGCCGCGCACCGCGCGCTTGGCCACGGCGAGCAGCCACAGCAGAAGCGTCAGGATGGTGGAGGCGGCGAAGACGATCGCGTACTGCTTCAGGAACGCCTGATTGGTGAAGTCGACGGTAGCCGTCTCCTTGACGGCCTGACTGAGCTTGTCGACGGTCCAGGAGGCGGCGTCGGCGCATCCCTTGGCCAGTGAGGAGAGTGGGTCGAGGGTGGAGGTGTCCGGGGCGAGGTTGCCGGACTTCCCGGACGTGTTGCCGCGCTCGCAATACTCCTTGGCCTCGCCCGAAATGGGTCCGCAGTCGACCCCGCCGTTCGACGGCGAGGGGGACGGACTGCCGGAGGGGGTGGGCGAGGGTTCCGCGAAGGCGCGCGTGGCCAGCAGCACGGCCGTGGTCTGTAGGGCTGTCACGACTCCGGCGAGCTTGAGCGCACGCTGCGGGCTACCGGGCATAGGTGAACCCTCCGTACTCTTCGATGGCTTTGCTGATCTCGTCGGAGGTGGCGGCTCTGTCGTCACCGGGTACCGGCGCGGGACCGTCCTGCTGTGTCTCGGAGCTGATCTTCCAGTCACCGTCCGACCAGCGCAGGTCGAACGTCCAGGTCTTCCAGGACGAGGTGACGGGGTCGGTCGAGGTGCTGCTGGCCATGCCGATGAGGCCCATGTACCAAACCGCGACCTTTGCGGAGTCGGCCTTGTACTGCCGCACAGTGGTGCCGATCGGAATCACACGGGAGACGAACGTGCTGCCCTTGGGCGGGTTGCCGGCCGGGTCGAGGCCCATCTTGGCTAGGAACTCGGCCGAGTAGGCCTGGTCCATGGGGCCCCTGAGGCGGGCCGCCGCCTCCTGGGTGTAGAGCAGATCCAGGAGACTGTGACGGCTGTCCTTGTTGAACATGCCTGTCGAACCCAGGGCCACGGCGTAGTTCGAGGCCGCCGACTGGGCTCCCTGTTCGGTGTGGGCGAACCCCGTGGGGACACCCCCGGACTTGGTCTCCACCGGACGTGTGCCGCTCGCCGCCGTCGCGGAGGTCACGGGTTGGTCGCTCTTCGTCGACGCCCCCGTCTTCTCCTCCTCGCCCCCCCGGTTCGCGAAGGCGATGGCGGCGATGAGGAGGACCACCACGCCGACCACCGTGATCAGGCTTCTGGAGGAGGAGCGCTGGGGGCGGCGGGGGGCGCCGCCGTAGGGGTCGGGGTCGGGGAGGCGGGTCCGGGTCTGGCCGGGCTCCGGGTGGTCGCCGTAGCCCTGGTAGTCGCGGTAACCCTGCTCGTCGACGGGACTCATGCCGCGTACGCCCCCTCCACCTCGTAGACATACGACGGTAGCCGTGCTGGTTCCCGCGCGGGCGCGGTGTGGTGACTCGACATCAGGGAAACGCAACCTCAGCCGGTGGGCACGACGGGTGGGTGGGGTGGAGGGGACAGCCGTGGCCGGGCGTGCCCGGAACGGGTGGGGTTACACCGCCATGCCGTACACGATGGTGAACAGTGTGCCGAGGGAGCCGATGATGAAGACCCCGGTGAGGCCGGCGATGATCAGGCCCTTGCCCTGCTCAGCGCTGAACGTGTCCCGCAGGGCCGTGGCGCCGATACGCTGCTTGGCCGCCCCCCATACCGCGATGCCGAGGCACAGCAGGATGGCGACGGCCATGACCACCTCGATCATCACCTTGGCTTCGTTGCCCAGGCTGCCGAAGGGGCCCCAGTCCGGAGCGATCCCGCCGATGATGGTGTTGATGTCTCCCTTGTCGGCCGCAAAGAGCATGTAAGTCACCGCCCCTGGTGGGTAGTTCCGCGAGCCCCTGCGGGCGCAGAGGTCAGGCCTCATTGTCGCCGACAACGTCGCCAACGTATGTCGACTTGGCGTCATTCACCGGCGGGTTTCGTCTGGGTGGCGCCTATTGTCACTCTGTGTATCACGGCAGGTCACCCCGGGCAATGAGGTCGGAGCGGAACCTGGTGTGCGGTTCCGTCGTTGACCCCCTCTACGACCTGCGCGGCTGTGACGGCCGGCCGGGTGAGCTGTCGCGTCGATGTTCTCACGGGGCAGGTGGCGGGCGGGTTCGTCCGGGTGTGCCGATTCACAGGGAAATCTCAGACAACTCGGGGTTTGCCTCTCACCTTTGACGGTGAGACTCGGTCCCGATGAAGCGCATCTCACGCGGCCCGGCCACCTCGCGGCCCGCGCTGCTCGGCGCGGTGGTGCTGCTCTCGCTGACCTCGGCCTCCGTGGCCGCCGCCGACGACGGGCCGGGGCCGTTCGGGGTCACCGTGGACGCCGTCGCGAACCGGTGGAGCGCGCGGGTGGGCGCGCTGTTCGCCGCGGACGGGGCGGGCCGTCCGGCCGGCGGTCACTTCTGCACCGCGTCGGTGGCGCACAGCCCGCACGGCGACCTGATCGTCACCGCCGCCCACTGCCTGGACGACCCCGGCCGCGACCTGGTGTTCGTGCCGGGCTACCGCGCGGGGCGGGCGCCGTACGGGGTGTGGAAGGTGACGCGGCGGTTCCTGCCCGAGGAGTGGACCCGGGGCCGGGACGAGGACAGCGACCTCGCCTTCGCCACCGTCGCCGGGCGGGGCGGGGGCCGGGTGGAGGACGCGGTGGGCGGCTACCGGTTCACGCCCGGCGTGGCCACCGGCGCGACCGGCGTGACCGTCACCGGGTACCCGGCCTCCCGCGAGGTGCCCATCACCTGCACCGACAAGCCGGCCCGGCACGGCCGTACCCAACAGCGCGTCGACTGCCCCGACTTCACCGGAGGCACCAGCGGCAGCCCCTGGGTCAACGGGGACCACGAGATCGTCGGGGTCCTCGGCGGTCACGAGGAGGGCGGCAGCACGGCCGGGACCTCGTACAGCGTGGCGCTGGGACGTGTGGCGGCGGAGCTCTACGAGGAGGCGGCGGCCGAACCGTCCTGACCTGGGCCCGCCCTTCGGCTCGCCGGCGGTTCCGGTGGCCGGAGCGGTCTCATGTATGCGGTCGCCACCGCGAAATGACGCCACATCATGAGAAAGGACTCTTGGATCCGCCCGCCATGGGGGAAAGTTGAACCGTGCGGAAGTCATGGGTGATCGGTGGGGCGGCCGGCGCGCTCGGCGTGAGCTTCGTGATGCTGCTGGTCGTCGGTGTGTACATCGTGGCGGGAAACCTGGTCAACGGGGTGACCTCGGGGAGCCGGGGGCTGGCGAAGGGGGCGGTGCCGGCCGCCTACAAGTCGTTGGTGCAGCGGTGGGGCAATCTGTGCCCGGCGCTCACGCCCGCGCTGCTCGCCGCGCAGCTGTACCAGGAGAGCGGGTGGAACCCGACCGTCGTCAGCCCGGCCGACGCGCGCGGTATCGCGCAGTTCATCCCGAGCACCTGGGCGACGCACGGCATCGACGGCGACGGTGACGGCAAGCGGGACATCTGGGACCCGGACGACGCGATCCCGTCGGCGGCCTCGTACGACTGCGAACTGGCCAAGTACGTCAAGGACGTGCCCGGTGACGTCTCCGACAACATGCTCGCCGCCTACAACGCGGGCGCCTACCGGGTGATCCGGGCGGGCGGGGTGCCGGCCATCAGCGAGACGCAGAACTACGTCAAGCGGATCCGCAGCCTGGAGAAGAGCTTCGCCGCGCCGGTCAGCCGGCTCGACCCCACCCGGCAGGCCGCCGGCGCCATCGCCTTCGCGCAGAGCCGGCTCGGCACGCCGTACCTGTGGGGCGGCAACGGCACCCCCGAGCAGGGCGGGCGCTTCGACTGCTCGGGCCTGACCAAGGCCGCGTACGAGAAGGTGGGGATCACCCTGCCGCGCGTGGCCAACGATCAGTACAACGCCGGGCCGCATCCCTCGCGGGACGAGCTGCTCCCCGGCGACCTGGTCTTCTTCTCCGACGACCTCACCGACTCGCGGGCCATCCGGCACGTGGGGATCTACGTCGGCGGCGGGTACATGATCGACGCCCCGCGCACCGGCGCCGTGATCCGCTTCGACCCGATCGACACCCCCGACTACTTCGGCGCGACACGGGTGACGGAGGAGGGCGCGCAGGCACTTCCCACGGCCGTGTGAACGATGCGTGAAGCTGCCCCCTGAGCTGCGCTGACGAGTCTCTCTTCGATAACGTCTGCGTGATCATTCAGTGGAGAGTGGAACGTATTCATGGTGCCCGTGCGTTCCTGTTGACGTAGCCCGGCGGACGTCAGTGCGGCAGTGCAGCGGAAGCGGATCTACGAACCACGGGGGGCTGGAGCGACGCACACCCGGTGCGTCCGGACGAACGACGAAGGGGCCGCAGCACCATGGCTGTACTCGCCGAATCCGGATCGAACCCCGACGTCGACCTGCTGTACGACATCAACGGCCTGGCCAAGGCCGCGCCGCACTGGTTCGACCGGGTCATGGAGTTCGTCGGCGAGTACGGGCTGCTGCTCGCCATGGTGCTGCTGGTCCTGTGGTGCTGGTGGGGCGTGCGGCGCCGGGGCGGCGAGGAGGCGGCGCCGTCGGTGGCCGCGCTGGTGTGGGCGCCGCTCGCGGCGGGCCTCGCGGTCCTCGTGAACGTCCCGATACGGGGCTTCGTGGAGCGCCCCCGCCCGTTCCGGGACCATCAGGGCCTGGACGTCCTGGTCTCCGGCAAGGACGACTTCTCCTTCGTCAGCGATCACGCGACGCTCACGATGGCGCTCGGCGTGGGCCTCTTCGTCGCCAACCGCCGCTTCGGCCTGGTGGGCATCGGCCTGGCCCTGCTGGAGGGCTTCTGCCGGGTCTACATGGGCGTGCACTACCCGACGGACGTCGTGGGCGGTTTCGCGCTCGGTACGGCCGTCGTACTGCTGCTGTCCCCGCTCGCCACGGCGCTGCTCACCCCGCTGATGCGGGCGGTGGAGCGCTCGCCGCGGGTGGGCTGGCTCGTGCGGCGGCGGACGGCGCCGGACGTCCCGGTGCTGCCCGGTGCGCGCCGCTCGGCGGAGACCGGGGAGCGGGACCTGGCCGCGTAAGCGGGAAAGCGGGAACGCGGGAATGGGCCGGCTCCTCCTCGGCGGGGGGCCGGCCCGTGGCCGTTCCTGAACCCTTACGGGCTCCTACAGCCCCTGCGGGTGCGAGAAGAACCGCTTGGGGTCGTACTGCTTCTTCACCTTGTCCAGGCGCGCGGCCGCGTCCCCGTAGTACGCCTTCTTCCAGTTCTTCAGCGTGGGGTCGGTGTAGTTCTGGTAGGCCGCGCCGGAGGCGTACGGGGCCATCGCCTTGTGCGCCGACGCCAGCCAGGTCTGGGCCGTGGTGCCGGCGGCCCCCGCGCCCCAGGAGGCGATGTACTGGGCCAGCATGCGCGAGCGGCGGTGGACGAAGGCGGTCGCGGTCGGGGAGACCCGGTTGACCGCGCCGCCGAGCGCCGTGAAGGCGATGCTGCCGGCGCCGCCGCGCACCGCCGCGATCTGCTTGAGCGCGGTCTGGATGCCGGCCGCGGACAGCGAGCGGTCGAAGAAGTCGGAGCGGGCCGCGTACGTCTCCCGGCCGAGCCGGCCCTGCGGGGAGCGGCCCGGGGTGGGGCCCGGCAGATGGCACTGGGCGTCGGTGGCGAAGGAGGAGCAGCCGGCGTAGATCTCCATGGCCTCCTCGTAGCCGCGGCGGCGCAGCGAGACCGAGCGGGCGCTGGCGCCGGCCAGGTGGGCCAGGCGGTCCACGGCGTTCTGTAGCTCGCGGTAGGTGCCGAGGGAGAAGCAGGAGACGGAGACGGTCGGGGTGCGGCCCGGTGAGCAGGCCAGGTGCAGGGAGGACCAGATCTCATCGGGCTGGGACGGGCCCCACTCCTGCCAGGCCTTCAGCACCTTGGCGGCCTTGGACCAGGGCCAGGTCAGATAGGCGGTGACGGCCTGCGGCGCGGGGTGGGTGCGGAAGTGCAGCTCGGTGACGACGCCGAAGTTGCCGTTGCCCGCGCCGCGCAGCGCCCAGAACAGGTCGGCGTGGTGGCCGGTGTCGGCGGTGAGCTGGGTGCCGTCGGCGGTGATCAGGGTGGCCTGGGTGAGGCTGTCGCAGGTCAGGCCGTAGGCGCGGGAGGCGACGCCGTGGCCGCCGCCGAGCACCAGGCCGGAGACGCCGACGCTGGGGCAGGAGCCGGCGGGTATGGTCACGCCCTTCGCGGCGAGCGCGCGGTAGACGTCGATCAGCTTGGCGCCGGCGCCGACGACGGCCTGGCCGCCGCCGACCCGGATCCGGTTCAGCCGGGACACGTCGACGATCAGCCGCTGGTCGCCGGAGGAATAGCCGGCGTAGGAGTGGCCGCCGTTGCGGATGGCGACCTTGACGCCGTGCGCGCGGGCGTACGCCAGGGTGGTGCGGATGTCGGCGGCGTGCGCCACATAGGCGACCGCGGCCGGTTTCAGGCCGTCGAAGCGGGTGTTGTAGAGCTGGCGGGCGGTCTTCCAGGAGGCGTCGCCGGGCCGGACGAGGGTGCCGTCCAGGTCCCGGGCGAGGGCCGTCCAGTTCGCGGCGGCCCTGGCCGGGCCGGTGGTCCGCAGGGCGGCGAGGGAGGTCGTGCCCGTGAGGGACGCGCGGGGTGCGGAGGAGTCCCCGCCCGCCGTGCACGCGGTGAGCGCGGTCGTCGCCAGGGCGGCCGCGCCGCCCGAGATGAACGTACGCCGTTCCATGTCCGTCGCCCTTTCCTCGGCTCCTGTGGAACGAGACGGCGCCCCGCGCCGCGGGGTTCCGCCGAACGGGTGAGGAACGGCGTACGGGTGTTCGTGTGGCCGACTCGTCGGAACCTCCATGTGCTCTCCCCGTGAGCATTCCGTGACCTAACCGGGCTGACGGCAGGGGTTCACTCTGCGTTCATTTCTGGCCATCGGCGGCTTCACCTGTTCTGCCTAATTTCGGCCGTACCCGGTGCGGAGTGCGGCATGGATTGCGCTCGCGCGCACCGCACTCACTCACCTCGCGCGCCGCCGATCGCGGCGGCTCCTGGAAGGACTCCCGAAAGTGAAGCTTCAGCGCAAGAACCGGCTGCGCGCCCTCTCTCTCGGTGCTGTCGCCGTCTCCAGTGCCCTGGCCCTGACGGCGTGCGGCTCCGACGACAACGGCGAGGGCAACGGCTCCGGGGGCTCGTCCGCCGCCGCGAGCGCGGGCTCCGTGAAGTGCGACGACGCCAAGGGCCAGCTGCTCGCGGACGGTTCCTCGGCGCAGAAGAACGCGATCGACGCCTGGACCAAGGTCTTCTCCCCGGCCTGCAACGTGCAGATCAACTACAAGGGCGCCGGCTCCGGTGCCGGTGTCACCTCCTTCACCCAGGGCCAGATCGCGTTCGCCGGTTCCGACTCCGCGCTGAAGCCCGAGGAGGTCGCCGCCTCCAAGAAGGTCTGCGAGGGCGGCCAGGGCATCGACCTGCCGATGGTCGGCGGCCCGATCGCCCTCGGCTACAACGTCCCCGGCGTGGACAACCTGGTCCTGGACGCTCCGACCATCGCCAAGATCTTCGACAGCAAGATCAAGAACTGGAACGACGAGGCGATCAAGAAGCTCAACCCCGGCGCGAAGCTCCCCGACCTGAAGATCCAGGCCTTCCACCGCTCCGAGGACTCCGGCACCACGGACAACTTCACCAAGTACCTGCTCGCGACCACGCCCGAGAACTGGAAGTACTCCGGTGGCAAGGCCTGGCAGGCGCAGGGCGGCCAGGCGGCCTCCGGCTCGGCCGGCGTGGCCCAGGGCGTCAAGCAGAATTCCGGCGCGATCGGCTACTTCGAGCTGTCCTACGCCAAGGGGCTCGACACCGTCGCCATCGCCACCGGCGCCAAGGCCCCGGTGAAGCCGTCCACCGAGTCGGCCACCGCGGGCATCGCCGCCGCCAAGGTCGTCGGCACCGGCAAGGACCTGGCGCTCCAGCTCGACTACAAGACCAAGGCCGAGGGCGCCTACCCGATCACCCTGGTCACCTACGAGATCGTCTGCGACAAGGGCAACAAGGCCGACACGCTGCCCGCCACCAAGGCGTTCCTGCGCTACATCGCCGGCGAGGACGGCCAGAAGGTGCTGGCGCAGAACGACTACGCCCCGATCCCCGCCGAGATCATCGCCAAGGTCCGCACCACCATCGAGGGCCTGAGCTGACCTGATCCGTGAGTGTGCGGCCCGGCGCCCGTCCGGGCCGGGCCGCACCCGTCCGGTGCACCGCCGCCACGAGCCGCGCCCCCCTGGCGGGGGCCGCGGCTTAGCAGACCGGAGAACCCGATGGACATATCGACGACAACCGACGTTCCCCCTCCCGCCTCCCCGCCCTCGCCCGTCGAACGCAAGCGCGCGGCCCGCGGCGCCACCCGGCCCGGCGACCGCGTCTTCCTCGGCCTGTCGCGCGGCTCCGGCATCCTGCTGCTGGTGATCATGGCCGCGATCGCGGTCTTCCTCACCTACCGCGCCTCCCTCGCGATCAGCAGGGACCACGGGAACTTCCTGACCACCTTCGAGTGGAACACCAACCTCAACCCGCCGGTCTTCGGTATCGCGGTGCTGGCCTTCGGCACGGTCGTCTCCTCGGTGATCGCCATGGTCATCGCGGTCCCGATCGCCGTCGCGATCGCGCTGTTCCTCACCCACTACGCCCCGCGCCGGCTGAGCGGCCCGATCGCCTACGTGATCGACCTGCTCGCCGCCGTGCCGTCCATCGTCTACGGCCTGTGGGGCGCCCTGATCCTCGTGCCGCACCTGCGCGGCCTGTACGGCTGGCTGGACACCTACCTCGGCTGGACCGGGATCTTCGCCTGGGAGGAGGGCGCCCCGCGCACCATGCTCGCCGTCGGCATCCTGCTGGCGATCATGATCCTGCCGATCATCACCAACGTCAGCCGCGAGGTGTTCCGGCAGGTCCCGCGGATGCACGAGGAGGCCGCCCTGGCCCTCGGCGCCACCCGCTGGGAGGTCATCCGGATGTCCGTCCTGCCCTTCGGCCGCTCCGGTGTGATCTCCGCGTCCATGCTCGGCCTCGGCCGCGCCCTCGGCGAGACGATGGCCGTGGCCACCGTGCTCTCCCCGGACTACGACATCCACGCCAGCCTGCTGAACCCCGGCGGCGGCACCTTCGCCCAGAACATCGCCAGCAAGTTCGGCGAGGCCAGCGAGCAGGGCCGGGACGCGCTGATCGCCTCCGGCCTGGTCCTGTTCGTCATCACCCTGCTGGTCAACGGCGCGGCCCGCGCGATCATCGCCCGCCGCAAGGAGTACTCGGGGGCCAACGCATGAGCACCGCAGCCGTCACCGACAAGCGCCCTGGTTCGCTGAGCGGCGCCCGCCTGCCCAAGTGGTCCCCCTGGGCGATCGCCGCCGGGTCTGTCGCCGTCGCCGTGGGCATCGGCCTGGGCGCGGGCCTGGACAGCGAGATCCAGTGGGGGCTGATCGCCGCGATCCTGTTCGTCCTCGGCACGTACGGCATCGCCGCCCGCGTGGAGGGCCGCCGGCAGGCCAAGGACCGGGTCGCCACCTCGCTGGTCTGGGTCGCCTTCCTGCTCGCCGTCGTCCCGCTGGTCTCCCTGGTGTGGACGACCCTCTCGCGCGGCGTGCAGGTGCTCGACGTCCACTTCCTCACCCACTCCATGGGCATCGTCGCCGACTCCGAGACCGGCGGCGGCATCTACCACGCCCTCATCGGCAGCCTGGAGCAGGTCGGCTTCGCCACCCTCATGGGCGCCCCGGTCGGCGTGCTCACCGCCATCTACCTGGTGGAGTACGGGCGCGGCCGGCTCGCCCGGTCGGTGACCTTCTTCGTGGACGTCATGACGGGCATCCCGTCGATCGTCGCGGGCCTGTTCATCCTCAGCCTGATGCTCATCCTGAAGCTGGAGCCGTTCGGCTTCGCCGGTTCGCTGGCCCTGGCCATCCTGATGATGCCGGTTGTCGTCCGCTCCACCGAGGAGATGCTCAAGCTCGTCCCGAACGAGCTGCGCGAGGCGTCCCTGGCGCTCGGCGTGCCCAAGTGGCGGACCATCCTGAAGGTGGTCCTGCCGACCGCGATCGGCGGCATCACCACCGGCGTCATGCTCGCCATCGCCCGGATCGCGGGCGAGACCGCGCCGGTGCTGCTGCTGGTGTTCGGCAACCCCTTCATCAACAACAACCCGTTCGAGGGCGCGCAGGCCTCGCTGCCGCTGTACATCTACCAGCAGTACGCCGCCGGCGGTGACCCGGCGTACGACCGCGCGTGGGCGGCGTCCCTCACGCTGATCGCCTTTGTGATGATCCTCAACCTGGTGGCCCGCGGCATCGCCCGCTGGAAGTCCCCGCGCTGACCCGCCGCGGCCACCGCCGCCTGGCCGGCCGCCGACGCGGCCCCACAGCGACCGAGCTTGAATTTCCTGGAAGTGAAGCAGACATGGCCAAGCGAATCGACGTAAGCGGGCTCACCGCCTACTACGGCTCCCACAAGGCGATCGAGGACATCTCGATGACGGTCGAGCCGCGCTCGGTGACGGCGTTCATCGGCCCCTCCGGCTGCGGCAAGTCGACGTTCCTGCGCACCCTGAACCGGATGCACGAGGTGACCCCCGGCGGGCGCGTCGAGGGCAAGGTGCTCCTGGACGCCGAGGACCTGTACGGCGCCGGGGTCGACCCGGTGTCCGTGCGCCGCGAGGTGGGCATGGTCTTCCAGCGCCCGAACCCGTTCCCCACCATGTCGATCTTCGACAACGTGGCGGCGGGCCTCAGGCTGAACGGCAACTACAAGAAGAGCGAGCTGAACGACATCGTCGAGAAGTCGCTCAAGGGCGCCAACCTCTGGAACGAGGTCAAGGACCGGCTGAACAAGCCCGGCTCCGGGCTCTCCGGCGGCCAGCAGCAGCGCCTGTGCATCGCGCGGGCCATCGCGGTCGAGCCGAAGGTGCTGCTCATGGACGAGCCGTGCTCGGCGCTGGACCCGATCTCCACGCTCGCCATCGAGGACCTGATCGGCGAGCTGAAGGACCGGTTCACCATCGTCATCGTGACCCACAACATGCAGCAGGCGGCGCGGGTCTCGGACCGTACGGCGTTCTTCAACCTGGCCGCGGTGGGCCAGCCGGGCCGGCTGGTGGAGATCGACGAGACCGAGCGGATCTTCTCCAACCCGTCGGTCCAGGCCACGGAGGACTACATCTCCGGCCGCTTCGGCTGACCGGCAACCCCGCCCCGGCCCCGCCGGGACGGGACGGACCCTCGCGGTGCTGCATGGCGGTGCCACCGCGAGGACGCAGAAGGGCCCGCCCCCAGCTCCCGGGGGCGGGCCCGTCGCGTTGCTCCGGAGGGTCCCTACAGGGCGACCAGCTTCACGATGCCGAAGGCCAGGGCCGCGACCAGGGCGGCGGCCGGCATGGTGATGAACCAGCCCAGGACGATGTTCTTGGCCACGCCCCAGCGGACCGCGTTGACCCGCTTGGTCGCGCCCACGCCCATGATCGCCGAGGTGATGACATGGGTGGTGGAGATCGGCGCCTTGAAGATGAACGCGGTGGTGAACATGATCGACGCGCCGGTGGCCTCGGCCGCGAACCCCTGCGGCGGGTCCAGCTCGATGATCTTGCGGCCCAGGGTGCGCATGATCCGCCAGCCGCCGGCGTACGTGCCCAGGGACAGCATCACCGCGCAGACGATCTTCACCCAGACCGGGATCGGGTCGCCGAACGTCTCGTGGCCGGAGATCACCAGGGCCAGCACCACGACACCCATCGTCTTCTGGGCGTCCTGGAGACCGTGGCCGAGCGCCATGCCGGCGGCCGA
Organism: Streptomyces rubradiris; assembly: GCF_016860525.1. NCBI lineage: Bacteria > Bacillati > Actinomycetota > Actinomycetes > Kitasatosporales > Streptomycetaceae > Streptomyces > Streptomyces rubradiris. Next base: position 4,410,993 of record NZ_BNEA01000015.1, read on the forward strand.
GACGGTCTGGGCGATGCGGAAGCCCCGCTTGGCCTTGTGCGGGTTGGACCGCCGGAACAGCCACATGATCGCCGTCATGACCAGGTAGCCGACGATCAGGCCGACGAACGGGGAGACGAACATCGGGATGACGATCTTCTCGACCACCCCGCCCCACAGCACGTCCGTGCCGCCCGCCAGCGCCGCTCCCACCATGCCGCCGAACAGGGCGTGCGAGGAGGACGAGGGCAGGCCGAAGTACCAGGTGACCAGGTTCCAGACGATCGCGCCGACCAGGGCGGAGAAGAGGATGCCCATCCCCGTCGAGCCCTGCGGGGTCTCGATCAGGCCCTCGCTGACCGTCTTGGCGACGCCGGAGCCCAGGAAGGCGCCGGCCAGGTTCATCACGGCCGCCATGGCGAGCGCCGCCCGCGGGGTCAGCGCCCGCGTCGACACCGAGGTGGCGATGGCGTTCGCGGAGTCGTGGAAGCCGTTCGTGTACGTGAAGAAGAGCGCGACCGCTACGGTCACGATCAGGGCGAAGGTGTCCATCGACGCCTCAGGACTCCTTGACGGCGATGGTCTCCACCGTGTTCGCCACGTGCTCGAACGCGTCCGCCGCCTCTTCCAGGACGTCCACGATCTGCTTGAGCTTCAGCACCTCGATGGCGTCGTACTTGCCGTTGAAGAGGTGGGCGAGCAGCTTGCGGTGGATCTGGTCGGCCTGGTTCTCCAGCCGGTTGACCTCGATCCAGTACTCGGTGAGGTTGTCCATGGTCCGCAGGTTCGGCATGGCCTCGGCCGTCAGCTCGGCAGCGCGGGCCAGGACCTCGATCTGCTGCTCGACGCCCTTGGGCAGTTCCTCGACGTTGTAGAGGACGACCAGGTCGACGGCTTCCTCCATGAAGTCCATGATGTCGTCCAGGGAACCGGCGAGAGCGTAGATGTCCTCCCGGTCGAACGGCGTGATGAACGAGGAGTTCAGCTGGTGGAAGATCGCGTGCGTGGCGTCGTCACCTGCGTGTTCCGCGGCCCGCATACGCTCTGCGATCTCGGCCCGGGCGGAGGGGTCCGCCCCGAGCAGTTCCATCAGGAGTTTCGAGCCCGTGACGATGTTGTCCGCGGACGCGGCGAACATGTCGTAGAAGCTCGTCTCCCTGGGGGTCAGACGAAAGCGCACGTGGGGTCCTCGGGGTGCTTCGGTTTCGGTCAGGCTGATGCTAGGCGCATCATCCGGCCACGGCTAACGGGCCGCATCCCAGTGTCGCCCATCGGCCGCGGTGATGAGCACAGGGGCGTACGAAGGCCCCCTTACCCCGCAAAGTTCGTTACCATATACCCAGTAGGGGTATCTATCCCTTTTGTCCGAAGCTCGTCCCGAGACGGAGGCCCGCGATGACGACGACGACCGAGGCCGGCGCCACGCACGGCTACCACAAGCAGAAGGACGAGCACCTCAAGCGGCTGCGCCGCATCGAGGGGCAGATCCGCGGGCTACAGCGGATGGTGGACGAGGACACCTACTGCATCGACATACTCACCCAGGTCTCCGCCTCCACCAAGGCCCTGCAGTCCTTCGCGCTCCAGCTGCTGGAGGAGCACCTGCGGCACTGCGTGGCGGACGCGGCCCTCAAGGGCGGCGACGAGATCGACACGAAGGTCGACGAGGCGACGAAGGCGATCGCCCGCCTGCTGCGCACCTGAGCGGCGGGGCGGTACGGGCGGGGCTCAGCCCTGATTCCGTTCCTCGGCGACGCGCAGCACCTCGTCGATGCTCTCCAGGCTGAGCCGGTCCTCGGCGGCCGAGGCCGCGATGATCAGCTCTCCGCAGAGTTCGATCTCGGCGAGGGCCACGTGGTCCTGAACCGCCGTGCCGCCGACCGGAGCCACCCGCCTCACCTCTTCCCTGCCGTCACCGCCTCCTAGGGTAGGCAGTGGTCCGCGCCCCGCGCATGGCACGGACGGGCTACTTACAAAGGGACGTCTGGTACTAGTGCCTGGCCGGAATCAGCCGCTCTCGCCGGGCTCGTCCCCGGCGACCCGGCCCGTGTAGATGTCCGCCGGGGCCGGCAGCCGGACGTCCGCCGCCGTGCCGAAGCCGTACAACAGCAGGGTGGAGGCGACCGCGACGGTGGCCTTGGCGTGGCCGTTGGAGAAGCTGAAGCGCTGCCGGAGCTTGCGGATGCGGCCCTGGTCGTCCAGGTAGGCGTCGAACGGCACCCGGGCCGTGGCGAACCCTTTCGCCGCCGCGGCCAGCGCCGCCCGGTCACCGGCCGAGGCGTACCGGGCCGCGTGGCCGAGATCGGCGGTGCCCCGGTAGTGGCGTACGGCCGTCCCGGCCACCTCGGTGCGGCCCACGAAGGCCGCCTCGCGGGCCCCGCGCAGCAGCTCGGCCGCCACGTACGGGTCGGTGGCGCCGCCGGTGACCAGATTGCCGTCGGACAGCGTCGCGGTCTCCACCCGCACCCACTTGTCGGCGGGCACGCCCGCGCCCCGGTTCTTCATGTACACCGCGCCCGGGGTGAGGAGTTCGGTGATGGGCCGGTGTCCGGCGGCGCCGGTGGGGTCCGCGGGGAGCATCACGGTGAGCCGGCCGAGGCGGCGGCGGTAGTCGTAGACGCCCCGGCCGCGGATGGTGACGCGGGTGCCGCCGGTGGCCATCTCCATGGAGGTGCCGGCCTTGGAGCTGCCCGCGTCCCGCAGCGCCCGCGCGGCCCGGTGCAGCGCGCCCAGGGGGTCGTCCGCGCCCTTGACGTCCTCGGCGGCGGCCCCGCTGCCGGAACAGCCGCAGGCGCCCGCCGCGAGGCCGAGGAGGATGACCGTCGCCGCGACCGTCCTGCCCGCGCGCCTGTGCTGCCGCCGATCCATCGCCTGCCTACCCCCAAGCCGGAGTGTCCGTCACGGGCCCCCTGTCGTCCGGATAACGACGGCTGGGGAGCACCGTCACGCGCCGCCGCACGCGCTGGATACGGTGGCCGGTGTGGCACTCACCTCGGCGCAGCAGGACGGGCCGGAGCACAGCCGGCCCGGGCAGGAACACCGCACCACGACGACCGAACAGGGCCGCTTCTGCGTGGCCCGCTGCACCTGCGGCTGGCGCGGCCCCGCCCGCCGGGCCCGCAGCCAGGCCCGCACGGACGCGGAAACCCACGCCACGGGCGGCTGACGGACCGGGCCCCGGTGCCTTTCGGTGACCGGCGCCCGGGCCGCACCTCCGGGTCGTGTCCGAGGTTGGTTCTTCACGCCTCACCGCAACGGCGTGCGCGGTGGCACGGCGGTAGTGCGCGGCCGGGTGGTCCGGTGGCGCAAACGCTGCCGGTTCACTGACGTGAGCGGTTTGCAGTTTCACGTTCTCAAAGCACGGAGAAGCCTGGGTCAGGGAGCGAGCACTGACCGCCCCCCAGCTTCCTGAGTGGTTCAGCGCTCACCGGCCGCCGGGCACCTGCTGCTACCCGGCCCCCGCATCAGGGTGCCGCCGCGGTCATCCGACCACCGCTGAGACTTCCGCACGACCGACGCGCAGGGGCTCCTGCGCTCTCCGCCGCGCTGTGCGGCGGTACCGACGCCCGGGGACGCTCGTCCGCTAGAGGCGGTCCGCCACCGGGGCGAACAACACCCATCCCGTCCACCGAAGGAGAACAGCAATGCCCGAAACCATGCAACTGACCGACCTCGACGCCCTCATCGGCGACCTGGAGACGCGTATCACCGAGGACACCCTGCTGCCGTCCGGCGCCTACACCGAGGGGTGCAGCGGCGTCTGCACGGTCATCGTCTGTGACACCGTGGTGATTTGTAGCGGCATCGGCTGCTGACGGGTCGCTCAGTCCCGTCTCCGCGGCAGCGGTGATCCGAGGCCGCCGTACCGGCGTTCCGTCCGGGCTCGCCCGGTCGGGACGCCGGTCGGTCCCGGAAGCCGTCGTGCACGCCCGGCGCGAGCGACCCGAGCACCGATCACTGGCCGGCGTCGATCGCGGCGAGCGCCGGAGGGAGGAGCTCTCTGTCCCCCTCGTAGGTCAGACGTGCGCGAGCGGCGTCCGGCGGCAGCCAGACGAGAGCGCTTATCTCGTCGTTGGGGGCGAAAGTCCCACCGGTCGACTCGGCGACCCAGTAGGTGACTTCCTTCTCCCGGCCCGCGCGGTCGACGTAACGCCGAGACGGCAGGGACGCCCCGAGCCGGCATGTGTGGCCGGTCTCTTCCCGCACTTCGCGCAGTGCGGCGGCGCGGGCCGTCTCCCCCCGCTTGAGCTTGCCTTTGGGCCAGGACCAGTCGGACCACTTCGGTCGGTGGACCAGGGCCACCTCGATGCCGCCCGAGGCGGCGCGGCGCCACAGGACGCAGCCGGCCGCCTGGACCACGGTGTCGGGCACGCCGTCTCCTCCCGGTTCAGGGCGTGTTGACGGTCTGCTTCTGCCACGCCTGCTGGAACGCGAACCGGGCCGCCTCCACCTCGTGCCGCTGGTCTGCGTGGAGCACGCCGAGGGCGTAGGCGGTGGCCGGCGTGATCCGGGGCGTACGGGCCGCCTGGGCCGCCGCCGCTGCCGCCTCCGAGGCGTCCCGGTGCCGGTTCAGCGCCTGCCCGGCCGTAAGCAGCCGTACGTCCAGCGGGGCGTCGCCGCCGTGCAGCACCTCGCGGGCGTACCGGTACAGCCGCAGCAGCAGCCGGACCTGGTGCCAGGGGCCGTCCTGAGGGTGCGGGGACGGTTCCGGGGACAGGCCGTGGACCAGCGCCTCCGCGTTGTAGGGGTGTCCGGCGGTGACCAGGGGCAGCGCGGCCACGGCGTCCGTGAGGCGTTCCTCCGCGGCGGCGGCCAGCGGGCCCAGCTCGGTGCCGGGCGCGGCCGGGGCGAGGGGGACCTCGCTGGCCAGTACGGCGACCTTGTCGGCCACCGCGTGGAAGCGGGAGGAGCCGAGGGCCTGGAGCGCCGTGGAGTGGGCCCGGGTCCGGGCCAGGGTGAGCTGGCGTTCCAGCAGGGCACCGGCCTTGGCCGCGCCGACGGTGAGGGTGCCGCGTTCCGGCGGCGCCGTGGCGTACGCCGGCCCGCCGGGGTTCGCCGTCTTGCCGGGCAGGGCACGGCCGCCGACCGCCATCGCGTCGACCGTGTGCACGGGCAGCGCGGTCACCCCGGACAGTCGGTGCAGCGCCAGCAACAGCCGGTCCAGGCGCGCCTGGTAGGCGTGCTCCAGGCCCAGCGTGCCGGACAGCCAGGCCAGTTCGGGGCGGATCTCCTCGGACCAGTCGGGGTCGAGGAGCGGGCGGAAGGTGTGCAGGCTGCCGCTGATGCGGCGGGCCGAGCGGCGCAGGGCGCGTGCCGCGTCGACGGACCCCTCCGTGCCCTCGCCCGCTCCGCCCGTGCCCGCGCGCGGGGGAGCGCTCCCGCCGTTGCCGCCGGTCTCCCGGTGCAGGCGCAGGGCGCGGAGGAACTCCGTGGCCTGGGCGCGCAGGTAGTCCGCGAGGGCGTCACCCGTCACCGCCTCGGCCGTGGGGTCCGTCTGGTCAAGGTGTTGCTGTGCCACGCCGGCGCCTCCGGGCGTCTATGAGCATCTCCTGGACGTTGCGCAGGGGCCCGCCGTCCCCGTCGGTCGCGTGCCGCGTCCACTCGCCGTCCGGGCCGAGGTGCCAGGAGGCGGTGGTGTCGGACATGCCGGTGTCCAGCAGCCGGTTGAGGGCTGCGCGGTGGCCGGGGTCGACGACCCGGACCAGGGCCTCTATCCGGCGGTCGAGATTGCGGTGCATCATGTCGGCGCTGCCGATCCACACCTCGGGCTCGCCGCCGTTGCCGAAGGCGAACACCCGGGAGTGTTCCAGGAAGCGGCCGAGGACCGAGCGGACCCGGATGTTCTCCGACAGGCCGGCGACGCCGGGCCGTATCGCGCAGATGCCGCGCACCCACACGTCCACCGGCACGCCCGCCTGGGACGCGCGGTAGAGGGCGTCGATGAGTGCCTCGTCCACGATCGAGTTGACCTTGATCCGGATGAAGGCCGGCCGGCCCGCGCGGTGGTGCTGGATCTCCTTGTGGATGCGGGAGATCAAGCCGTCACGCAGCGACTTGGGTGCCACCAGCAACCGGCGGTAGGTCTCCCGGCGGGAGTAGCCGGACAGCCGGTTGAACAGGTCGGAGAGGTCCGCGCCGACCTGGGGGTCCGCGGTGAGCAGGCCGAGGTCCTCGTACAGCCGGGCCGTCTTCGGGTGGTAGTTGCCGGTGCCGACGTGGCTGTAGCGGCGCAGGACCTCGCCCTCCTGGCGGACCACCAGGGACAGCTTGCAGTGGGTCTTCAGCCCGACCAGGCCGTAGACGACGTGACAGCCGGCCTCCTCCAGCTTGCGCGCCCACTTGATGTTGGCGTGCTCGTCGAAGCGGGCCTTGATCTCGACCAGGACGAGGACCTGCTTGCCGGACTCGGCGGCGTCGATGAGCGCGTCGACTATGGGGGAGTCGCCGGAGGTCCGGTACAGGGTCTGCTTGATCGCGAGGACGTCCGGGTCGGCGGCGGCCTGCTCCAGGAAGGCCTGCACGGAGGTGGAGAAGCTGTCGTAGGGGTGGTGCAGGAGCACGTCCCGGGCGCGCAGGGCGGCGAAGATGTCGGGCGGGGACGCGGACTCCACCTCGGCGAGGTCGCGGTGGGTGCCGGCGACGAACTTCCGGTACTTCAGCTCGGGCCGGTCCAGGGAGTGGATCCGGAACAGGCCGGTGAGGTCCAGCGGGCCGGGCAGCGGGTAGACCTCGGCCTCGGAGATCTTCAGCTCGCGCACCAGCAGGTCCAGCACCTCGCGGTCGATGGACTCCTCGACCTCCAGGCGCACCGGCGGGCCGAAGCGGCGCCGCATGAGTTCCTTCTCCAGGGCCTGGAGCAGGTTCTCGGTGTCGTCCTCCTCGACCTCCAGGTCCTCGTTGCGGGTGATCCGGAAGGCGTGGTGCTCCAGGATCTCCATGCCCGGGAACAGCTCTTCCAGGTGGGTGGGGGCGGCGATGACGTCCTCGATGGGGACGTAGCGGCCCGGGGAGGCCTCCAGGAAGCGGGACAGCAGCGGCGGCACCTTCACCCGGGCGAAGTGCTTGTGCCCGCTGACCGGGTTGCGCACGACGACGGCCAGGTTCAGCGAGAGGCCGGAGATGTACGGGAAGGGGTGCGCGGGGTCGACGGCCAGCGGGGTGAGGACGGGGAAGATCTGGTTCCGGAAGAGCGTGAAGAGGCGGGCCTGCTCCTTCTCCGTCAGCTCCTGCCAGCGGACCAGGTGGATGCCCTCCTCGGCGAGCGCGGGGGCGACGTCCTCGTGGTAGCAGGCGGCGTGCCGGGCCATCAGCTCGCGGGAGCGGCCCCAGATCATCTCCAGCACCTCGCGCGGCTGGAGCCCGGAGGCGGACCTCGTCGCGACCCCGGTGGCGATGCGGCGCTTCAGGCCGGCCACCCGGACCATGAAGAACTCGTCCAGGTTGCTGGCGAAGATGGCCAGGAAGTTCGCGCGCTCCAGCAGCGGGGTGGCCGGATCCTCGGCCAGCTCCAGGACCCGCTCGTTGAAGGCGAGCCAGCTGCGCTCACGGTCGAGGAATCGTCCCTGGGGCAGGGGGGCGCCGACGGCCTGGGCCTCCTCGTACGCGTCGAGGTCCGCGTCGAGGTCGGGCGCCAGACCGGAGACGGTGGTGGACACGGCGCGCTGCCGGTGCGCGGCGATGGAGCCCACGGGGGGCTGGGGCGTGTGCGGAGCCTCGGCCTGGGTCTCGTGCTGCCTCATGGACCCATTCTTCCCCGCCGCGGGCGACACGGGCGCGTCGGAACGCGCGGGCGGGAGCCGCACGGTTCCGCTGCCCGCGGCGGGCCCCTCGGGGGGCGGCGAAGGCTCTGGCACGACGGGTGTCATTGGCCGAGCGTCGCAAGCCAGGCTGAATCAATGGTTACGGCGACATGACGTGTGGGATAGCGGGGGGCGGCCCGAAGGGGGCACGAGCGGTGCCGCGACGAGGTCAGACGGCCGCCTTCGGGCCGGTGGCCCGGGTGCGGGCCGGGCGGCGGCCGGTGGTGCGGCGGTGCACCAGGCGGAAGGCCGCCACGGCCAGTACGGCGGTGAGGGCGAGCAGGAGGGCGGCCCCGACCAGGTGCAGGGGCCCGTAGTGGGCGTAGGGGTGGTAGTCGACCCAGAAGCCGGTGGCGTGCCGCCGGTCGTTGAGGGCCTGGCACGCCTGCTGGGCGTCGGACACGCAGGACGAGACGGGCACATGGGCGCCGTCCGGGGTGATGATGCCTTCCCCGGTCTTGATGCCCGAGTGCTCGGGGTAGGCCCGGCGGCCGGAGGTGACGGTGGCGGTCGGCCACAGGTGGGGCAGGGCCAGGTGGACGGCGGTCCACAGCGCGGCCACGGTGAGCACGGAGCCGCACAGGGCGACCAGCGACCGGCCCAGCACCAGCCCCAGGAGGGCGCCGCCGGCCAGGCCCGCCAGCGCGAGGGCGACGGTGAGCGGGCCGCCCGCGTAGAAGGTCGTCAGGCTGTACCAGTCCTCGGCGCTGTCGATCCGGCCCCGGCCCGCCGACCACGCCAGGTGGTGCAGCCACACCAGCAGGCCGGTGCCGGCGGTGACCAGGACGGCGGGGACGCCGAGCCGCGCGGCCAGCCAGCGCACCGGCGTGATGCCCTGGGTCCAGGCGAGCCGGGCCGTGCCGGTCTCCATCTCCCGGCCGGTCAGCGCGGCGCCCGACCAGGCGGCGACGAGGAACGGGACGGCGAGGACGGCGAGGGTCGTGTACTGGTAGACGTCCTTGTAGCGCAGGATCGCGTCCTGGTCGTATCCGCACGGGGCGGGGCCCTGGCAGGCGGGGTCGGTGTCGAACTGCTGCCAGGCCGCGGCCGAGGCGTCGGTGAGCGGTCCCCACAGCCACAGCAGCGCGGCGGCCAGGCCCACGACGAGGACCGTCCAGGCGCACAGGGCGGGGCGGTGCAGCCGCAGCAGCCAGCGGACCTGGCGCGGGACGGCGGCCGGCGGGGCGGATGTGCTCAGGGGGGCGGTCACGCGGCGTACTCCTGGTTCTCGGCCGGGGTCAGGGCGGGCGCCCCCGGGTTGCGCAGATGGGCCAGGACCAGTTCCTCCAGCGAGGGCGCGGCGGTGCGCCAGCCCTCGGGGAGCGGTCCGGCCGGGCGGATCAGGGCGGACAGCTGGCGTCCGGTGACCCGGGACTCGACCACGGTGTGCCCGTCGAGGGCGGCGGGTTCCGCGGCGCCGGAGATCCGCAGGTGGGCGGCGAGCAGGTCGTCGATCTCGCCGGCCAGCCGGATCCGGCCGGAGCCGACCAGCAGCAGGTGGTCGCAGGAGTCCTCCAGCTCGGCGACGACGTGCGAGGACATCACGATGGTGGTGCCGTACTGGGCGGCCTGGGCCATCAGCGTGCCCATCAGCTCGTGCCGGGCCAGCGGATCGAGGTCGGCCATCGGCTCGTCCAGGAGCAGCAGTTCGGGCCGCTTGCCGAGGGCGAGGGCGAGCGCGACACGGGTGCGCTGGCCACCGGAGAGGGAGCGGACACGGGCCTCGGGATCGAGGTCCCCGGCCGCTACGACCCGTTCGGCGCCGGCCGCGTCCCAGTGCGCGGGGTTGAGGTCGGCGCCCATGCGCAGGGTCTCGGCGACGGTGAGCTGCGGGTGGAGGGGCTTGTCCTGGGCGACGTAGCCGACCCGGGGCCGGGCGGCGGACGGAGTGGTGCCCAGCACGGTCACCGCGCCCTCGGTGGGGGCGGTGAGGCCCGCGGCCAGGGCGAGCAGGGTGGACTTTCCGGCGCCGTTGGGGCCGACGACCGCGCACACGCGTCCGGCGGGCAGCCGGAACGAGCAGTCCCGCAGGGCCCAGCCCGCCCGGCGGCGGAACCGTTTCCCCAGAGCCTCGGCCGTCAACGCCGTGTCGCTGCTCATGTCGGGTCTCCCTGGAAGTGCGTGTCGAGTACGGCGGTGAAGAGCGCTGCCACGTCGTCCCGCTCCAGCCCCGCGTCCCGGGCGCGCCGGGCCCACTCCTCCAGCTCGGCCCGCAGCGGGGAGTCGGCCGGGGCGGCGCCGAGGGTGCGCCGGACGAAGGTGCCGAGCCCGCGCCGCGCCTCCACCAGGCCCTCGCGCTCCAGTTCGCGGTACGCCTTCAGGACGGTGTTGGGATTGATGGCCGTGGCCTCCACCACCTCGCGTGCCGTGGGCAGCCGGTCCCCCGGGGCCAGCAGGCCGAGGCGCAGGGCCTGTTTGGTCTGCTGGACGATCTGGACGTAGGTGGCCACACCGCTGTGCCGGTCGATGCGGTATTCGACCACCCGGCCACCCACCCTTTCACTAATTAAGTAGTGAAAGGGTGGTGGAGGGGGTGTCCGGAAGTCAAACGGGGCTTCCGGAAAACGAATGCACCGGCCGTGAACCGTTCGGCGGCCCCCGTCCGATGAGGAGATGTGAGCGAGACGAGAAGCGACGCGGAGCTGCTGCGGGCCATCGCGGCGGACCGCGACCGGCACGCCTTCGAGGAGCTGTTCCGGCGGTACGCGCCGTGGCTGACCGCGCGCCTGCGCGGGCGCTGCGCCGACGCCGGGGTCGTGGACGACATCGTCCAGGAGACCTTCCTCGCGATCTGGCGGGGCAAGGCCCGCTACCGCCAGGAGGGCGAGGTGGCCGGCTGGCTGTGGCGCATCGGCTCCCGCCGCCTCGTGGACGCCCAGCGCGGCGACGGCGCGCGCGGCCGGCTGCGGCAGGCGCTGGCCCGGCTGCGCCACCGGGACGAGGTGTCCGCCGAGGACCGCGTGCTGGCGGGCGTGGAGCACGGGGATCTGGCGGGCGCACTGGTCCGGCTCTCCCCGGAGCTGCGGGCGGTGCTCCAGGCAACGGTCATCGACGGGCTGACCACCCGGGAGGCGGCCGACCTGCTCGGGATTCCGCCCGGCACGGTCAAGACACGGGCGATGCGGGCCCGGAAGCAACTGCGGGAGGCACTGGCATGACGGACCGAGGACCGGCGGAGGTGTCGGCATGAGCTGGCACGTCGCCGAGGAGGACCTGCGGGCCTACGCGCGCGGGGAGCTTCAGCCGCCGCTGCTGTGGTCCGCCGACACGCACCTGGCCGGCTGCGCCGAGTGCCGCGCGGTGCTGGCCTCGGCCTGGGACGCCGGGGCGCTGGACGCGGCCTGGGCGCGGCTGGACGCCGAGCTGGACGCGCCCAGGCCCCGCCCGCTCGAGCGGCTGCTGCTGCGGTTCGGCGTGGCCGACCACACCGCGCGGCTGCTGGCCGCGACGCCGGTGCTGCGCCGCTCGTGGCTGACGGCCGTGGCACTGGTGCTGGTGATGTCCGTGCTGACCGCGCGAGCGGGCCACTCGACCACCCTGTTCCTGGCGCTCACCCCGCTGCTGCCGCTCGCCGGGGTCGCCCTGTCGTACGGGCCGGTGGTCGACCCGACGTACGAGATGACGGTCGTCTCCCCGTTGCACGGCTTCCGCCTGCTGATGATCCGCACGGTCGCCGTGCTGACCGCCGCCCTCGCCCTGACCGGTCTGGCGGGCCTCGCCCTGCCGGGGTTCGGGCTGAGCGCGTTCGCCTGGCTGCTGCCCGCGCTGGCGCTCACCGCGACCGGGCTGGCGCTGACCCCCCGGCTCGGGCCGGTCACCGCGCCCGCCCTGGCCGGCGGCGGCTGGGTCGTGCTGCTGCTCGTCGCCGAGGCGGCCCGGAACAGCGGTGACCGCGTGCTCGCGCCGTTCACCGCCACCGGGCAGGGCGTGGCCGCCGGGGTCGCCGCCTTCGCCGCCGGCCTGCTCTTCCTCACCCGGGACCGCTTCGACCAGTCCACCGGGGGCGTCCGATGAACGCCGTTCCGCCGGGGCGACCGATGAGCCCAGTGCCCACCGAGGCATCCGATGAGTCCCGCGTCCGCCGGAGGCGCCCGATGACCCGCCTGTCCGGGCGCCCGATGAACCTTCCGTCCCCCACCTCCCGCAGGAGCACCACATGACCACCACCGTCTCCGCCTCCGGACTCACCCTCCGTTACGGCGGCACCCGCGCCCTGGACGACGTGTCGCTGCGGCTCGGCCGGGGTGTGACCGGACTCCTCGGGCCGAACGGCGCGGGCAAGACCACGCTGCTGCGGGTCCTGGCCACCGCCGTCCCGGCCGACCGGGGCGCCTTCACGGTGCTCGGGCACGACCCGGCGAGCGCGCGGGGCCGCCAGGAACTGCGCCGGAACCTGGGCTATCTCCCGCAGACCCCCGGTTTCCACCCCGATTTCACGCCGTTCGAGTTCGTGGACTACGTCGCGATCCTCAAGGAGCTGACCGACCGCGCCGCCCGGCACCGGGAGGTGCGCCGCGTCCTCGCCGAGGCCGACCTGGACGACGTGCGCGGCAAGCGCATCAAGAAGCTGTCCGGCGGCATGCGGCAGCGCGTCGCGCTGGCCGCCGCCCTCGTCGGCGATCCCGGCTTCCTGGTGCTGGACGAGCCGACCGTCGGCCTCGACCCCGAACAGCGCATGCGGTTCCGAGAGGTGATCGCCCGCGCCGGCGAGGACCGCACGGTGCTGCTGTCCACCCACCAGACCGAGGACGTGGCGATGCTCTGCAACCGGGTCCTGGTGATGGCGGGCGGCCGGATCCGGTTCGCCGGCACCCCAGCCGAGCTGACCGCGCGGGCCGCCGGCCGGGTGTGGAGCAGCGGCGGGCGCGATCCGGGGGCGAAGGCGGGCTGGCGCACCGGTACGGGCACCTTCCGCAACGTGGGCGATCCGCCCCCCGGCGCCGAACTGCTCGAACCCACCCTGGAGGACGGCTACCTGCTCACCCTCGACGGCGAGCTCGCGGAGGTGACCGCGTGACCGCGCCCGTACTGGAGAAGGAGGCGCAGGCCGCCCCGGCCGCCCCCGGCACCCCCATGGCGGCCGTGCTCGCGCTCGCCCTCTTCGAGGCCCGCAGGCTGCTGCTGCGCCTGCCCGTCCTGCTCGCCCTCGCCGGCTACACGGCCTGGCTGGTGTGGCACAACCTCCAGCCCTGGGACGAGTTCCCGGCGCTCCAGGACGCCGACCGCGCCACCCAGGGCGGCCCGCTGTTCGTGGCGCTCGCCGCGCTGCTGTGCGCCAACCAGGCCGTGCTGCGCTCGCGCCGCCGGGACACCGAGCGCCACTTCGCGGTGCTGGCGCTGTCCCGGGGGCAGCGGACGGCCGCGCACGCGCTGTCCGTCGTACCGCTCGCGCTGCTGGTCGCCGTGGGTGTGATCGTCCAGTTCACCTGGGAGGCGGTCAAGCCCGGCGCGATCGGGCACGGTTCGCCGGCCGAGCTGCTGGTCGGGCCGCTGACGGTGCTGCTGTTCGGGGCGCTCGGCGTGCTGCTCGCCCGGCTGGTGCCGTCGGCCGTCGCGGCGCCGCTGCTGTTCGTGGTGTTCTACCTGATGTTCGTCGGAGCCGCGTTCCCGTTCGCCGGGGAGACCGGGATCGCCTGGCTGGCCCCGGTGGTCGGCACGGCCAACAAGTACCCCTTCCCGTCCGGCCTGCTGGGCCGCCCCGCCGCCTGGCACGCCCTCTACCTCGCCGGGTTCGCCGCGACGGCCGCGCTGCTCGCCGTCCTGCTCTCCGGCTCCCGCGGCCGGTCCGTCCAGGGGGCCGTCGCCGCCGCGCTGGCCGTGACCGTGCTGGGCGGCGTCGCGCAGACCCGTGATGTCCCGGAGGCGACGGCGGCGGCCCGGCAGCGGGCCTCGCTCACCCCGGAGAAGGAGCAGACGTGCCTGCGGCGCGGCACCTCGGAGTACTGCGCGTTCCCCGAGTGGGCACCGCGCACCGCCGAATGGGAGCGGGTCGTGCGCGAGGTGCAGTCGCTGGCGGGCGGTCCCGCGCAGGGGCAGCGGCTGCTGGTCCGGCAGCGGCTGGACGCCCGCTACGGCCTCGACAACGACTCGGCGCTGCCCCCGTCCGCCACTGCCCACCAGGTCACCGTGGGCACCGCCTGGGGCGGCAACCGGGTCCCGGAGTTCTCCACGGCCGTGGCCGCCGTGCTGGTGGCGGGCGACGAGAAGGCGGCGGCCGAGCTGTGCGACGGCCGGATGGTGACCGTCATGTGGCTGTCCCTCGCCTGGCAGCACGACCCCGAGTCGCAGCTCAGGAACGTCCGGCTCGACGACAGCCTCAGCGGCGAGGCGGTCGTCCTCTCCCCGACCGACCCGCTCACCATGACGGCCGGTCAGACGGACGTCGTCCGTGCCCTGCTGGACCGGCCGCTGCCCTCGGTCGTCGGCCGGGTCAAGGCCCATTGGGCGGAGCTGACCGCTCCGAAGATCACCACCGCCCGCGCTGCCGAACTGCTGGGCGTGCGGGCCAAGGTGGGGCCGGACCGGTGCGGGGCGTGATCCGGGCGCTGGCCGTCCCCGTCTGGCGCACGCTGCCGTGGCGGACGCTGGGCGCGGCCGGGGCGGTCGGCCTGCTGATCCCGGGACTGCCCCGGCTGTCCGGCGCCGAGCCGGCCGAGTGGGTCACGCTCTTGCTGCTGCGCACCGCCGCCCTCGTCCTCGCGCTGGGCCTGGCCTTCCTGCTGGACGACCCCGCCCGGCACGGCACCACGCCGGTGCCGACGGGGCGGGCGGTGCGGTCCGCGCTGCGGGTGGCGCTGGTGGCGCCGTTCGCCGCCGCGTGGTGGACGGCCGTCCTGCTGCTGGCACCCGGCGCGCACCGCCCGCCGACGGGGGACGTCACCCTGGAGGCGGGGGCCGCCTGCGCGCTGGCCCTGGCCCTGGCCGGGCTCGCCGCGCGCCACTCGGACGACCCGCACCCGAGCCGGCCGGCGGCCACGACCCTGCTGGCCGCCGCGCTGCTCGCCCCGCTACTGCTGCCGGACGACTGGCCCCTGTTCGTGCCCGCCGGGGACCCCCGCTGGGACACGGCCCACGACCACTGGGCCTGGCTGCTGGCGGCGTCCGGCGCGGTATGGCTGGCAACCCTCCGCGAGCCGATACGACGCCTGTTCCGGATACCCTTCCGCCGCCGGTCCCCCAGACCCCGGCGCTCCGGCTGACGCGCGCGGGCGCCCGGCTCCAGGGCCGAACCGTCGCTCAGGTCTCCGTGCGGTACATCAGGTCGGTCTCGTGGACGGTGAAGCCCAGCCGCTCGTACACCGTCACGGCCGCCTTGTTGTCGGCGTCGACGTAGAGCATCGCGGTGGGGAGCTGCTGGGCGGCCAGGTGGCGCAGCCCGATCGTGGTGAGGGCCTTGCCGAGGCCGCCGCCCTGCTCGCCGGGACGCACCCCGAGGACGTACACCTCGCCGAGCCCCTCCTCGGCGTGCGTCTTGGTCCAGTGGAAGCCGATCAGCTCCCCGCGCCGCTCGGCGAGGAAGAACCCGGCCGGGTCGAACCACGGTTCGGCCTTGCGGTCGTCCAGGTCCCGCTGGGTGAGGGAGCCCTGCTCCGGGTGGTGGGCGAAGGCGGCGGCGTTGACCGCGAGCCAGGCCGCGTCGTCCTTGCCGGGGACGAAGGCCCGCACGCTGACGCCCTCCGGCAGCACCGGCTCGGGCAGCTCCAGTTCGGTCAACGGCCGCCGCATCTGGCGCAGTTCCCGGAACAGCGTGAGGCCCAGCACCTGGGCGAGGTGCCGGGCGGCGGGGTGTCCGCCGTGCGCCCAGACCCGCAGCCGCTTGCCGGAGGCGGCGAGCAGGGCCGAGCCGAGGGCCCGCCCGTGTCCGTGCCCGCGCTGCGCGGGGTGCACGACGAGCTCGGCGGCCGGCGGCTCCACCGGGTCGGTGTCCTCCAGCTGGGCGTAGCCGACGAGTTCGCCGCCGACCGTCAGCAGCAGATGTGAGACGCCCTCGCGGGAGCCGCCGCGCAGGTGCAGCCGGCCCTGCTCGGACACCGGCTGCTGCCCGTCGGCCCGGGCGGCCTCGCCGAGCAGGCGCAGTACGGCCTCGCCCTGGTCCGGGGTGAGCGCGGAGTAGGTCTCGATGGAGCGGGCGGAAAAGCCCCGTACGGTGTCGTCGCTGCTCATGCGTACGAGAGTACGGGGCGCCCGGGGCGAAGTCCCGGCATACCAGGGGTGAAGGCACCGGGCGCGAGCGGCGTCGAAGGGAAACCAGGTTGTGACCTGAACCCCCTGTCGCTCTACGCGCGTTGACCCTAGGCTGCGCCGAGCACGACAGCCGACCCACAGGGGGGTTTCATGTCATCCGTACCCCGGCGCACCAGACGCCGTACCTACGCGTTCCTCGCGTCCGCGGCCGGTCTCGCCACGGCGGCGGCGCTGGCCACCGCGCTCCCGGCGGACGCGCGCGAGGAGCACCGCCCCCACCACCCGGGCCGCTACCAGGACGTCCAGTTGCTGTCGTTCAACGACCTGCACGGCAATCTGGAGCCGCCGTCCGGCTCCTCCGGCCGGGTCAGCGAACTCCAGCCGGACGGCACGACGAAGACGATCGACGCGGGCGGCGTCGAGTACCTGGCCACCCACCTGCGGCAGGCCCGCAAGGGGCACCCGTACTCGGTGACGGCGGCCGGCGGCGACCTGGTCGGTGCCTCCCCGCTGCTGTCGGGCCTGTTCCACGACGAGCCCACCATCGAGGCGCTGAACAAGCTCGACCTGGACGTCACGTCGGTCGGCAACCACGAGTTCGACGAGGGTGCGCGGGAACTGGCCCGCATCCAGAACGGCGGCTGCCACCCGAAGGACGGCTGCTACACGGACCAGGAGTTCGAGGGCGCGGACTTCCCGTACCTGGCGGCGAACGTCCAGGACGACAAGACCGGCAAGCCGATCCTGAAGCCCTACTGGGTGTGGAAGAAGAACGGCGTCAAGATCGGCTTCATCGGCGTCACGCTGGAGGGCACCCCGGGGGTCGTCTCCGCCGAGGGCGTCAAGGGCCTGTCCTTCAAGGACGAGACCGAGACCATCAACAAGTACGCCAAGGTGCTCCAGCGGCAGGGCGTGCAGTCCATCGTGGCCCTGATCCACGAGGGCGGTTACCCGGCCTCCGGCTCCTACAACTACGACTGCGACTCCCCGGGCGCGGGCGACGGCATCTCCGGCCCCGTCGTGGACATCGCCAAGAACGTGACCCCGGCCGTGGACGCGCTGGTCACCGGGCACACCCACCAGGCGTACGTCTGCACGGTCCCGGACCCGTCGGGCCGCCCGCGTATGGTCACGTCGGCGTCCTCCTTCGGCCGCCTTTACACCGACACCACGCTCACGTACGACCGCCGGACGGGTGACATCGTGCGGACGGCGGTGAACTCGGCCAATCACGTGGTGACGCGGGACGTCCCCAAGGCGCGCGACATCACCGACCTGATCGGCAAGTGGAACACCCTGGCCGCCCCCATCGGCAACCGACCCATCGGCTACATCTCCGGCGACATCGGCAACACCGGCACCGAGTCCCCGATGGGCGACCTGGTCGCCGACGCGCAGCTCGCCCACGGCCGTGAGCTGGACCCGAAGACCAGCCTGGCGCTGATGAACCCCGGCGGCGTCCGGGCGGGCCTGACCTACGCGGCCAAGGGCGCGGAGGGCGACGGCGTGGTCACCTACGCCGAGGGCTTCACGGTCCAGCCGTTCGCCAACACGGTCAACCTCGTGGACCTCACCGGCGCCCAGCTCGTCCAGGCCCTCAAGGAGCAGGTCAGCGGCTCCAACGAGGCGGCCCCGCGCATCCTCCAGCCCTCGGCCGGCCTCACCTACACCCTGGACCTCACCAAGTCCGGCGCGGACCGGGTGGTCACCGACTCCATCCGCCTGAACGGCGCGCCCATCGACCCGACGGCCACCTACCGCGTCGCCATGAACGCCTTCCTCGCGGGCGGCGGCGACGGCTTCCCGTCCCTCGGGCAGGGCAAGAACCCCCTGGTCGGCTCGGATGACCTGGCGGCCCTGGTGAAGTACCTGACGGCGAACTCGTCGGCGTCGTCGCCGATGGCGCCTCCAGCGGCGAACCGGATCACGATCATCAAGTAGGCCCGTGTGTGCCGCTCCTCTGACCTTGTCCACAGCTGTGGACAAGGTCAGAGGGCGACCAGATCGATCACGTTGATCACCACGTGCCGGTTCGACACGATGTAGGTGACGAAGCCGCCGGTGAACGCGGCGGACCAGCTGTTGTCGCGGTTGCTGGTCGCGGGCGGGCCGAACGGGTTGAGGGCGAGCCGCTTCTCCAGGCTCTCCAGGGCCTCCCGCTGAGGTCCCGGAAGCGCGGCCTTGCGCCGGGCCGCACGCTCCACGTACCTGATCGAGTACGCGCTCACCCGCACCTGCTCGTGTCGACGGGGTGGTTGTCGGCGTCGTAGGCGTTGCCGTCCGCGTCGTAGAAGACCAGGTCTTCCGTGTCGCCCTCCGTCATGCGCTTGACGGTCTGCTCCACCTCGTCGAGGTACCCGGGGGTGGCGCAGGCGCAGGCGAACGGGAACCACTTGTCGATCACCGCGTCGAGCCCCGGCCGGTCGAACTCCGCCGCCGCGCTCAGCCAGTCCCGCTCGAAGTCCTTCAGCCAGTCGGGGCGCCGCTGCAGAGCCGCACGGATCGCGTCCGGGGTCCTCTCGCAGGAGTTCGGATCCACCTCGTGGGCCATGATCGCGCTCTCTTCTTCGGCTGGGACGGTGGGGGCGCCTGGGAGTCCACGGTAGACCGTTGCGGGGGTGCGGGACCGGTTGTGCACGAGGCGTCAGCGCTCGTACGCGGCGGGGATGCGGGCGCCCCTGCTGTGGGCGATGCGGATCACTTCCTCCAGGGACTCGCCGGCCCGGGTCAGCGCGAAGCGTACGGCGCGTTCGCCCGCCGTTTCGTCCGCGAGCACGGCTCTCGCGCCGGCCAGCACCTGCTCACCCGACCGCAGCTGTGCCGCCTCCACGTCGTCCGCGAGCCGGGACAGGCGGCTGCCGTCGTGGTCCGCGCTGAGATAGCAGGGCTTGCCCTCGGGGCTCGTCCAGGGCAGCAGGCGCAACTCGGCCATGAGAAGTCTCCGTTGTGGGGGTGACGATTACGGTTCGTACCTCGATCGTCACGGACGGCGAGTAGGCTGCGGAAGAGGTGTCGTGTTGTCCGTGAGCAGGGACAACAGGGAGGGGTGACGTGGGCGAAACCGTTGACCCGGGGCCGGTGTCCGGGCGGGCCATCCTCGGGCAGACCCTGAAAGTCCTGCGCGACAAGGCCGGCAAGTCCCTGGGCCAACTGGCCGAGGACACCGGCTACGACAAGAGCTACCTGAGCCGCCTGGAGTCCGGCGAGCGCCTGTCCAAGGTGACGGTGATGGAGGACCTGGACAGCTACTACGGCACGGGTTCCCTGCTGGTCGGCCACTGGAAGGCTGCGCGCCTGGACGCCTTCAAGGACCAGTACAAGGCGTTCATGAAGCTGGAGGCTACGGCGCGGATCATGTGGATGTTCACGCCGGGTGTGCCAGGGCTCATCCAGACCGAGGACTTCGCTCAAGAAGTGCTGTCGGGACCTCAGACAACGCTCGAGGACGACGACTGGGTTGAGGAGCAGGTAGCGGCCAGGCTTGGACGGCAGTACCTGTTGCGACAGAAGCCGGAGCCCAGCGTCCGGATCATCATGGATGAATACGCGTTCCGGCGTCCGGCGGCCGTCCAGAAGACCTGGGAGGAGCAGCTGATCCGCATAGAGGCCGTTGCGATGCTGCCGAATGTGGCGCTCCAAGTGCTGCCGTTTACCGCCGGACTCCATCACCACATGCATGCGTCGCTGACGTTGCTGTGGCAGAAGGACGCGACGGGAGTGGCCTACGTAGAAGGCAGCACCCGGGGCGAGTTGACCGAGGATCCGGACAGTGTTCTGCGCCACAGACTGTCCTACGATCGGCTCCGGGACATGGCGTTGTCCCCCACGGACTCGCTCGGGTTCATCAGGGACCTACTGGAGGAGCACAGATCATGAACCGCAACCTCGACCTCAGCAGCGCGGCTTGGCGCAAGTCGAGCTACAGCGACGGAGGAGCCAACAACTGCGTCGAGGTTGCCGACGGCTACCCGGGTGTTGTCCCGGTCCGCGACAGCAAAACCCCCGCCTCCCGGCCCTTGGTTCTCTCGGCCGTTTCCTGGGTCGGGTTGGTGGACGGGATCAAGCGTGGGTGGGGCGTGCGCACGTGCGGGTGATGTGAGGCGTCCATGGTCGCCGTCAGCCGCCCCGTAACCGAGGCGGCTGACGGCGTGTCCCACACTCAGGACGCCGAAGGAGTCCAGTCCCCCAACCAGTCACCGATCTCCTGGCCGGAGGCCTGCGCGTCGGTCAGTTGGGGGCGGTCCGTGCTTGCCGCTCCCGCGCCCGCGCCCGTGTTCTTGTATTCCGCGAAGCGGTCGTCCTTCCAGGAGAAGCCGCTCATGTCGGTCCAGGGGGTTGTTTTGATCGCCGCGCTCAACGACGTGTTGCGGACCGTGGTCTGCGGGTCCAGCGTGGCGTCGCCGCCGGCGTGCCAGGGGCGGCCCAGGTAGAAGGTGCGGTCGGAGACGTCGCCCGAAACCGTCGAGTTGGCTATCAGGATGCCCTTGCGGTTCGCCGCCGTGGACGGGGCCGTCACGTAACCCGCCGACGTGCCGTTCCAGCGCTTCTTCAGGGTGATGACCGACTTGTCGATCACCGCGGTCGCCCGGCCGAAGATGAAGTCGACGTTGCCGATCACGTACGAGTTGGTCATGTAGACCCGGCCGAGGCGGTCCTTCGACGCCGTGTCCAGGAGGAGGGTGTCCTGGTCGCCGGAGACGATCACCCCGTCCAGGAAGATCTTGTCGGACGCCGTGCGGAGCGCCACCGCCTGCTGCGCGATGTCCTGGTGGGCCGCCTCGTCGAAGTCGTTCGTGATGCTGAGGTTGCGCGCCTGGAAGTCGTCGGCCTCCACGGCCACGGTCGCGCTGCCGCCGGTGCCGTACGTGCCCGAGCCGTCCGGCTTGGGCGTCCCGGACGCGTTGTTGTAGACGATCACCGTGTCCTTGCGGCTGGCGCCCGTGCCCTGGATCGTGACGTGCGGCTTGTTCGACGGGATCTTCACCGTCTCGCGGTAGGTGCCGGGCTTCACCGCGATGACCACCCGGGACGGGTTGTTCGCCGGGACCGCGTTCACGGCCGCCTGGACGGACGTGTACTGGCCCGAGCCGTCCTTGGCAACCATCAGCGTGGTGGCCGCCGCCTTGGCCGTCTTCGTGGTCGTGCCCAGGGAACTACGCGGACCGGCGCCCGACTTCACCACCGACGGGACGTCCGCCGCCTTGTCCGGTGTGTACGCGTAGTAGCTCCTCGGGTCCCACGACCCGCCCGTGCCGCCGCTCTCGTTGCGGCCGCTCGTGCCCGAGAAGACGTTGCCTCGCTGCACGAGGGTGGCCGTCGAGTCCCTGATCACCGGGTTGGCCAGGCCCTGGAAGTACGAGTTCTCCAGCAGCATGTTCGTCCTGCCGCGCGCGTAGTTGCCGTAGGACGCCTTGATCGTCGTACCCGGCTCGTCCACCAGGTAGTTGTTGTACAGGTGGGCGTGGGCCACATTGTCCGTGGACGGGTTGCGCTGCTCGGTCTCGCGGATCCAGTTGTGGTGGATGGTGATGTCCGCCGTGGTGTTCTCGGTCCAGCCGATGCCGAACGCCTTGTTCTCCTGGCCGAGCCGGTTCCAGGACACGGTCAGGTACGTGGTGTCCTTGCGGCTGTCGATCAGCCCGTCCGCCATGTGCCGGATGTCGTTGTGGTCGATCCAGACGTGGTGGGCGCCGTCCATCTGGATGCCGTCGTAGTCGTGCTCCTTGTCGTTCCAGACGCCCTGGTACGCGTCCCGGATCGTCAGGTTCCGGATGATCACGTTGTGGACGCCCTGGCCCAGGAAGAAGCCGCCGCCGACGATCTGGCCCGAGGTGCCGGCGCCGATGATGGTCTTGTCCGACTGGACCTTGATCTCCTTGCCGACCGGGTCCATCGTGATGGCCGCGGCCACGACGATGATGTACGGCTTGTCGGCGGTGGCGTACTTCTCCAGGTCCGCGAGGGTCTTCACGGTGACGATCTCGCCGCCGCGCCCGCCGTACGTG
This sequence comes from Streptomyces rubradiris, assembly GCF_016860525.1. Classification (NCBI taxonomy): domain Bacteria; kingdom Bacillati; phylum Actinomycetota; class Actinomycetes; order Kitasatosporales; family Streptomycetaceae; genus Streptomyces; species Streptomyces rubradiris. Next base: position 4,432,960 of record NZ_BNEA01000015.1, read on the forward strand.
CCGTTCTGCCCGAGCGCGTTCACCGAGGCGAACCCGTCGGCGGCCTGCGTGGCCCACGCCGGTACGGCGGTCGCGGCCGACGCGTGCGACGAACCGCCGGGGCCGAGCAGGCCGTAGCCGAGTCCGCCCGCCGCCGCGAGCGCGAGCGGCAGCCCGACCGCGAACGCGGCACGGCTCCTGCGGTGACGGGGAGTGCGAGTGCTCATGAGCGACTCCAGGTGTGGTCCGTGTGGGGGTGCCACACCGGAGTCGCCGCGGGACGCGGAAAGGTTGCCGGGCGGCGGTCAGCCCGCTATGTGGAGGCCGAAGCCCGTGCGGCCCGGCAGCTCCAGGCCCTCGCGCAGGCGCATCGACGGCATCTCGTAGTCGCCGTGGTTCTGGCGGCGGTAGGGGATCGGGTCGGTGTCCTCCAGGGTCAGCAGCCGCTTCTTCCACCGCTCGGCCGCGTCCGCGAAGGCCTCGGCGGACATCCGTACCGTCCGGTGCAGGACGAACGGCGGCAGCACGTCCATGCCGGGGTGGTAGAGGATGCCGTGCTGGATCGGGAACAGCAGGTCGTCGATGGGGCCGTTGATGCCCCGGTCCGAGTACTGGGACTCGGGGCCGCCGACCGTCACCGACAGCATGGCGCGCCTGCCCTTCAGGGTGCCGTCGCCGAAGCGGTCGCCGTACCGGGTCTCGTTGTGCTCGCCGACGCCGTACCCGAAGCCGTAGGTGTACACCCGGTCCACCCAGCCCTTGAGGATCGCCGGCATCGAGTACCACCACAGCGGGAACTGGAGGATCACGGTGTCCGCCCACAGCAGCTTCTCCTGCTCGGCCCGGATGTCGGCGGACAGCGCGCCGGACTCGAAGGCGCGGCCGGAGTCGTGGACCACGTCCAGCGGGCTGGAGGCGGCGTCGCCGAAGTCGTCCGCGTCGACGGTGGGCTTCCAGTCCATCGCGTACAGGTCGCTGACCCGCACCTCGTGCCCCGCTCCGGTCAGCGTCTCCACCGCGATGTCGGTGAGCGCGCCGTTCAGCGACCGCCGCTCGGGGTGGGCGTGCACGATGAAGACCTTCATGTTCTGCTCCTGCTCGGTTGGATCGGGATGCCCTCGATCCTGGCCGGACCGACGCCCGCGATTCAGGGGCGCTTCCTCCGTAGGCCCGGACTTCCTGGTACTGGCGGGGCCACCCAGCCGGGCCGTCGCGCGCGGATACTGGAGCGATGGACGATCTGGCTGACTTCCTGCGCACCCGGCGGGCCCGGGTCCGCCCCGAGAGCGTCGGCATCCGCCCGGATTCCCGGCGCCGCGTGACCGGGCTGCGGCGCGAGGAGGTCGCGCACCTGTCGGGCGTGAGCGTCGACTACTACGTCCGGCTGGAGCAGGGCCGGGCCCGGCAGCCGTCGGTGCAGGTGCTCGACGCGCTCGCCCGGGTCCTCGGCCTGGACGACGTGGAACGCGAGCACCTGCACCGGCTCGCCCGCAGGGCGGTGGGCGAGCCCCGGCGGGCCACCTCGGCACGGCCGCGCCCCGGACTGCTGCGGGTGCTGGAGCTGATCGGCGACGCCCCCGCGTTCCTCATCGACCACCGGCTGACCGTGCTGGCCGCGAACCGGCTCGGCGACATGATCTACAGCCGGCCGGCCGAGGGCCTGAACATCGCCCGGCACATCTTCCTGACCGAGGAGGGGCGGGCGCTGTTCGCGGACTGGGAGAACTGCACCCTCGACATCGTCGGCCATCTGCGGCTGGCGGCCGGCCGCTGCCCCGGCGACCGGGAACTGGCCGCCCTCATCGGCGAACTCGCCATGCACAGCGAACGCTTCCGGCAGCTGTGGGCGCGCGCCGACGTCCGCACCCGCACCCACGGCCCCAAGGCGTACCACCACCCGGCGGTCGGCTACCTGGAACTGCACCAGGAGAACTTCGCCCTCCCGGACGTCACCGGCGCGGAGCTGATCATCCAGTCGGCCGCCCCCGGCACCGCCGCCCACGACAGCCTGCGCCTGCTGGCCAGCCTCGGCGCGACCGGCCGGCGAGCCCCGGTCGCCGACCGGCCCGAGCGGGCCGCGGACGGGGCCTGACTCAGCCGGCCGCCGTCTGAGGCGCTTCCGGCGGCGGGGTCGGGGCGCCCGGCAGGCGGACCGTGACCACCGTGCCGGTGCCCTCGGCGCGGGCCAGGGTGACCTTGCCGCCCGCCTGCTGGACCGTACGGGCCACGATGGACAGGCCGAGACCCGAGCCGGGCAGGGCGCGGGCGCTGGGGGAGCGCCAGAACCGGTCGAAGACGTGCGGGAGTTCCTGCTCGGGGATGCCGGGGCCGTGGTCGCGGACGGTCAGCACGCCCGCGTGCAGCGCCACCTCGATCGTGCCGCCCTCGGGGCTGAACTTCACCGCGTTGTCCAGGATGTTGACCACGGCCCGCTCCAGCGCGGACGGCTCCGCCCGCACGTACCAGGGCTCCAGGTCGGCGGTGATCGACAGCTCCGGGCCGCGCAGCCGGGCCCGGCGCAGCGCCGCCTCCACGGTGTCCCGGAACGAGACGACCTGTACCCGCTCGCCGCGCTGTCCCTCCGAGCGGGACAGCTCCTGGAGGTCGCCGATCAGCGCGGCCAGCTCCGTCATCTGCGCCTTCACCGAGGCGAGCAGCGCCTTGCGGTCCTCGGGCGGCAGCGGGCGGCCCGTCTCCTCGCTGCGGGTCAGCAGCTCGATGTTGGTGCGCAACGACGTCAGGGGCGTACGGAGTTCATGGCCGGCGTCGGCGATCAACTGCTGCTGGAGGTCGCGGGAGCTGGCCAGTGAGGCGGTCATCGAGTTGAACGACCGGGACAGCCGGGCCACCTCGTCCTCGCTGTCCTCCTCCACCGGGATGCGCACGCTCAGATCCTCGGTACGGGCCACGTGCTCCACGGCCTCCGTCAGCCGGTCCACCGGCCGCAGCCCGACCCGCGCCACCGCGAGCCCCGCCGCGCCGGCGCCGAGGACCCCGATGGCCGACACCAGCAGCAGGATCAGCGCGAGGTCGTTGAGGTTCTGCTGGGTGCTCTTGAGCGGCATCGCGATGAGCACGCCGACGTTGGGCCCGCGCTCGCCGGTCGAGGACGCGGTGGCCAGCAGCGGCCGGGTGAGCACCCGTACGTCGTTGCCCTCGCTGTCGGTGCCGTTGCGGAAGTAGAGCGTGCCGACGTCCAGGTTCCGGATCTCCGACTTGTCGGCCGCCGTGACGTTGATCTTCACCGAGGCGCCCCCGAACAGGCAGACCTTGCCGTCCTCCGTGACCACCTGGGAGTACCGGTCCCGGAACGGGTTGTCGGACGGCGGGGTGTCCGTGCAGCGGGCCAGGGCCAGCAGCACCTGGTCGGGCTGGGTGTTGTTCTTCAGCGACTTGCGCAGATCGTCGTCCACTTGGTCGTACAGCTTGCGCTCCACGATGAACCAGCAGGTCATCGACACCGCGGCCACCGCGAACGCCACCGCCGCCGCGACCAGCATCGCCAGCCGTGCCCGGATCGGCAGCGCCCGGTACCGGCGCAGCAGACGTTTCACTCGGCGCCGCCCTGCCTCAGGACGTAGCCCACGCCCCGCACCGTGTGCACCAGGCGCGGCTCGCCGCCCGCCTCGGTCTTGCGGCGCAGGTACATCACGTACACGTCCAGCGAGTTGGAGGACGGCTCGAAGTCGAAGCCCCACACCGCCTTCAGGATCTGCTCCCGGGTGAGCACCTGGCGCGGATGGGCCATGAACATCTCCAGCAGGGTGAACTCGGTGCGGGTCAGCTCCACCGGCCGCTCGCCCCGGGTCACCTCCCGGGTGGCCAGGTTCATCCGCAGGTCGGCGAAGGTGAGCGCCTCGTCCTGCCGGGCCTCGGCGGACACGCCCGCCGCGTAGGAGCTGCGGCGCAGCAGCGCCCGGATCCGGGCGAACAGCTCGTCCAGCTCGAACGGCTTGACCAGGTAGTCGTCGGCGCCCGCGTCCAGGCCGGTCACCCGGTCGCCGACCGTGTCGCGGGCGGTGAGCATCAGGATCGGGGTGGTGTCCCCCGCGCCCCGGATGCGGCGGGCCGCCGTCAGACCGTCCATGCGGGGCATCTGGATGTCCAGCACGACCAGGTCCGGCCGGTAGGCGCCCGCCTTCTCCAGGGCGTCCGCCCCGTCGACGGCGACCTCGGTGTCGTACCCCTCGAAGGCCAGGCTGCGCTGCAGGGCCTCGCGCACGGCCGGCTCGTCGTCGACGATCAGGATGCGCTGGGGGTCACGGTCGCCTTCGGCGGGGCTCATCGCTCGCGGTTCCTCGGGGTGCGGTGGGACGGATGCGGTCGTCTCTCAGCGTGCCACGTCAGGCGGGCCGGTGAGGGACGCGCGGGCCGGTCAGGTCCGGACCGTGCTCAGCCGGTGCAGCGGAACCTTGCGGCGGTGCCGGCGGACGGCGGAGGTGCGCAGCCCCATCAGCTGCGGGACCGGGGTCACGGCCCGGGTCGCCACCTCGGGGGCGCGGGGCGCCGGTACGGGGACATGCAGCTCGGACACGATGGACAGGGCCAGGGTGAGGCCGGCGGGGCCGCGTTCGGCCATGCGGTGCGGAACGTGCTTGATCATGACCTGCTCCTTGCTGACTCGTGCGCCGGCTGGGGCGCGTGAGTGGTCTAGCTGGTGCCGCCCGACCGCAGCGCGGCCAGGTCGGACTTGACGGTGTTGACCGGGATGGCGAAGCCGAGGCCGATGCTGCCCGCCGCCGAGGACGACGCCTGCGAACCGGACGAGTACATCGCGGAGTTGATGCCGATGACCCGGCCGTTGGCGTCGAACAGCGCGCCGCCGGAGTTGCCGGGGTTCAGGGACGCGTCGGTCTGTATCGCCTTGTAGGTGGTGGTGGACGAGCCGGTGTCGCCGTTGAACTCGCGGCCGCCGAACCGGAACGGCCAGTCGCCGTCCGGGTCCTGGCCCTGGTTGTCGTCGGTGGAGACGGTGACGTCCCGGTTCAGGGCGGAGACGATGCCGCTGGTCACCGTGCCGGTCAGGCCCTCGGGGGAGCCGATGGCCACGACCGGGTCGCCGACCCGCACGGCGTCGGAGTCGCCGAGTGCCGCCGCCTTCAGTCCCTTGGCACCCCGCAGCTTGATCAGTGCGAGGTCCTTGGAGCTGTCGGTGCCCAGCACCTCGGCGGTGTAGCGCTTGCCGTCGCTGGTGCGCACCGTCACCGAGGAGGCGCCGGAGACGACGTGGTTGTTGGTGACGATCTCGCCGTCCGAGCTGATGATCACGCCGGAGCCGGTGGAGGAGCCGCCCGCGAGGGTCGCGTTGATCTCGACCACGCTCGGGCTGACCGCGGCGGCGATCGCGGCGACGTCACCCCGCTGGCTGGTCGGTACCGCGGGGGCGCCGACGGCGGTGGTGGCGTCCTTGCCGGTCAGCTCCTGCACGGTGTAGGCCGTGCCGCCGCCGACCGCCGCCGCCACGATCGCGACGGCCGCGAGCAGGGCCACCGGTCCGCGCCTGCGCTTCTTCCCCGGCTCCGGCGGCTGCCCCGGCTGGTACGGCGGCGGGGGCGGCCACTCGGCGTGCGCGGGGGAGGAAGGGTACGGCTGCTCGTAAGTGCCCTGGCTCTCGGTCATGACAAAAGAGTCCCCCGTGACCATGAGAGCTTCCTGAGTGCACGCTGAGAAGCCCGGCAGAACCGTGTTTGCCCGATATAAAGACGGGGACCGGCGCGGCGGTGGGGCGCTACACGCACCCGCAGCTCGTCCGGACCACCAGCCGCGACGGGAACGTCTTCAGCCGCTCCCGGCGTGATCCCGCCACCCGCAGCCCGTCGTCCAGCACCAGGTCGACCGCCGCCCGGGCCATCGCCGACCGGTCGGAGGCCACGGTGGTCAGCGGCGGGTCGGCGAGCGCGGCCTCCTTGATGTCGTCGAACCCGGCCACCCCCAGCTCCCCGGGCACGTCGATGCGCAGCTCGCGCGCGGCCCGCAGCAGGCCGATCGCCTGGTCGTCGGTGGAGCAGAAGATCGCCGGGGGGCGCCGGGGCCCGGACAGGATGTCCAGGGCGACGCGATAGGCGTCGTAGCGGTTGTACGGCGCCTCGAACAGCCGGCCCTCGACGGGCAGCCCGGCCTCCGCCATGGCCCGCTTCCAGCCCTCGACGTGGTCGGAGACCGGGTCGCCTACGGCCGGGGTCTCGGCCGTGCCACCCATGCAGGCCACGTACTCGTAGCCGTGCTCCAGCAGGTGGCGGACCGCGAGCTGGGCGCCGCCGAGGTCGTCCGTCACCACGGCCACGTCGTCGATGGCCTCCGGCCGCTCGTGCAGCAGCACCACCCGGGCGTCCCAGGCGTCGATCTCGGCGGCGGCGAGGTCGTTCAGCGCGTGGGAGACGAGGATCAGGCCCGAGACCCGCATCCCGAGGAAGGCGCGCAGATAGTGCACCTCGCGCTCGCCGATGTAGTCGGTGTTGCCGACCAGCACCATCTTCCCGCGCTCGGACGCCGCCTGTTCCACCGCGTGCGCCATCTCGCCGAAGAACGGCTGACGGGCGTCCGGGATGATCAGCCCTATGAGGTCGGTGCGCCGGGACGCCATGGCCTGCGCCACCCGGTCGGGCCGGTACCCCAGTTCCTTGATCGCGGCGAGGACGCGCTCGCGCGTGGCCGGGGCGACCGGCCGGGGTCCGTTGTTGATGACATAACTGACGACGGCGGTGGAGGTCCCAGCCAGCCGTGCCACGTCATCCCGAGTCACCTTGGCCACGCGCGGAGTCTACGCGGATGGACCCCTCCTGGGCAGGGCGTATCACCCGGCGAACCGGGCCGGACCGGGCGCTGCCGGGGGCGGTCAGGCGTCGGCGTGCACCTCGGCGCCGGCCGGCACGGCGGTTGCGTCCGCATCTTCCGCCTTTGCCCGGGCGGACTTGCCCTTGGCCTCGTCGGCGGAGCGGTCGGCCTTCTCGGGGGTAACGAATCGGTAACCCACGTTGCGGACGGTGCCGATCAGCGACTCGTGCTCCGGGCCGAGCTTGGCCCGCAGCCGCCGTACGTGCACGTCGACGGTCCGGGTGCCGCCGAAGTAGTCGTAGCCCCACACCTCCTGGAGCAGCTGGGCGCGGGTGAAGACCCGGCCGGGGTGCTGCGCGAGGTATTTGAGCAGCTCGAACTCCTTGAAGGTCAGGTCCAGGACCCGGCCCTTGAGCTTGGCGGAGTAGGTGGCCTCGTCCACGGACAGGTCGCCGTTGCGGATCTCCATGGGCGAGTCGTCGTTGACGAGCTGCTGGCGGCCCATGGCGAGGCGCAGCCGGGCCTCGACCTCCGCGGGACCGGCGGTGTCGAGCAGCACGTCGTCGATGCCCCAGTCCGCGGTGACGGCGGCGAGACCGCCCTCGGTGACGACGAGGACCAGCGGACAGCCGGGGCCGGTGGAGCGCAGCAGCTGGCACAGGCTGCGCACCTGGGGCAGGTCGCGGCGGCCGTCGACGAGGATGACGTCGGCACCCGGCGTGTCGACCAGCGCCGGACCCTCCGCCGGGGCCACCCGCACGTTGTGCAGGAGCAGGCCGAGGGCGGGGAGCACTTCTGTCGACGGCTGGAGGGCGTTGGTCAGGAGCAGCAGAGAACTCATATGTCTGGTTCCTCCTCGGTCCCTGCGAGGACGCTGTGCGGACGGGCACTGCTCTGCGATCCCGAAGGCCCCGTACACCCGCGGTCACCTGAGGTTTCCCGCTTCGTATACAACGCTTCCGAAAGCACAAAAGGACCCGGGGGCTACGCTGCCCGAGTCCTCTGCCCAGCAGAATAGCCCACATGAGCAACCGACCGGCAGGTGATGTGGCGCGTTCCGCCGTTCGTCCGGATGGCGAGACGGGCGGAGACGGCCCTATGCGGACTTTTCTGCGCACGGCCGACGGCATTCCGGTCGATTCCGTATACGATCCGGGCGCCGCCGTATACGAAGGCTTTGCCGACCCTTTGGCAGCCTCTTCTTCGTCCTCCCGTGACCTGGTGTTCGTGATCGCGCACGGCTTCACCGGGGACGTGGACCGCCCGCATGTGCGCCGGGTGGCCGGCGTGCTGCGCGCCCGCGGCGCGGTCCTCACCTTCTCCTTCCGCGGTCACGGGCGCTCCGGCGGCCGGTCCACCGTCGGCGACAAGGAGGTGCTGGACCTCGCCGCCGCCGTGGCGTGGGCCCGCCGCCTCGGGCACGCGCGCGTGGTCACCGTCGGCTTCTCCATGGGCGGCTCGGTGGTCCTGCGGCACGCGGCGCTGCACCCCGGCACGGTCGACGCCGTGGTCTCGGTGAGCGCGCCCGCCCGCTGGTACTACCGGGGCACGGCCCCGATGCGCCGGCTGCACTGGCTGGTCACCCGCCCCGAGGGCCGCCTGGTCGGCCGCTACGGCCTGCGCACCCGCATCCACCACCGCGACTGGGACCCGGTCCCGCTCTCCCCGGTGCAGGCCGCCGGGCGGATCGCCCCGACCCCGCTGCTCATCGTGCACGGCGACCGCGACGGCTACTTCCCGCTCGACCACCCCCGGATGCTCGCCGAGGCAGCCGGCGGCCACGGCGAGCTGTGGATCGAGGCGGGCATGGGCCACGCCGAGCACGCGGCGGACGACGCCCTGGTGGCGCGGATCGCGGACTGGGCGGTGTCCGCGGCGGGCTAGCCTGACTCACACTGTCTTTGACTTTTTCTTGTTCTTGCCGTCGATTGAGGATTCAGATGCCCAAGGTCACGGTGCGCTACTGGGCCGCCGCCAAGGCCGCGGCCGGGGTCGCCGAGGAGCCGTACGAGGCGGACACGCTGGCCGGCGCGCTGGCCGCCGTCCGCGAGCGCCACCCCGGCGAACTCACCCGCGTGCTCCAGCGTTGCTCCTTCCTCGTCGACGGCGACCCCGTCGGGACCCGCGCGCATGAGACGGTACGGCTGGCCGAGGGCGGCACGGTCGAGGTGCTCCCGCCGTTCGCAGGAGGGTGAGCATGACCGAGCAGCCGTACCAGGGCGGCCCCCACCAGGGCCACGATCCCTATCAGCAGCCCCAGCAGCAGTGGCCCGGACACGAGCAGCAGTACGGCCACGACCCCGAGCTGACCCAGCAGTGGCAGGGCCAGACCTGGGAGACCCAGACGCATCCGGCGGTGCCGGCGGAGGAGACGTCGTACCTGCCGCGGCAGGAGCAGGGGTACCCGCAGGCACCGGGCCACCAGCAGCCGCATGGGAATCAGCAGGCACAGGGGTACCAGCAGCCGCCGCAGGGGTACCAGCAGCCGCCGCAGGCGTACTTCCAGGACCCTGGCTATCAGCAGCCTCAGCAGCAGCAACCGCCTCACCAGCCTCAGCAGTACGCCGACCCGTACACGGGAGCATATGAAGGGGCGCACACCGGGGCGCATACGGGTTCGTACGGCGGTTCATACGGCGGTTCGTACGGGACGTACACCCCGGCGCAGGAACCCGAACCCCCTGCTCCTCCCGCTGCCGACTCCGCGCCTCCTGCTCCTCCCGCTGCCGACTCCGCCGGCCCCTCCGACGAGCCCGCCTACGGTCCCGCCACCCTCGCCGGGAACGCCCGGATCACCGACGCCCAGCGGGCCCGTCTGGAGGGCCGGTCCCCGATCATCGAGCCCGGGATGCAGCCGGCGGCGCTCACCGCGCTGCTGGGACTGCTGCTGGCCGCGGCGGCGCCCATCGCGTCGTACGCGCTGGTGGTCCCGCTGGTGGTGCTCCAGGCGGTGACGGCCGCGGGCTGGTTCCGGCTGAACGGCATGTGGCCCGCCCGGCAGGGCATCGCGCTGGCCTTCGCGGGCGCGCTGACGGCCGACGTGGCGGTCCTGGCGGCCGGCCGCGACCACGCCCTGGTGGCCATCCTCGGCCCGCTCGGCCTGTGGGTCCTGCTCTCCCTCGTGCTCCAGCTGCGCTCGCACGCCTCGCCGGACGAGCGGATGTACGGCCTGATGGCGACGGTGGTCTCGGCGGCCCTCGCGGTGCTGGCCACCGGCTATCTGGCCGCCGGCGCCCACGAGGTGTCGGTGGGCGCGGCGGCCGTCGCGGCGGCGGTCGTGGCCCGCGCCCTGCCGCTGCCGGGCCCGGCCCGGGTCGTGGCCGCGCTGCTCGCGGCGGGGGGCGCGGGCCTCGTGGTGGGCGGCATGACCGGCTTCGGCACCAAGGGCGCCGTCCTCGGCGCGGCGGCCGGGGTGTGCGCGCTGATCGGCCACCGGGCGGCGAGCTACGACTACCCGTCCCGCTTCGTGCACTTCACCGCGGGTGTCGCCCTGCCGCTGTCGGCGGCGGCCCCGGTGGTGTGGGTGCTGGGCCGCGCGCTCGGCTAGCCCGGTCCGCCCCGGGCCGCGCGCTCGGCCGGCCCGGTCCGCCGGGGCCGGGCCCTTGCCCTGGGCATATGAGCCCATGCCCTCGGCATATGGGCCCGTGTCCTGGGCATATGGGGGCGGGCTCATCGGGCCAATCAACCCGGTCACACGGGCCCCTTCCACCCCAGGCGGTGCCGACTGTGCGGACCGGCCGGCGGTCCGGGTGAATTCCCCCGGTGATCCATATCGCCGCCGTCGGTCCGCCGGCCTGCGCTTTTCCCTGATCGTCCCGGTTCGCACAGATGCTCTTGGCCGTAAATCGCGCCTTTCGATTCAGCACCCGTTGATCAGGCTCTGGGGCCTATCTAGCCTCTTCAGGAGTCTTCGCCGGGCCCAGACGCGCGTCGTCTTCGCCGAGCACGTAAATCCCCAGCCGAGCATGGGAGATCACCGTGAGCAGCAATGGGCAGGAAAGCACCGTCATCAATCCCCTGGAGCAGGGCGCACTGCGCCGCATGGCGCATCACTACCACCGGTACGGCATCGTCACTGTCACCGATCTGATTCGGGAAGACGTCCGCAAAAACGTGCGGGCGGAGGCGGACCGGCTGCTGGAGAAATACGCCGAGCGGCGTGATCTCCGCCTCCAGACCACCGGATACACCCGCCGCTCCATGTCCGTGGTGCAGAGCGAGACGATCGCGGGCAACAGCGAACTGGTCACCTCGATCTACGCGAATCCGGAACTGCTCGGCGCGCTGGAGCGCATAGCCGGCGAGAAACTGCATCCCTGCCCCAAGGCCGACGAGGAATTCCTCATCACCCGGCAGGAACGGAGCGGGGACACGCACGGCTGGCACTGGGGTGATTTCAGCTTCGCCCTCATCTGGGTGCTCCAGGCCCCGCCCATCGACATCGGCGGCATGCTCCAGTGCGTACCGCACACGGAGTGGGACAAGTCCGATCCGCGGATCCACCAGTATCTCGTGGACAATCCGATCCACACGTACCACTTCGAGTCGGGCGACGTGTATTTCCTGCGCACCGACACCACGCTCCACCGCACGGTTCCGCTGCGCGAGGACACCACCCGCATCATCCTGAACATGACCTGGGCGGGCGACCGCGACCTGCGGCGCGAGCTGCAGGGCGACGACCGCTGGTGGGAGGACGCCGATGTTTCGGCGGCCGCCGCCCTGGACGACTGACCGGCCACCGCGCCCGCGGCCCGGCAAGGGCCTGACGCAGAGCTCTTCCCCCGCTTTCCCCCGCGACGAGGGATCACCATGACCGATCTGAACACCCCGGAAACCAAGCCGCTGTCGGACCACTTCGACCACGTGGAGCCGGGAATCCGCCGGCGGATCGCCGTACAGGACCCGGAGATCAAGGACTATCTGGACGGCGTGCTCGCGAAAATCGCCTCCCACCGCGGCGTCGAGCACCCGTACCTGAACGCCTACCGCACCACGGCGCTCACCCCCGAGCAGGAGCGCCTGATGTACAGCGAGTGCTATTACTTCTTCCGCTACCTCCCGTTCTACATCACGGGAATGGCGGTCAAGACACGGGACGAGATGATCCTCCGGGAGATCATCCTGAACGTCGCCGACGAGGTCGGCAGCGATCCCACGCACTCCACGCTCTTCGCCGGCTTCCTCGCCCGGCTCGGCATCGACAAGGAGCACCTCGACGCCTACGAGCCGCTGGAGGTCACCAAGCGGCTCAACGACGGCATCCGGGTGCTGTACACCGAGTCGCCGATCCACAAGGCCCTCGGCGCGCTGTACGCCGACGAGACCATGTCGTCCATCATGGTCTCGAAGATCAACGACGGGCTGCGCAACCAGGGGTACGACGACGACCTGCGCCACTTCTGGCAGTTGCACATCGACGTCGAGGTGGGGCACAGCAACTCCGTCTTCAACGCCATCGCGCCCTACGTCCACTCGCCCGCCACCCGCGCCGAGTTCGAGGCGGGCGCCTACGAGTTCCTCGGGCTGGTGGAGGACTACTGGGACGGCGTGCAGCGGCTCGTGGGCCTCGACGCATGAGCCAAGCGGTATCCGGCACCACCGGGTCGGCCGACGGCCTGCGGCACATCGCCGCCGGCCGGCCCGTCCCCGGCTCCGTGCACTCGGTGTCCGTCTCGATCCCCGACGTGGCGTCGGTCATCGGGTACGAGTCGAACGACGCGGCCACCCTGAGCCGCATCTCCTGGGGCTACCCGCGCTTCCGCCCGCACCCGTACGTGGTGCGGGTGGCGGAGCTGGCCGCCCGGGAGGACCCGGGCGGGGAACTGCTGCTCACCCGCTCGGCGCGGGCCGCGCGGGCCGCCGCGGCCTACGCCGGCCTGCCGCCCGGCGCGGCGCGCGACCTCACCCTGGGCGGACACGCGCTGTCCGGGGTGCGGCTGCCCGCCGGGGGACCGGAGGCCGCGCGGGCGCGGGCCCACGTCATGCACACCGGCGGCCACCTGTCCTCGCGGCAGGCGGAGGACGTGCTGTGGGACGCGGGCCTGATCGACGGCCGGCAGCCCGAGGAGACGGCGGACGCCTCGCCCGCGCGCGCCGTCGCGGAGACCCTCGCCGGGGCCTACGGCGTGCCCGGCCCGGAGTACGTGGCGCTGCGCAACAGCGGCATGAACGCGGTGGCGGCGGCGATCGAGGCGGTCACGGAGATCCAGCGGGACGGCGGCCGGCGCCACTGGCTCCAGCTCGGCTGGATCTTCTTCGACACCATGCACCTGTTCGAGAAGCAGATCGTGGACGCCGAGCACACCACCGTGCCCGACCCGTTCGACCTGGCGGAGGTCGCCCGGGTGGCCGCCGCGCACGCGGGCGGACTGGCCGGCATCATCGCGGAGATCCCGAGCAACCCGGGGATGGGCGTCCCCGACCTGCCGGCGCTGCGCGAGATCGCCGACCGGGCCGGCTGCGCGCTGGTCGTGGACGCCACGATCGCCACCCCGCACAACGTCGACGTGGTGCCGTACGCCGACGTGGTCTGCGAGAGCCTGACCAAGTACGCCACCGGATCGGCGGACGTGCTGGCGGGCGCGGTGGTGGTCGCTCCCGGTTCGCCGTTCGCCGCGGACCTGCTGACCGTGCTGCCGCGGTACGGCGACGAGCCCTACCGCCGGGACACGGCCCGGGTGGCCGCCCGGATCCGCGGCTACGCGGAGCGGATGGCGCGGGTGAACGCGAACGCCCTGGCCCTCGCCGAGAGCCTGCGGCGCCGTGCGGACGTGGTCCGGGACATCGGCTGGGCGCTCGACGACCGGTCGGCCGCCAACTACCGCAAGGTGGCGCGGGACTCCGGTGGCCCCGGCGGGCTGCTGCTGCTGGATCTCAAGGTCCCCCTGGAGCTGGTCTACGACCGGCTCGCGGTGGCCAAGGGGCCCAGTTTCGGCGCGGAGTTCACCATGGCGTCCCCGCAGGTCTTCATCGCGCACTACGACCTGCTCACCACCCCCGGGGGACGGGCCGCGCTGCGCGAGCGGGGGCTGCACCGGGACATGCTGCGGGTCTCCGTCGGCACCGAGCCGCCGGAGCTGATCGCGGAGACCTTCGAGCGGGCCCTGCGCCCCGAGTGACCGGCGCGCAGGGAAGAGAGCGGTGCGGGTCCCCGGCCGTCCCGGGGACCCGCACCGCCGTCATCCGGCGGCGGGCCGCAGCAGCGCCGCCCGGGCGGCCTCGGTGTAGCGCTCGGCCGCCCCGAACGTCGGCGCCAGCGCGGTCAGTTCCACGAAGCCGCAGGTCTTCAGCGCGCCCAGGACGTGCAGCGCGACGCCCTCGCCCCGGTCCCGGCGGTAGAGCAGGTCCTCGGCGCGCAGCCGCGCCACCGCGGTCCGCGGGTCGAGCCGGCCCAGCGCCTCGGGGTCGAGGATGCGCCCGTGGACGTAGCACATGGCCTGCCCGTCCGGGCGGCGCAGCCGTCCGTCGGCGCCGACGTCCCGGCCGACCAGGGCCTCGGCGTAGCGCAGCACATGGCTGGGGCCGACCTTGCGCAGGTTGATCTCCACGGCGAGCGGTCCGCGGTCCCCGGCGATCACGAAGTCCACGCCGAAGCTGCCCCGGTGGCCGAGCGAGGCGAGCACCGCGCCGGTGCGGGCCACCGCGTCCGTGATGGCGGGCCGCCACCGCTCCTCGGCCGGGTACCGGCAGCCCCAGTACTGCCCCCCGGAGAGCACCTGGTCGTGGCACGCGAGCACCTTCACCGTGCCGTCGGCGGTGACGTACCCCTGGCCGCTGGGGGAGGAGGTGACCCCCTCCAGGAACTCCTCCACGATCACGCCCTCGTCGGCCAGCTCCCGGTGGAACTCCTCGGCGGACATCCGCAGGACCTCGGCCGAGCCGAGCAGGTCACCGGTGCGGGCGTACTTCTCGCAGTCGATCAGCACATTGCCGACCGAGGCCGCCCAGGTGCTCGCGCTGACCTTCACCAGCACGTGCCGGGGCCGGTCCGGGCCGCCGGCCAGCCGGCGGATCGCGGCGGCCACCTCCGCCTCGCCGCGCAGCGCCTCGGCCCCGCCGCCGGGCACCGGCACTCCGGCCCGCAGCAGGATCTCCTTGCTGCCCGCCTTGCTGCCCCAGCGCGCGGCCAGCGAGGCGTGCCCCTCGTCCAGGTCGGCCCCGATCCGGCGGGCCAGCTCGTCCAGCGCCTCGGACGCCATGAAGTGCACGATCCCGGCCCGCGCGGTCTTGCCGACGGCGTCCCGCAGCGTGGCCACGAGGCCGTCGTCACCGAGGACCAGGTCGTCCAGCGGGCGCGCCCGGCGGACGCCGGGGGTGAGCAGGGTCAGCCGGTCGCGCACGCTTTCGATCATTCGGTCGTCAAAACCGAAAACGTCCCGGAAATGATATTCGAGGGTGTAGGGATCGACGGGTTCGGAGGTGACGACGACCGCCCTTTCGTCCGGGTCGCGAAGGCTCCACAGAAAACCCAGGCTCCGCTCGGCGGAGTAACGCAGATACGGCACCTCTTCCAGCATGCGATCGGCGTAGTTGAGCGCGTAGATCAGGATCTGCGTGTAACCGGAATCTGCCATACGGGGAGATTAGGGGGGACGTCCGGGAAATGGTAGCGGAACCGCCCGTTCCGGTGATGGCCGGAAAATGACCCTGTCATCGCATAATCAATTTCGCGCTTTTTCGCGGCACATGCCGAAGGGCCGCGTCCCCGTCGGTGTCCAACCCCGGGAACGCGGCCCTTCAGCCGTCACAGTGAGTCCTCAGACCGCGATGGCGACCTCCGCGAGCCCGCCCTTCTGGGCGACGACCGTACGGTCCGCGGTCGCACCCGGCACCAGGGCGCGCACGGTCCACGTGCCCTCGGCCGCGTAGAAGCGGAACTGGCCGGTCGCGGAGGTGGGCACCTCCGCGGTGAACTCGCCGGTCGAGTCCAGCAGTCGGACGTAACCGGTCACCGGCTCGCCGTCGCGGGTCACCTGGCCCTGGATCGTGGTCTCACCGGGCTTGATCGCCGAGGCGTCCGGGCCGCCGGCCTTCGCTCCGCACATGTCGTACTCCTGAGGGGTTGTAAGGGGGCGGGCTTACTTGTTGGCGCCGAGCTCGATCGGCACGCCGACGAGGGAGCCGTACTCGGTCCAGGAGCCGTCGTAGTTCTTGACGTTCTCCACGCCCAGCAGCTCGTGCAGCACGAACCAGGTCAGGGCCGAGCGCTCACCGATGCGGCAGTAGGCGATCGTGTCCTTGGCGAGGTCGACGTTCTCCTCGGCGTAGAGGGCCTTCAGCTCCTCGTCCGACTTGAAGGTGCCGTCGTCGTTGGCGTTCTTCGACCACGGGATGTTCTTCGCGGTCGGCACGTGGCCCGGCCGCTGCGACTGCTCCTGCGGCAGGTGGGCCGGGGCGAGCAGCTTGCCGGAGAACTCGTCGGGCGAGCGGACGTCGACCAGGTTCTGGGCGCCGATGGCCGACACGACGTCGTCGCGGAAGGCACGGATCGAGGTGTCCTGCGGCTTGGCCTTGTACTCGGTCCGCGGGCGCTGCGGCACCTCGTCGCCGGCCACCAGCTCGCGGGCGTCCAGCTCCCACTTCTTGCGGCCGCCGTCGAGGAGCTTGACGCTCTCGTGGCCGTAGAGCTTGAAGTACCAGTAGGCGTACGACGCGAACCAGTTGTTGTTGCCGCCGTAGAGGATCACCGTGTGGTCGTTGGCGATGCCCTTCTCCGACAGGAGCTTTTCGAAGCCCTCCTGGTCGATGAAGTCACGGCGGACCGGGTCCTGGAGGTCCTTGGTCCAGTCGATGCGGATCGCGTTCTTGATGTGGTTCTTCTCGTAGGCGGACGTGTCCTCGTCCACTTCCACGATGGCGATGGTCGGGTCGTCCAGGTGCTCCTGGAGCCAGTCGGCGTCGACCAGGACGTCGCTGCGGCTCATGCTCTTCTCCTCCGGGGCAGTCGCGGCGGGGCGTGCGGGTGGAAAGGCGTGCGCTCGGTGCCCGAGCGGCACACGGATGCCCTGAGGCAGGGCGGATGAGGGACGCGGGAGCCGGGGCTTCCGCTCAGAAGGGGCGACAGAGCATGGCGGCCACGCGGCACAGGTCCACTGCCCGCCGCTTGGTGAGATCCGCCTGTCCCCGCGGCCGGAGGACGCTCGTCGAGTACCGCATGGGCCCGATCGTAGGGACGACCGGGCGGGCGTGTCACCGGTGTGTCATATGACGAGACGCGATCGTCCGGATACTGATACAGGATGGGTGTCCGGCAGCCCCTCCGGGGGCGGCCGGAAGCACGCGGGCTCAGCCGTGGCTACGCTGCGGACGCACTCGTCTCGCCAGTCGGACGATCCCTGTCCGCTCCCGGATGCCGGGCGGGCGGGGTGCCGGGGTGCCTACCCCGCCAGCCGGACGCCCGAACCCTTCACGCTGATCTCGACGCCTTCCGGCGCCGCCTGCACCTTGTCCAGCTTGATCCCGCCGGGCAGTCGGTCGATGGCCTGCTGGAAGTCGGTGATGGCGCGGATGCGGTTCTCGGCGATCGCGGCGCCGCCCAGGCTGGGCAGCGAGTCCGCGTGCACCTCGACCTTGCCGTCCACCACGCTCACCGAACTGAGCACGGACACCGTCTGCTTGATCCCGAGAGCGGGCGCGGTCAGCTCCACCGCCACCTTGATCTTCCCGTTGCCGCCGTCCGAAAGTCCGGTGACCCGGGCGCTGGCCCCCGGGGCGACCTCGGTCGGCTCCGGCTTGGCGGTCTTCAGCAGCTCGGCGTACGAGACCGTCCCGGTGCCGGTCGCGGTGGCCGCGGTGGCGGAGCCGAAGTCACTGGAGAACTCCACACCCTTCATGTGGGCCTTCAGGTCCTGGATCCGTATCGTCCGGCCGGCGTCGCCGGTGGCCGCGTCGTACTCGTCGATCCCGACCTCGACGTCGTCCAGGGAGCCTCCCGCGAGCTGGGTCAGGAAGGGAAAGCCCTTGATGTCCACGTCCGGGGTCGTGGCCAGCTGCTCGTTGGCCTTCAGCTTGTCCGCGGCCTCGCCCTCGGCGAAGTGCACGGCGACCCGGTCCGCGATCACGAACAGCGCGCCCAGGATCACGACGACGATCAGCAGTATGCGCAGGCCTCGCATGGGGTTCCCCCGGGTCGGTGGTGGCGGCGGTGGTGACGGGCGTCCGGTACGGATACGCCACGGTAACCCCGACGGTCCCGGCCGCCGGGGAATTGTGGATCAGTTGTGACAGGGCCGGCCGGTCCTACCCTGGAGCTATGTACGCCCGGCGACGGCACATCTACTTCGCCATGATGGGGACGTGTATCGGCCTCTTCGTCCTGGCCTGGGGAGTCGTACGCATCTGGTCGGTGCCGGCGGCCGTCGGCCTGTGCGTCGTGGCCATGGTCATCCCGCCGGTCGCCGCGATGGTCGCCAACCGGCGGGGCCCGGAGGACCGTTGGTGGGACGCCCCCTCGGGCGACCCGGAGTCGGACGAGTGGTGGGACGAACTGGACGGCAGGAAACGCCCGCGCCCCTGACGGGCGCCCGGCCTCAGTGGCCTCAGTGGCCTCAGTAGACGAGCGCCTGCGTGTCGTCGCCCAGGGCCTCCTGCACGAACACCTGCGCGCCCGCGATCCGTACGCCCTCGATGACGTCCTTCTCGGTGATCTCCCGGCGCGCGGCGCACTGCGTGCACAGCGTGATCCGCCCGGCCGCGAGAACCGACTCCAGCAGGTCGGGCAGCGGCGCGGCGTGCGGCAGCTCGAACTCGGCCGCCCGCCCCGGCAGCGCGAACCACGACGACTCCCCGGTCAGCCACAGCGACACGTCGACCCCGCTGGCCACGGCCACGGCGGCGACCGTGAACGCCTGAGAACACCGCTCGGGGGCGTCCGCGCCGGCCGTCACCTTGATAACGAGCTTTTTCGCCATGCCCGAATCGTAATCCGCTTGCCCGCAACTCCATGTGCATGCCATGAGTCATCCTGTGACGGCGCGGCCACGGAAGCCGCGCTTCTTCATCCCTTGGGGGGAGTCCTTTGGACGTGTACGCGAGACCCGGTACCGGGCCGGCGCCGGACACCGGCGGCCCGGCCGGTCCGCCCGACCGGACGCCGGATCCGGTACGGCGCCGGGGCCGGATGCCGGCGCTCCTGGCCGGTGCCGCCGCGCTCGGCCTGATCTCCGGCCTCTGCGCCGGTTACCTCGTCCAGGCCGGCCGGGAGCCCACGAAGCTGCCCCCGCTGTCCCAGCCGCGGCTCGACCGGGCGGCAGGAGAGGCTTCCGCGCTGCCCGCCGCGCGGGACCGCGAGGCCAGGACCGACGGTGACCTGCGCCGGCTGCTGCTGAAGAAGCCGGACGGGGCGCGCGCGGCTGAGTTCCTGCCCGAGAACGGCTGGATGAGCCTGCTCGAACTGGCGGATACGTACGACGACCCGGCGGACGCCTACAGCTGGCTGCTCTCCGAGGAGTTCCGCCGCGCCGCCGTCGTCGGCTGGACGGAGGGCGGCACCCGCACGGTCGAGATCCGGCTGCTGCAGTTCCGGCAGGAGGAGGTGCTCGGCGCCCAGCAGGAGGCGGAGGACGCCGGCTACCAGCACTACTGGGACGACATCGACACCTGGGCGATCCCCGGCACGGGCGACGGCAAGGCGTACACCGTCCGCGAACCCCGCAGCCGCGACGGAGCGAGCGTGTACGAGGCGGAGGCGCACGCCTGGCGCGGGGACGTCTCCCTGCAGATCTGGATGTACGACACCAGGCCGATCCCGAAGAAGGCGATCGTGGACCTGGCGAAGCGGCAGATGGAGCGGCTGTGACGACGGAAACCCCCGAGAACCCCGTTCCCGGGCCGGCCGGGTCCGCTCCCGGACGCCCCCGGCGGCGCGTCGGCCTCGTGCTGGGCGGTGCCGCGGTGGCGCTCGCCGTCGTCGCGGGGGTGAGCGCCACCGCGGTCGTCGTCCACGGCGCCGACCGCGACCCGGGTGCCGCCACCTGGCGGCTGCCCAAGGCATCGGTGGGCGTGCCGGCCAAGGACACCGGGATGAGCACTCTGCTGCTGCCGTACGAAGAGGGGCGGTACGGGCCCGGCCCGGACGTGAACGAATTCGGGACCGAGGCCGAACTGACCGGCGCCCAGGCGACCGCCCAGCGCAAGCGGTCGCTGACCGGGCTGCCCCGGTCCCAGCGGCTGCTGATGGAGCGCCGGATCGACCGGGAACCGGTCAAGGGCGTCGCGATGCGCAGCTACGTGAGTACTGCCGGGGGCTCCTCCGGGTCCGGCGAGGAGTTCACGGCGGGGGTCACGCTGACGCGGATGGCGGACCAGGGGGCCGCGCACTCCGAGGCCGCCCTCCAGCGGCGGCTCCTGGGGTCCGCGGCGTCCCTGCGCGAGGGCCCGGCCGTGAAGGGACACGAGGACGACGCCGCGTGTTTCCTGCCGCCGGACGACCCGGACGACCCGGACGACCCGGACGACCCGGACGACCCGGCCGACCCGGACGAGCGGCTCGGCGCGATGGTGTGCCTGGGGTCCGTCGGAGACGTCCTGGTCCTCGCCGTGGTGACCGCGGCCGGGCCGCTGGACCGGCAGGAGGGGCCGGCGGCGGACATGGTCGCCGCCCAGTTCGACCGCATCGAGGACCCGGGGAAGGCCGTATGACCGAGCAGACACAGCGACCGGCCCCGGAGCAGTCGGCCCCACAGGAAGCGGTCGCACCCGAGGTGGTGGCGTCCGAGTCGGTCGCGTCCCAGGTGATGGAGCCCGAGCCGGTGCCCGGCCGGTCGCCGCTGCCCGCCGTTGCGCCGCCGGCCGCCGCCGTGCGGAAGGACCGCCGGGCGCTGCGGGCGGCGCTGCGGTGGACCGCCGTCGCGGCCGTGTTCTGCCTGGTCGGGGCCGGGTCGGCGTATGGGGTCAGCCGGATGGAGCGGACGGACCTGCCGGGCCTGGCCACCGCCTCCGACGGCCGGTGGGACTACCCGGAGCTGGTCCGGCCGCCACTGCCGCCCGGCAGCCCCGGACCGCTCGAAGCCAGCAACCGCACCGGGACGCACTACGCCGACCTGCGTGCGCTGGTGCTGCCCGCGCCCCGCGGGGCGACGGTGGAACCGGGACCGGGCGGCACGGACGGGTGGCTGCCGGTGAAGGACTTCCTCGCCGACTACGCGACCGGGGAGAACCGCCGGGAGCTGGCCCAGAAGCTCACCGACCACGGTCTGCGGCGCATCGCGGGCCGCGGCTGGACCACCCCGGACGGCACCCGCACCAGGATCCGGCTGCTGCGGTTCGGCACCGCCACCGTCTCCGAGACCCTGCTGTCCGGCCACCTCGCCAACGCCGGGGCCCCCATCTTCCCGGTGCGCGGTGCCGAGTACTACGCGCTGGACGAGACGTTCCCGCCGGGAGCCCGTATGAAGGGCGTGACGCTCTTCCCGTACACGGAGGCCGAGCCGTACGGTGCCGAGCAGGTGCGGCAGGCGTACTTCGTGGCCGGGGACACCATCGCGGTGATCACCCAGACCCGCAAGGGCGGGGTGAACGCCGTTCCGTTCCGGCAGACGGTGACCTTGCAGACCGAGCTGCTCAGCTGAGCGGACCTCGTCAGGAGGGCCGGGGCCCGGCCGCGTAAGCTGGGCTCCGGCTCTGTCGTATGCCCACCCTCGCTCAAGGAGCACCCGTGGAGATCTTCTTCGAAATTCTGCTGGTCCTGGTCTGCGTCGGCGTTCTCGCCTTCGCCGGTCTGACCGTGAAGAAGCTGTACCAGGGCCAGCGCTGACCCCCCTCTAGGAAAGCCTCCGCTCATGATCGAGATCCCGTCCGACCTGCACAAGGACCTTGTCCCGCTCGCCTTCCTGCTCGGCAACTGGGCCGGCGCGGGCGTGCACGACTTCCCCGGCTCGGAGAAGTGCAACTTCGGTCAGGAGGTCAGCTTCACCCACGACGGCCGGGACTTCCTGGAGTACCACTCCCACACCTGGGTGCTGGACAAGGACGGCAACAAGGTCCGCCCGCTGGAGTCCGAGTCCGGTTTCTGGCGGATCGACGCGGACCGCAAGGTCGAGGTCACGATGACCCGCGACGACGGTGTCATCGAGATCTGGTACGGCGAGATGGCCGACAAGAAGCCGCAGATCGACCTGGTGACGGACGCCGTCGCCCGCACCCCCGGCTCCGCCCCGTACAGCGGCGGCAAGCGGCTGTACGGCTACGTGAAGAGCGACCTGATGTGGGTGGGCGAGAAGCAGACCCCCGAGGTTCCGCTGCGGGCCTACATGTCGGCCCAGCTGAAGAAGGTCGTCACCCCCGAGGACGTCGAACGCTGGGCCAAGGCCCTCCCGGACGACATGCCCGACGACGGCATCGCATTCTTCAAGTAGTCCTAGACTCGTCGGTGTGGTGAGCACCGACTGGAAGAGTGATCTCAGGCAGCGCGGCTATCGGCTGACGCCGCAGCGGCAGCTTGTCCTCGAAGCCGTCGACACCCTTGAGCATGCGACCCCCGACGACATCCTCGTGGAAGTGAGGAAGACGGCGTCGGGGGTCAACATTTCCACCGTCTACCGGACGCTGGAGCTGCTGGAGGAGCTGGGCCTGGTCAGCCACGCCCATCTGGGGCACGGCGCGCCCACGTACCACCTCGCCGACCGGCACCACCACCTGCACCTGGTGTGCCGGGACTGCGAGGACGTCATCGAGGCGGACGTGGAGGTGGCCGCCGAGTTCACGGCCAAGCTGCGGCGGCAGTTCGGGTTCGACACCGACATGAAGCACTTCGCGATCTTCGGCCGGTGCCGGGACTGCTCCCTGAAGGGTTCAAGTCCCACGTCGTAGGCTTGCGTTATGAAGAGCCCCCTGCTGTCCCTGCCCGGCGCAGTCCCCGCCGAGGGTGTGGACGAAGGTGTCGCCGCCCACTACGGCGACCTGTTCCGCGAGCAGCGCGCCCTCGCCGACGGCACCGGTTTCGTCGACCTGTCGCATCGCGGTGTCGTCACCGTCAGCGGTGACGACCGGCTGAGCTGGCTGCATCTGCTGCTCACCCAGCACGTCAGCGAACTGCCCGCGGGCGAGGCCACCGAGGCCCTTATCCTCTCCGCGCACGGGCACATCGAGCACGCGTTGTACCTGGTGGACGACGGCACGACCGTCTGGGCCCACGTCGAGCCCGGCACCCAGGACGCGTTGATCGCGTACCTGGAGTCGATGAAGTTCTTCTACCGGGTGGAGGTCGCCGACCGCACCGCCGACATCGCCGTGGTCCACCTGCCCGCCGGCTCCATCGCCGAGGTGCCGGACGGGGTCGTCGTACGCGAGACGGCGTACGGCCGTGATCTGTTCCTGCCGCGCGCCGAGCTGGAGTCCTTCGCCGCGTCGCACGGTCCCGCCGCGGGGCTGCTCGCCTACGAGGCGCTGCGGGTCGAGCAGCACCGGCCCCGGCTCGGCTTCGAGACCGACCACCGGACCATCCCGCACGAGCTGGGCTGGATCGGTACGGCCGTGCACCTCCAGAAGGGCTGCTACCGGGGGCAGGAGACGGTCGCCCGCGTGCAGAACCTGGGCAAGCCGCCGCGCCGGCTCGTCTTCCTGCACCTGGACGGCAGCGAGGTGCACCTGCCGGTGCCGGGTACCGAGATCCGGGTCGCCGACGAGGGGGCCGAGGGCCGCAAGGTCGGGTTCGTGACGACATCCGTACGCCATCACGAGCTGGGGCCGGTGGCGCTGGCGCTGGTGAAGCGGAACGTACCGGTCGACGCCAGGCTCCTGGCCGGAGAGACGGCGGCTGCCCAGGAGGTCGTGGTCGAGCCGTAGCCGGGTGCGGCGCCGTTGTGGTTGCTCGCGCCCACGCGACGGAGCCGCATGTCAGACACAGCCCCGCGCCCCTTCGGGGCGCTTCACATCTCCAGCAACACCGTGAACGGCCCGTCGTTCGTCAGGTTCACCCTCATCTGGGCGCCGAAGCGGCCCGTCGCCACCGTCGCGCCGAGGGCGCGCAGCTGGGCCACGACCTCGTCGACCAGGGGTTCGGCGATGTCGCCGGGGGCCGCCGCGTTCCAGGTGGGGCGGCGGCCCTTGCGGGCGTCGCCGTAGAGGGTGAACTGGCTGATCACCAGCAGCGGCGCCCCGGTGTCGCTGCACGACCGCTCGTCCTGGAGCATCCGGATCGTCCACAGCTTGCGCGCGAGCTGGGCCGCCTTCTCCTTGGTGTCCTCGTGGGTCACTCCCACCAGGACGCACAGCCCCTCGCCCTCGATCGCGCCGACCGTCTCGCCGTCCACGACGACGCTCGCGCCGTCCACCCTCTGCACCACCGCACGCATGCCGACCATGATGCCCGGTGTCCGGCCGCCGCCCGCACGGGGACCAATATGGATCTGTTACCCCCCATCTGGGGCCGTTCGGGGGCTCTCGGTCACATAGCGGTCGGTTGGGGTGGCACGATGCTTCCCACACGCCGGTCGAGGGGACGGTCACGCAGATGAGCACACCGAGCACGAGTGGGCGGCCGGGGACCAAGGGGACGTACCGGCCGCCCGCCCAGCGGTCCGACGGCCCCCCGGAGTCCGGGTCCGGCGCGCCCGACCTGGCCCGGCTGAGCCTGCCCGAGCTGCGCGCCCTGCGCCGGGACGCCCAGCGGGACGAGGCGGACCTCAGCTATGTGCGGCGGCTGCTCCAGGGCCGTATCGACATCCTGCGCGCCGAGCTGGGGCGGCGCGGCCGGGTGTCCGTGCCGGCGCCGGCCGACGGCTCCGTGGTCGACCGGCTCGCGGAGATCCTGAAGGACGCCCCGGCCCCGCAGCGGTCCTCGGCCCGCCATGTCACGCTCGGCACCCCGCACAACGAGGAGTACGGGCGGCTGGCCGCGGAGATGCTCGCCGAGGTCGAGCTGTCGGACCTGACGGCGCGCACCGACCCGGAACTGACCGCGGCCATGGGCCGTCTGGTCCGCTACGAGCAGGAGGTCTCCCGCTGCCGCCAGCGGCTCCAGCGCACCGCCGACGACTGCAGCGGGGAGATCGCCCGCCGGTACCGGGAGGGCGAGGCCCAGGTGGACGACCTGTTGATCTGAGCGCGGCCCGGTCCGGTCTGCGTAGGCTCCCCACCATGGGTGAGATGGGTCTGCGCGAGCGCAAGAAGCAGCGGATGTACCAGGACGTGTCGGACATCGCCGTACGGCTGTTCCTGGAGCGGGGCTTCGACGCGGTGTCGGTGGCGGAGGTGGCCGCCGAGGCGGGGATCTCCAAGCCGACCCTCTTCCGGTACTTCCCGGCCAAGGAGGACCTGGTCCTGCACCGGATCGCGGACCACGAGACGGAGGCCGCCCGGGTGGTCGCCGGGGCGGCGGACCCGGTGGGCGCGCTGCGCCGGCACTTCCTCGCGGGGCTGGCTGGGCGGGACCCGGTGACCGGACTGAACGACCACCCCGAGGTGCTCGCCTTCCACCGGCTGCTCTACGGCACCCCCTCCCTGGCGGCGCGCGCCTACGCCCATCAGGAGCGCTCGGAGGCGGCGCTCGCCGAGGCGCTCGGCGGTGATCTGGACGCGCGGCTGGCCGCCGGGCAGATCATCGCCGTCCAGCGGGTGCTCGCCCTGGAGAACTGGCGGCGGATCGCGGCGGGCGAGCCGGTCGAGCGGGTCGCGCCGGACGCCGTACGGGCGGCCGAGCGGGCGTTCGGGCGGCTGGCCGAGGCCCTGTCGGAGCTGCGGTCCACCCGCTGAGACTCGGTAAAGAATTTAACCCGGTAACGTTTTGTCGTACGCTGGCGGCATGACGCCGACCGACCCCGCCCTCACGGAAGCCCTGCACACCGAGCGCGCCTACCACGACACCTGCCGTGCCGCCCTCGCCGCGATGGTCGACGGCGCCGCCGAACAGGTCGTCACCGGCGAGGACGTCTCCGCCTCCGGAGCCGACGCCGAAGTCCTCGGCTACCGGCTGCGCAGCCAGGCCAAGGCCCTGCGCGAACTGCCGCCCGGCCCGCTGTTCTTCGGCCGGCTCGACTTCGCCGACGGCCACCCCGGGCACGGCGGGCAGAGCTACCACGTGGGCCGGCTGCGCATCACCGAGGACCCGGCCGCCCCGCCGCTCGTCGTCGACTGGCGGGCCCCCGTCTCCCGCGCCTTCTACCAGGCCGACGCCACCGACCCGCAGGGCGTCGAGGTGCGCCGCCGGTTCGGCTGGGCCCCGGGCAGCAGGGGCGAGTCCACCGACCTCACCGCGCTGGAGGACGAGCACCTGGGCCGGGGCGAGGCGCGGACCAGCGACATCGTCGCCCGCGAGATCGAGCGGCCCCGCGTCGGACCCATGCGGGACATCGCCGCCACCATCCAGCCCGAGCAGGACGACCTGGTCCGCGCCGCCCTCACCGACTCGGTGTGCGTGCAGGGCGCGCCCGGCACCGGGAAGACCGCCGTCGGCCTGCACCGGGCCGCGTACCTGCTCTACACCCACCCCAAGCGGCTCCAGCGCTCCGGCCTGCTGATCCTCGGCCCCAACCCGACCTTCCTGCGGTACATCGCCGAGGTGCTGCCCTCGCTCGGCGAGACCGCCCGGCGCGGCACCGCCGACAAGGGCTACCGCCAGAGCACCCTGCTGGACGAGATCGCCCGGCACCCGGCCACCGGCACCGACCCGCTGCCCACGGCCACCGTCAAGCACGACCCGCGCATGGCCGAGGTGCTGCGCCGGGCCCTGTACGCGCGGGTCGACGCCGACGGCGCCGACGACCTCGCCGTCCCCGACGGCTCCTACCGCTGGCGGGTGTCCGCCGGTGAACTGGCCGGCATCGTGGCCGAGGTCCGTGCCGAGGAACCCCCGTACGCCATCGGGCGGGAACGGGTGCGCACCCGGGTCGTACGACGGCTGCGCGAGCAGGCCGAACGGCGCGCCGGGGTACTGCCCGCCGCCTGGGTCCGCCGCATCGAACGGTGCCGGCCGCTGACCGCGCGGCTCGACGCGGTGTGGCCGCAGGCCCGCCCCGAGGAGGTCCTCGCCGGACTCCTCACCGACGCCGGGGCGCTGGCCCGCGCCGCCGACGGCCTGCTGGACCCCGGGGAGCAGGCGGCGCTGCTGTGGCCGCGCCCGCCCCGCTCGCACAAGTCCGCCCGCTGGTCCGCCGCCGACCTGGTCCTGCTGGACGAGCTGGCCGGGCTGATCGAACACCCCGAGGGCTACGGTCACATCGTCGTCGACGAGGCGCAGGACCTCTCCCCGATGGAGTGCCGGGCCATCGCCCGCCGGGCCGCCTTCGGCTCGCTCACCGTCCTCGGCGACCTCGCCCAGGGCACCACCCCGTGGGCCGCCCGCGACTGGTCCGTCCAGCTGCGCCACCTGGGCCGGCCCGACGCGGCCGTGGTGCCGCTGACCACCGGGTTCCGGGTGCCGGCCGCCGTGCTGGACCTGGCCAACCGGCTGCTCGCCCGCCTCGATGTCGCCGTCCCCCCGGCCACCTCGCTGCGCGCCGACGGCGAGCTGACCATGCGGCCGGCCGAGGACGTGCTCGCCGCCACCGTGACCGCCGTCCGCGCCGCCCTGGCCCGGGAGGGCTCGGTCGGTGTGATCACGGCGGACGCGGACACCGACCGGGTACGGGCGGCCCTGACCGGGGCCGGCCTGGACGCGGCCGGACCCGAGGCGCTCGGCGCCCGGCTGGCCGTCGTCCCCGCGAGCCTGGTCAAGGGCCTGGAGTACGACCACGTCGTCGTCGTGGAACCGGCCGCCGTGGCGGAGGCGGAGGAGCGGGGCGCGCACCGGCTGTACGTGGTGCTGACCCGGGCGGTGTCCCGCCTGGACGTGGTGCACGCCCGCCCGCTGCCGTTCTGAGACCCGGGGCGGGGCTCAGCGGCCGACGTACTCAGCCAGGTGCTCGCCGGTGATCGTGGAGCGGGCCGCGACCAGCTCCGCCGGGGTGCCCTCGAAGACGATCCGGCCGCCGTCGTGGCCGGCGCCCGGACCCAGGTCGATGATCCAGTCCGCGTGCGCCATGACCGCCTGGTGGTGCTCGATGACGATCACCGACTTGCCCGCGTCGACCAGCCGGTCCAGCAGGCCGAGCAACTGCTCCACATCGGCCAGGTGCAGTCCGGTGGTCGGCTCGTCCAGGACGTAGATCCCGCCCTTCTCGGTCATGTGCGTGGCCAGCTTCAGCCGCTGCCGCTCGCCGCCGGACAGCGTGGTGAGCGGCTGGCCGAGGGTGAGGTAGCCGAGGCCCACGTCGGCCAGGTTCCGCAGCACGCGGTGCGCGGCCGGGGTACGGCCCTCCCCGCCGCCGAAGAACTCCTCGGCCTGCTCGACCGTCATCGCCAGCACCTCGCTGATGTCCCGGCCGCCGAGCCGGTACTCCAGCACCGAGGCGTCGAACCGCCGGCCCTCGCACTCCTCGCAGGTCGTGGCCACCCCCGCCATGATCGCCAGGTCGGTGTAGACGACCCCGGCGCCGTTGCAGGCCGGGCAGGCGCCCTCCGAGTTCGCGCTGAACAGCGCCGGCTTCACCCCGTTGGCCTTGGCGAACGCCTTGCGGACCGGCTCCAGCAGCCCCGTGTACGTCGCCGGGTTGCTGCGCCGCGAGCCGCGGATCGGGGTCTGGTCGACGAAGACGACGCCCGCGCCGGCCGGCACCGACCCGTGCACCAGCGAACTCTTGCCGGACCCGGCCACCCCGGTCACCACGGTCAGCACCCCGAGCGGGATGTCGACGTCGACGCCCTTCAGGTTGTGGGTGGTGGCGCCGCGGATCTCCAGCGCCCCGGACGGCCCCCGCACCGTGTCCTTCAGCGCGGCCCGGTCGTCCAGGTGGCGGCCGGTGAGCGTACGGGCCGCGCGCAGCCCGGCGACGGTGCCTTCGAAGCAGACGGTGCCGCCGGCCGTACCGGCGCCCGGGCCGAGGTCCACCACGTGGTCGGCGATCGCGATGACCTCCGGCTTGTGCTCCACCACGAGCACCGTGTTGCCCTTGTCCCGCAGCCGCAGCAGCAGGTCGTTCATCCGCCGGATGTCGTGCGGGTGCAGACCGGCGGTCGGCTCGTCGAAGACGTACGTGACGTCGGTCAGCGACGAGCCGAGGTGGCGGATCATCTTCGTACGCTGCGCCTCGCCGCCCGAGAGGGTGCCCGCCGGCCGGTCCAGGGAGAGGTAGCCGAGGCCGATCTCCACGAACGAGTCGAGGGTGTCGCGCAGCGAGGCGAGCAGCGGTGCCACGGACGGCTCGTCCAGCTCCCGCACCCACTCGGCCAGGTCGCTGATCTGCATCGCGCAGGCGTCGGCGATGCTGATCCCCTTGATCTTCGAGGAGCGGGCGGCCTCGCCGAGCCGGGTGCCGGCGCAGTCCGGGCAGGTGGTGAAGGTGACCGCGCGGTCCACGAACTCCCGGATGTGCGGCTGCATCGCCTCCCGGTCCTTGGCGAGCATGGACTTCTGGATGCGCGGGACGAGCCCCTCGTACGTCATGTTGATGCCCGCGATCTTCATGCGGGTCGGCTCGCGGTACAGGAAGTCGTCCAGCTCGGCCTGGGTGAAGGTGCGGACCGGCTTGTCCGGGTCGTAGAGGCCGGACTCGGTGTAGAGGCGGTGGTTCCAGCCGCCGGGCTTGTAGCCGGGGATGGTGAGCGCGCCCTCGTTGAGGGACTTGTCCGCGTCGTAGAGCCGAGTCAGGTCGATGTCGGTGACCGTGCCGCGGCCCTCGCAGCGCGGGCACATGCCGCCGGTGACGCTGAACTCGCGGCGCTCCTTCACCTGCTTCCCGCCGCGCTCCAGGGTGACCGCGCCGGCCCCGCTGATGGAGGCGACGTTGAAGGAGAACGCCTTCGGCGAGCCGATGTGCGGGGTGCCGAGCCGGCTGAACAGGATGCGCAGCATCGCGTTGGCGTCGGTGGCGGTGCCGACCGTGGAGCGCGGGTCGGCGCCCATCCGCTGCTGGTCCACGATGATCGCCGTGGTCAGCCCGTCGAGCACGTCCACGTCGGGCCGCGCCAGGGCGGGCATGAACCCCTGGACGAACGCGCTGTACGTCTCGTTGATCAGCCGCTGCGACTCCGCGGCGATGGTGTCGAACACCAGGGAGCTCTTGCCCGAGCCGGATACACCCGTGAACACCGTCAGCCGGCGCTTGGGTATCTCCACGGTGACGTTCCTGAGGTTGTTCTCCCGTGCGCCGTGGACCCGGATCAGCTCGTGGCTGTCGGCGGCGTGCGGCGCCGACACCGGCGCGTCGTCCGTCCTCGTGGTCATGCTCATCGCCTCTCCGTCCGTGAACCCCCGCCACGCTAGCGGCGCACCCCGCCCGTCCGCTTCTCCATTCCTGACCTCATCGCGGAGCGGTTCCCACGACCGCTCCCTCCGGTCGTCGGGCCGCGACGCCGCCGCAGGCGAAGGCGGTGTCCTCCGGCGGCTCCGGAGTGCCGGCGACGCCGGTCCGGCCCGGCGCGGCGGGAGCGGCGCGGCGGGAGCGGCGCGGCGGGAGCGGCGCGGCGGGTTTCGGGAGGGGCTCGCGGCGGAAGTTTCCGGCATGCGACCGGATGACTGGCACCTCACCGAAGACATCGACGCCTTCCTCGCCCGGGCCGGGGACTTCCTGCGCTCGCGCCCGGATCTGCACACCATGGCGCTGACGGTCACCGAGACCCTGCGCGCCGACGGCCCGGGGGCGTACGCAGCCGAGGCCCCGCTCTTCGGCTACCTGGAGGAGTCGGGTGAGGTCCGTGCCGCCTTCCACCGCAGGACGCGGGGTCTGCTGAGCCCCACCGTCCTCACCCCGGAGTGGGCCGACGCCCTCGCCGCCCGGTTGGCCGGCCTCGGCCACGTGCTCCCCGGGGTCAGCGCCGAGCAGCACACCGCCGCCGCCTTCGCCGAGGCGTGGCGGCGGCGCGCGGGCGCCACGCCGGCCCTGCGCACGCAGCGCGTCCGCCTGTACCGGCTCGGCACCCCGGCCCCGCCGGACCCGCACGCGGAGGGCCGGGCGCGGGTGGCCGGTGAGCGGGACCACGAGCACCTCGTGCGCTGGTGCCGCGCGTTCACGGCGGACGTCGGGGAGGACTTCCCCGCGGACGACGCCGGCTGGCCCGGCACCCGCTTCGCCGCCAAGCGCTTCACGTTCTGGGAGACGCCGGACGGCACGCCCGTCTCCATGGCCGGCGCGACCCCGATGGTCGCCGGCCACGTCCGGGTGGACCCCGTCTACACCCCGGCCCCCCTGCGCGGCCGCGGTTACGCGGGCGCGGTGACGACGGCGGTGGGCCGGGCCGTGCTGGCCGCGGGCGCACGCACGGTGGTCCTGTTCGCGGACCCGGCCAACCCCACCAGCACCGCGCTCTACCAGCGCATCGGGTACGACCCGGTCGCCGAGTTCACGGTGTACGACTTCACGTGAGGCCGGGCGTGCGCCGGACGGCGCTGTCATAGCCGCCTCCCCGGCGCCCCCCTCAACCGGTGTGCAGGACCCGGAAGCGGTCCGGGACCGTCGGGTCCCGGTCGACGATCTGGACCGGCGGCCAGGCCCACTGCCGGACGCTGATGCCCGGTGCGCGGGAGAAACGGATCCGGCCGCGGGAGCCCTCGGTCACGACGCGCGGCCAGGACGCGGCGATGCGCGCCCGGTCCGTGCCGTGGGCGCGCAGGACGTCGGCGAGGACGGCGATCGTGTCGTAGCCCTCGAAGGCGACGAAGGAGGGAGGTCCGGACAGCCGCGCGCGCAGGGCCGCCTCGACGCGTGTGCCGAGCGGGGTGAGGTGTTCGGGCAGGTAGCGCAGGAACGGGATCCCCGCGCCGTCACCGCCCAGCAGCGTCGCCCACTCGGCGAACTCCGGCTGCCCGGCCGGTGCGCCGATCAGGACGCCGGTGAGACGCGGGTCGCGGCGCACGGACCTGACGACGGACGCGGCCGGCTCCGGGTGGCCGACCAGCAGGAGCAGGGCCGTCGCGCCGTGGGCGGCGAGCGCGTCGCACAGGTCGGTGGGTCCGAGCACGCTCATGTCGAGCTCGACGACGCTGCCGCCGCGCGGCGCGAGATGCTCGCGCAGGATGCCGGTCCCGGACGCCCAGTAGACGCTCGGCTGGGTCGCCACGGCGATGCGGCTGTGGCCCGCGCCGAGCAGGAAGTCGGCGTAGACGCGCCAGCCGTGGGACTGCGCGGGGGCGATCCGGGCGACCCATTCCGTCGGCTGTCCGGTGAGCGCGTCGAGGACCGCGGACGAGCACAGGAAGGGCAGGCCGAGGGCGTCCGCACGGGCGGCGGCGGCGCGGGCGACGACGCTGTGGTACTCGCCGGTCACGGCGGCCACGTCCAGCCGGGCCAGTTCGTCCACGGCCGCCGCGGCCCGCTGTGGATCGGCCGCGGTGTCCCGCACCACCAGCTCCAGCGGCCGTCCGCCGATTCCGCCGGCGTCGTTGACATCGCGCACGCCCAGTTCGAGCCCGGCGAGCAGCTGCCGCCCCGCCTCGACCCAGCCGGGCGGCGTCAACGGAGCGAGGGCCCCGACCCGGACCACCCCGTCGGCCCGGTCCACCCCGAGCAACGTACTCATTCGGCGACGCCCCCGCCCGTCTCGTCCCGCCCCAGCGGGCCCACTCGGTTGATCATGCGAGCCATTCCAGTCACGGCCCCTACCGACGGGCAACCGATTATGCGTTCCCTGGCACACCGGGGCCGCGCCTGTGACGTGATGTCCTCGCCCGGCCCGGGTGAACCAGCTCGCCCCGAATCCCTCGTCGCCGGGCCTTGGCTCGTAACTCCTGAGGCGGGGCAACCGAGTTCTCGGTGAGTTCGTAAGGTGGAGGCATGTGGACCCAGCACACCCAGGCTCTGTGATCACGAGGCGTTGAGGGCGATGCCGTAGGGCGTCGCCCTCCTTGGTGTGCCTGTTGCGTGATCCGTCTTCCGAGCGCCGCCCGCACTGTGGCGGAGCGATGCCGGGCTTCTTCTTCTTGGGACAGCGGCTCCTGAGCGCGCGTACAGGCACGGTCCTTCCCCTCCACCGTTGCCAGGAGTGCCTCGTGCCCGTGTTGCTTCCCCCTGCCCTCGAACCGTTCCTCGACGTGCTGCGCTGCCCGGTGTGCCGCGCCCGTCTCCGACCCGGCCACGGCTCACTGCGCTGCCCGGCGGGCCACACCTTCGACATCGCGCGTCAGGGCTACGTCAGCCTCCTGACGGGCATACGCGCCACCAGCGGTGACGACGCGGACATGGTTCAGGCTCGGAACCGGTTCCTGTCCACCGGCAGGTACGCCCCTGTCCGCCAGACCCTGACTCGTATGACAGCCGACGCCCTGCCTGGCCGAGGCAAGGTCGTGGACGTCGGATGCGGCACCGGCTACTACCTGGCCGGCGTACTCGATCAACTGCCCGGCACCCGCGGCCTGGGCCTGGACACGTCGGTACGCGCCCTGCGCTCGGCCGCCCGAGCCCATCCGCGAGCCGCTGCGGCGAGCTGGGACGTCTTCCGCCCCTTCCCCTTGGCCGACCACGGGGTCGACGTCGTGCTGGACGTGTTCGCCCCGCGCAACCCGGCCGAGTTCCACCGGGTGCTCCGTCCGTCCGGCCGGTTGATCGTGGTGCGCCCTGGCGAGCGGCACCTGGCCGAACTGCGGGACCGGATACCCGGGATGGTCACGATCGACCCGGACAAGGAACAGCGCCTGCGACAGGCGCTGGACCCGTATTTCCAGCCCGCCGGCACCCGGCACGTGGCTTACACCACCTCACTGACCAGGCAGGAGGCCATCGACCTGGTGGGCATGACACCGAGCGCGCGCCACCTGACCCACGCGGACCTGACCGATCCCGGTGCTCTGCCCGCCCGGACCACCGTCTCCGTGCTGGCCACCTCCTACCGGCCTCGGTGAGCCAGCCCGCCGCGCCGGCCGTCCGGGATCTGTTCACTCCCCGCCCCTCGCGACACACTTTTGCAAGCGGGTGCTTGCAAAAGTTAGCGAAGGTGGGCAAGGTGGAGGCATGGCATCGCTGAACGTCGGCAATCTCGGTGAGTACCTGCGCGAGCAGCGGCGCAACGCCCAGCTGTCGTTGCGGCAGCTCGCCGACGCCGCCGGGGTGTCCAACCCGTACCTGAGCCAGATCGAGCGCGGACTGCGCAAGCCCAGCGCGGAGGTGCTCCAGCAGGTCGCCAAGGCCCTGCGCATCTCCGCCGAGACGCTGTACGTCCGCGCCGGCATCCTCGACGCCGAGCGGGACCGCGACGAGGTCGAGACACGCGCCGTCATCCTCGCCGACCCCTCGCTCAACGAGCGGCAGAAGCAGGTGCTGCTCCAGATCTACGAGTCCTTCCGCAAGGAGAACGGATTCGGGACCGGCGAGGCGGCCGGGCCGGCGCGGGACGGGGACGGCACCGCGGACCAGGGAACCGGCGGCGGCAGCAGTACGGCCGGCGGAGGCGATGCCGCCGGAAGCGACACAGACGCAGGCCGGCGGCGGACGGCCGGATAACGCCGGACCAGGGCTCGGACGCCCGCCGCGGACCTCGTCAACCCAGCCGAACGCGAATCCGATCCGGGAGGATCCCCACCATGGCCATCACCGACGACCTGCGCAAGACCCTCAGCGACCCGACCCCGCTCTACTTCGCCGCCGGCACCGCCGATCTGGCGCTCCAGCAGGCCAAGAAGGTGCCGGCCCTGGTCGAGCAGCTGCGCGCCGAGGCCCCGGCCCGCATCGACGCCGTACGCAACACCGACCCCAAGGCCGTGCAGGAGAAGGCCGCCTCCCGTGCCAAGGAGGCGCAGGCGACCCTTCAGGCCAAGGTCGGCGAGTTCATCGGCGCCCTCGACGTGAAGAAGCTGGGCGAGACCGCCCAGGACCTCGCCCTGCGCGGGGTCGGGGTCGCCGCCGAGTACGCCGTCAAGGCCCGCGAGACCTACGAGAAGGTCGCCGAGCACGGCGAACAGGCAGTGAAGACCTGGCGCGGCGAGGCCGCCGAGGAGATCGAGGACCTGGCGATCGCCGTCGAGGGCAAGCCCGAGCCGGTCGAGGTCCGCGACGACGAGCCGGAGCCGGCCGGGGCGACGGCCGAGCCCGCCGCGGAGCAGAAGCCCGCGGCGAAGAAGGCGCCGGCCGCCCGCAAGACCACCACCGCGAAGAAGACCGCGCCGTCGGCCAAGGGAGAGTGACCGGCCGTACGGTCACGGGCCGGGCACCTTTGGGGTGTCCGGCCCGTTCTATGGGTACGGTGGCGGCGTAGCAGGGGTTCGCGAATCAACGGATGGTGGGCGACATGCTGATGCTGGGCTTCGCGGGATTCATGGGCATCTTGAAGATCATCCTCATGGCCCTGGCCGCGGTCGGGCTGTTCGACGCCGCGTTCCGGCGGGAGGACGCCTTCCGCGCCGCGGACAAGCAGAACAAGGTCTTCTGGCTGATCATTCTGGGCATCGCGCTCGTGGTCAGCTATCTGTTCTCGATCCTGTCCATCCTGCCGATCGCCGGCGCGGTCGCCAGCATCGTCTACCTCGTCGACGTCCGCCCCGCCCTGCAGCAGGTCGGCGGCGGCCGCGGCTTCGGCCGCCGCGGCCGGGGGAGCAGCAGCGACGGTCCGTACGGGCCGTGGAACGGCGGCCGGTAGCGGCGTCCCGGGGAGGCGCGTCGGCCCTGCGGTGGGAGCCCTGCGCCGCCCGGTCCACCCGCGCCCGGCGACGGCGCGTCGGCCCTGCGCGCCCGCTTCCGCATCCCCACCCGGCGACGGCGTGCCGGGCCTCCGGTGGAGGCCCTACGCCGCCCGGTCCAGCAGCACCACGGCCACGTCGTCCGTCAGCTCGCCCCCGTTCAGCTCCCGGACCTCGTGCACCGCGGCCCGCAGCAGTTCCTCCCCGCGCAGCCCCTCGGCCAGCTGCCGGCGGATCATCTCCACCATGCCGTCCTGACCCAGTCGCTCCCCGCCCACGCCGACCTTGCCCTCGATGAGCCCGTCGGTGTAGAGCATCAGGCTCCACTCGGCGCCCAGCTCCACCTGCATCCGGGGCCAGCGGGCGCCGGGCAGCAGGCCAAGGGCGGGCCCGTTGTTGTCGTAGGGCAGCAGTCGCGGGGCCCGGCCGGGGCTGGCTATGAGCGGGGCCGGATGGCCCGCCAGGCACAGGCCCGCGCGGCGGCCGTCGGGGGCGATGTCCACCGTGCACAGCGTCGCGAAGATCTCCTCGTCGGCGCGCTCGTGCTCCAGCACCTGCTGGAGGGTGTTCAGCAGTTCGTCCCCGCACAGCCCGGCCAGGGTCAGCGCCCGCCAGGCGATGCGCAGCTCCACGCCCAGCGCGGCCTCGTCCGGGCCGTGTCCGCAGACGTCGCCGATCATGGCGTGCACGGTGCCGTCGGGGGTGCGCACGGCGTCGTAGAAGTCGCCGCCGAGCAGTGCCCGGGAGCGGCCCGGCCGGTAGCGGGCGGCGAACCGCAGCGAGGAGCCGTCCAGCAGCGGGGTGGGCAGCAGACCGCGCTCCAGTCGGCGGTTCTCCTGCGCGCGCAGCCGGCCCTCGGCGAGCCGCCGCTCGGCCGTCTCGGAACGCTTGCGCTCCACGGCGTAGCGGATGGCGCGGCTGAGCAGCCGGCCGTCCAGCTCGTCCCGGAACAGATAGTCCTGGGCGCCCACGCGCACGGCCTCGGCGCCGCGCTCGGCGTCGCCGGAGGCGGTCAGCGCGAGCACGGCGTGCCGGGGCGCGAGCCGCAGCACGTGCCGGAGCACGGCCAGCTCGTCGTCGGTGTCGTCGCCGCCCGGCGCCGGGAGCGCCAGGTCCAGCAGGATGCAGTGGACGTCGTCGGTGAGCAGCCGCTCGGCCTCGGTGAGGTTGCGGGCGGTGCGCACGCGGATCGGCTTGCCGGCCGAGTCCAGCAGGTCGGGCACGATCGGCGAACCGGCCGGATCGTCCTCGATCAGCAGCAGGGTGAGAGTGGCGCCGGTGCCGTGCGCGGGCGTGGCGTCGCGGTGCGCCTCTTCCTTGAGGGGGCCGCCGACGGCCTGCGGGGCCTGCGCCTGTCCACTCTCCACGGCCGGGATCGCTCTCTGCCGCGGTACGGGTACGGGCATCGTCTTGGGTTCCTTCCCTCCCCCCGAGGGCACGGCGGCATCGAGGGTCTCGACCCACCGACCGGTGACCATAGCGGCTGGGACCGCCCCGGCGGAATGGTGTGAGCCGGGTCGCTCCGTCGCCCGCCGCCGTCATATGCCGCGTTCCGTACCGCAGTTGGACACGCCGGCGGGCCCTCGGGGATGACGAAGCTCACGTCAGGCGGGAGTTGGCCGTGCGGTGGGTCACGTGATCCAGGTCACCGGGGCGGGCGCGGGTGCGGCGTCCGTCACGCGTCCGGTCGTACGACGCCCAGGATCGGCATGGAACCGGCGCCCGCCTCCGTCACCGTACGGCCGGGGCGCGGGGCGTGGATGATCCTGCCGTCACCGATGTACAGCCCGACGTGGCTGGCGTCGTCGAAGTAGATGACGAGGTCGCCGGGGCGCATGTCCTCGGTCTCCACGTGCGGCAGCCGCCGCCACTGCTCCTGTGAGGTGCGCGGTACGGGGTGTCCGGCCGCGGCCCAGGCCTGGGAGGTCAGGCCGGAGCAGTCGAAGGAGTCCGGTCCCTCGGCGCCCCACACGTACGGCTTGCCGAGCTGCTCGGTGGCGTACTTCACGGCCTTCTCGCCCGGCGCGGAGGCCTGGTCGTGGGCGTCCTGGAGGACGCCGGTGTCCAGCCAGGCGGTCTGCGCCTTCTGCGCGGCCTCGCGCTCCAGCTCGGCGAGGCGCTCCTTCTCCTCCTTCTCCAGCCGGGACTGGAGCTTCTCCGCCGCGTCGATCTGCTGCTCGATCTTCTTCTTGGCGGCGGCCTTGGCCTTGCGGTTGACCTCCAGCCGCTTCCACTGCGCGGAGGCGTCGTCGGCGTAGGCCCGCAACTCCTTCTGGGTGCGGGTCATCTCGGCCATCAGCCCGGTCGCCGCGCGCTGGCCCTGGAGCACCCGGCCGGCGCCGTCGAGGAACCGGCCGGGGTCGTCGGTGAGCAGGAACTGGGCGGTGGAGGAGAGGCCGCCCGTGCGGTACTGGTCGCGGGCCGCCGCGCCCGCCCGGTCCTTCAGCCCGTCCAGCCGCTGCTGGCCCTGGTCGATCTTCCGGGCCAGCTCCACGATCTCGGCGGACTGCTTCTCCGCCTTCTCCTCGGCCGCGTTGTAGGCGTCGGTGGCCACGGACGCGTCGTGGTAGAGCTTGTCGAGCTTGGCGCGGACCTCCTCAAGGTCCTTGTCCGGCAGGGGAGTCCGGGCCGGTGAGGGCGTGGGTATGGGTGCGGGGGCCGCGAACGCCGTGCCGGGTGCCGCGAGGACGGTCACCGCGCAGACCACGGTCAGGGCGGCCGTGAGCAGGCCGCGCTTGCCCGAACCCATACCTGTTTCCCCCAAACTGATTTACCGTCAGTAACTTACGGTCGTCTGAGGGATCGTGCCACGGTCGCGCGCAAAGCGACAGAGGCCGTCGGACACCGGATGCCCCCCGGCGGCCCGTCGGGTACGGCGATCACCTCGCCGGTGTGACGAACGGGACGCGGGAAGCGTTCCCCCGCACGTGTGTCCGGCCCGGCCGGCGGTCAGCCCACCGGCGCCAACGCGGCCCAGGCCACGGTGACTTCGCCCTGCCGCCAGCGGGCCGGGGTGTCCGTCACCGGCCAGTCGGCGGTCAGGTCCCGCACCGTGCGCATCCAGCGCTGACGGGCGCCGTAGGAGGCGTAGGGCGCGGCAGCGGCCCAGGCGCGGTCGAAGTCGCGCAGGAAGGCGTGTACCGGCTCGCCCGGGACATTGCGGTGGATCAGCGCCTTCGGCAGCCGCTCGGCGAGGTCGGAGGGGCGCTCCAGGGAGCCCAGCCGGGTGGCGAAGGTGACCGTGCGGGGGCCCTCGGGACCGAGCGCCACCCACACGTGCCGGCGGCCGATCTCGTCGCAGGTGCCCTCCACCAGCAGTCCGCCCGGGGCGAGCCGCGCGCACAGCTGCCGCCACACCGGCGCGACCTCGGCCTCGTCGTACTGGCGCAGTACGTTCGCGGCCCGGATCAGCGCGGGCCGTCCGGGCACCGGCACCTCGAAGCCGCCGTGCCGGAAGACCAGGCCCTCGCGCTCGTACGGCCGCGCCGCCGCGACCCGGACGGGATCGATCTCCACGCCGACCACGCGGGTGCGGGGCGCCGCCGCGCGCAGCCGGGTCAGCAACTCCACGGCGGTCCAGGGCGCGGCGCCGTAGCCCAGGTCGACGGCCACGGGGTCGCTCGCGCGGCGCAGCGCGGCGCCGTGCGCGGCCGCGATCCAGCGGTCCATGCGGCGCAGCCGGTTGGGGTTGGTGGTCCCGCGCGTCACCGTGCCTACGGGTCGGGGCGCTGCGGGGGCTCTCATGCGTACGAGGGTAAGGGGCCCGCGCTCCCGAAGGGGCGCGGGGAACCGCGCGACCGGCCGCGGCCCGCCTGCGGCCGGAATGCGACGCGAGTGCCGACGGCGTATCGAACGTACGATCGATAAAAGGTAATGATTAGGCAAAGCTGCTTGATCGGGAAATGGCAGGGCACCTGCCCGCTGTTGGAGTCCTGGGGAGGGCGCCGGTGGGCCCTCCTACGGCATGCCCGCATCAAGGAGGTCCGCCACGTGAGCCAGTACGTCAGCAGGCTCGGGCGACGCTCCCCGTCGGCCTCCCGGCTCCGGCTGTACCGCAGACCCCGACGGGTCGCCATGCTCTCCGTGCACACCTCACCGCTCCACCAGCCCGGCACCGGCGACGCGGGCGGCATGAACGTCTACATCGTGGAGCTGGCCCAGCGGCTCGCCGAGATCGACATCGAGGTCGAGATCTTCACCCGGGCCACGACCGGCGGCCTGCCCCCCGCCGTCGAGCTGGCCCCCGGCGTCCTCGTCCGGCACGTCGACGCGGGCCCCTACGAGGGCCTGGCCAAGGAGGACCTGCCGGCCCAGCTGTGCGCCTTCACCCACGGCGTGATGCAGGCGTGGGCCGGTCACCGCCCCGGCCACTACGACCTCGTCCACTCCCACTACTGGCTCTCCGGGCACGTCGGCTGGCTCGCCGCCCAACGCTGGGGCGTGCCCCTGGTGCACGCCATGCACACCATGGCCAAGGTCAAGAACGCCAACCTGGCCGAGGGCGACACCCCCGAGCCCGCCGCCCGCGTGATCGGCGAGACCCAGATCGTGGGCGCCGCCGACCGGCTCATAGCCAACACCGACGAGGAGGCCGACGAACTGGTCCGGCACTACGCGGCCGACCCGGCGAAGGTCGCCGTGGTCCACCCCGGCGTCAACCTCGGCCGCTTCCGCGTCGCCGACGGCCGCGCCGCCGCCCGCGCCCGCCTCGGACTGCCCCAGGACGCCCTGATCCCGCTCTTCGCGGGCCGCATACAGCCGCTGAAGGCACCGGACGTGCTGCTGCGTGCCGCGGCCGTGCTGCTGGAGCACCGCCCCGAGCTGCGCTCCCGGCTGGTCGTCCCGGTCGTCGGCGGCCCCAGCGGCAGCGGGCTCGCCAAACCCGAGGGGCTGCAGAAGCTCGCGGCCCGGCTGGGCATCGCGGACGTGGTGCGGTTCCGGCCGCCGGTCGGGCAGGAGCAGCTGGCCGACTGGTTCCGGGCCGCGTCCGTGCTGGTCATGCCGTCGCACAGCGAGTCCTTCGGGCTGGTCGCCATCGAGGCGCAGGCCGCCGGCACCCCGGTGCTCGCGGCCGCGGTCGGCGGTCTGCCGGTGGCCGTGCGCGACGGTGAGACCGGCTTCCTCGTCCAGGGCCACGATCCGGCCGACTACGCGCGGGTGCTGGGCCGCTTCGCCGACCACCCCGACCTCACCGAGCGCATGGGCCGGGCCGCCGCCCGGCACGCCCAGTCCTTCGGCTGGGACACGGCCGCCGCCGCCACCGCCGACGTCTACACGGCGGCGACCCAGTCGCACCGCCGTCGCGTACGCTCCCACCATGGCTGATGTCGAGAAGGCCGGGCAGGTCCTGGAGGGCGTCTTCAAGGACGCGGAGCTGGAGTGGGAGAGCCCCGGGCCCGGGAACTACGTCGTCCGGCTCCCCGGCACCCGCAAGCTGTCCACGACCGTCTCCTTCCTCGTCGGCCGCCACTCCCTGTCGCTGAACGCCTTCGTCATCCGCCACCCCGACGAGAACGAGCCCGGCGTCCACCGCTGGCTGCTGGAGCGCAACCTCAAGCTCTACGGCGTGAGTTACGCCGTCGACCGCCTCGGCGACATCTATGTCACCGCCCGCCTCCCGCTCGCCTCCGTCACCCCGGACGAGGTCGACCGCCTCCTCGGCCAGGTCCTGGAAGCGGCCGACGGCGCCTTCAACACCCTGCTGGAGCTGGGCTTCGCCTCCTCGATCCGCAAGGAGTACGCCTGGCGGGTGTCCCGTGGCGAGTCCACCAGGAACCTGGCGGCGTTCGCCCACCTGATCGAACGCCCGGAGGACTGACGGGGCGGCCCGGGGGCTCAGGACGGGTCGGGCGTGGGGGTCGGGGTCGCGCCGCCGTGGTCGAGTTCGTCGGCGAACGCCCGTAGCGCGTCGGCCAGTTCCTTCTTGGTCGGCAGCTGATCGACCTTCTTGTCCAGCTCCGTGATGCGCCGGTTCAGCTCCTCCAGGCTCGCCGTCCCGGTGGGCTCGTCCGTGGGGCCGGGGTCGTCCGGGCCCGGTTCGGAACCGCCGACGGCACCCGTGTCGCCGCTGCCCCCGCCGACGGTACTGCCGGAGCCGGTGACGGTTCCGTCCTCGGGGATGCCGCCGGACGTGCTCCCACCGTCGGACGTTCCGCCGTAGAACAGGCCGCCGTCGGTCGAGGTACCCCCGGTGGCCGTGCCGTCGGACGTACCGCCGGAGGACGTGACGCCGACGGACGTGCCCCCGGTGTCCCCGTCCGGCGGAACGGTGGCCGCGACACCGCGCCCCTGGCGGGGGGTCTCGTCCGAAGGGGCCGCGAGCGCCACGCCGACGCCGAGGGTGACCAGGGCCGCGGCACCCGCGACGGCGAGCGGCACGCGTCTGAGCCGCAACGCGCGGGCGGAGGCCGGGGATTCGCCGGAGGTCTGTGTGTCCTGTGCTTCTGGTGTGTCAGTCATGCGGGGAGGCTAACCAGCGCTGATCGGCGGACGGGAGGCTTCCGCCGAACCCTCGCACACCGCCGCACGTCCCCGCGGATCAGCGGGCGCTGTTCCGGTAGCGCCCCGGGGTGACGCCGACCAACTTCCGGAAGTGCCGGGTGAGATGGGCCTGGTCGTAGAACCCGGTGGCCGACGCGACCTCGCCCGGCGGCACCCCGTCGAGCAGCAGCCGCCGGGCCCGTCCGACCCGCAGGGACATCAGGTACTGGTGCGGCGCGATGCCGTACGCACCGCTGAACGCCCGTACCAGATGGGCCGGATGGGCGTGCAGCGCCCGCGCGGCCTCCTCCAGGGAGAGACCGGGGACGACCCGGGCGTCCAGCAACTCCCGCAGCCGGCGCGCGAGTACCGGGTCACGGAACCGGCGCGGCGCTCCGGCGCGCGGCCGCAGATGGTGCCGCAGCCGCTCCGCGACCAGCGTCAGCCTGCTCTCCGCCTCCAGTTCGTCACCGGGCCGGGCGAGGGCGGAGTGCAGCCGGGCGACCCGTACCCGGAGCGCGGGGTCGCGCAGGTCGGGGGAGTCCACGGCCGGACCGATCAGCTCCTCCCCGAGCCGGCCGGCGTCGAGGTACACGACCCGCTTGCGGAAACCCCCCGGTGTGGCGGGGGAGCCGTTGTGCGGCACGTGCGGCGGCAGCAGCGTCACGGTGTCGTGCGGGGTGCCGTGCTCGTGCCGGTCGAGGTCGTACCGTACGGCCCCGTCGTCCACGATCAGCAGCGTCCAGGCGTCGTGGACGTGCATCGGGTAGGCGTACTCGGTGAAGCGGGCGTGGAAGACCTCGGTGACGCCCGGCACCACGGGGCGCCACGCGGTGACGAGTTCCTGCCCGGCGGCCATGCAAAAAACGTACAAGACCCGGCTACGCTGCGGAGGCGAGTCTCGGTCCATGAACACCGAACCCATCCGCTTCGACACGAAGATCGCCGTGCTGCTGCGCGAGGACCTGGAGCCCTGGCAGCGCCTGAACGTCACCGCCTTCCTGGTCAGCGGCCTGGGCACCGCGTCGCCCGAGGTGATCGGGGAGCCCTACGAGGACGCGGACGCCGTGCCGTACCTGCCGATGTTCCGCCAGCCCGTGCTGGTCTTCGAGGGCGCGAAGGAGACCCTGAAGGCGGCCCACGGCAGGGCGCTGAGCCGCGCCCTGCCGCGCGCGGTCTTCACCTCGGACCTGTTCGCCACGGGCAACGACCGCGACAACCGCGCGGCGGTCCGGGCCGTCCCGACGGACGACCTGGACCTGGTGGGACTGGCGGTGTACGGCCCGAAGAACGCCGTGGACAAGGTCCTGAAGGGCGCGCGGATGCACCCGTGAGGTGCCCCGGCCGAGTGATGCGTGGACGCACGCACCCGTGAGCGTGCTCAGCCGAACATGCCGGGCACGTAGTCGCCGGCGGGCTGCTGGACGATGACGTTCGCGCGGTTGTAGGCGTTGATCAGGGCGATGAGCGCGACCAGGGCGCCG
This sequence comes from Streptomyces rubradiris, assembly GCF_016860525.1. Classification (NCBI taxonomy): domain Bacteria; kingdom Bacillati; phylum Actinomycetota; class Actinomycetes; order Kitasatosporales; family Streptomycetaceae; genus Streptomyces; species Streptomyces rubradiris. The sequence continues at coordinate 4,476,256 of NZ_BNEA01000015.1, forward strand.
AGCTGCTCCTCGTCGTAGTGCCGGGCGGCGTTCGCCCACACCTCGTCCGGGACCCCGCCGGAGCCGTCGGCGATCCGGGTGCCCTGCTCGGCCAGCTCCAGCGCGGCCCGCTCGGCCTCGGTGAAGACGGTGGCCTCCCGCCAGACCGCGACCAGGTGCAGCCGGGTGGCGTTCTCCCCGGCCGCCGCCGCGTCCTTGGTGTGCATGTCGGTGCAGAACCCGCAGCCGTTGATCTGGCTGGCGCGGATCTTCACCAGCTCCTGCGTGGCGGCCGGCAGCGAGGACTCCGCGAGCGCCTGCCCGGCGGCGTTGAAGTGCCGGATGACCTTGCCGATGACCGGGTTGGCGAAGAGGTTGAGGCGAGCGTCCATGGTGTCCTCCTGGTGGGTAGTGGCTGCTTCCACCTCACTGACGGACGCGGGGGCGGGGATGTGACATGGGTGGGTGTGACGTGGGTCTCATGGGAGGCCGGGCGGGTCCGAGCGGGTACGGGCACCGGCCGTGAAGCGGGGGTGGGTCCGGGCGGTACGACCATCCGCCCCACCCCTCGCAGGCGGAGGCCGGGGCGGCTCAGGCGGCAGGCACTTCAGTCCCCGCACCCGCTCCCGCCCCCTTGTCGGCCGGTGCCGGAGCCGCAGCGCCGGCGGGCTCCTCCGGCGGCAGCCGGCGCATCAGCACGCCGTACCCCAGACCGGCAGCCGTCCCCACCACCGCGCACAGGCCCCACAGCCAGCCCGCGCCGAGCCGGTCGATGACCGCGCCCGACATCAGCGGGGCGACCAGCGCGGCGAGGGACCAGGACAGGGTGTACACGCCCTGGTAGCGCCCCCGGCCGTGCACCGGTGAGAGCCGGACCACGAGGCCGGTCTGGGTCGGGGCGTTGACGATCTCGGCCAGGGTCCACACGCAGACGGTCAGCATGAAGACACCGACCGACCCGGCGAAGCCGGTCAGCCCGAAGCCGTACCCGGCGAGGACCGAGGAGACGACGAGCAGGGTGCGCGGGTCGCGGTGCTCGATGAACCGGGTGACGGGGATCTGGAGGGCGACGATCAGGATGCCGTTGACGGCGATGGCCAGGCCGTAGTCGGCGGGGGAGAACCCGGCCCGCCCCATGGCCACGGGAAGCCCGACCGAGCCCTGCTGGAAGACGAGGGCGACGAGGAAGGACAGCCCGACGACGGCCATGTACCGCCCGTCGCGCAGCACCGTGCCGAGGCCGACCTCCGCCCCCGCCTGCCGGGCCGTGGGCGCGGGCCGCGACTCGGGGACCTTCGCGAAGACGACGATCGCGCAGGCCAGGGTCATCCCGGCCTCGATCAGGAACCCGGCGAGATAGCTGAACTCGGCGATGAACCCGGCCGCCATGGAGGAGACGGCGAACCCGAGGTTGATCGCCCAGTAGTTGAGGGAGAACGCGCGCACCCGGTCCTCGGGGCGCACGATGTCGGCCATCATCGCCTGCACGGCGGGCCGGGAGGCGTTGGAGGCCATGCCGACGAGGAAGGCGACAGCGGCGATGGCCACCGGGTCGGTCATGAATCCGAGCAGCGCGACGGAGGCGGCGGTGGCGCTCTGCGCGATCAGCAGCGTGGGCCGCCGGCCGAGCCGGTCCGCCATCACGCCGCCGGCCAGCGAGGAGACGACCCCGCCGAGCCCGTGCAGGGAGGCGACGAGACCGGCGTACGAGGCGGAGTAGCCGCGGTCGAGGGTGAGGTAGAGCGCCATGAAGGTGGCGACGAAGGCGCCGAGCCGGTTGACGAGCGTACTCGTCCACAGCCACCAGAACTCGCGCGGCAGCCCGGAGACGGACTCCCGGACGGCACGTCTGACACGGGCTGGTGACATCGAGGTTCTCCCACGGCGGTAAGCGGCTCAACCGGAGAGGACACCTTACAAATGTGCCGCCGAGCCCCGCCACTCATTTAGCGGAGCATGCCAATCAAGCGGGGTCGCCGATGCCCGTCCGGCGCCCGTCCGCGTCTCATCCCGTATTTTCCTTAGGTAGGCTCAGGACCATGGCCGACGCACCGTACAAGCTGATCCTCCTCCGCCACGGCGAGAGCGAGTGGAACGCGAAGAACCTGTTCACCGGCTGGGTGGACGTGAACCTGAACGAGAAGGGCGAGAAGGAGGCAGTCCGCGGCGGCGAGCTTCTGAAGGACGCCGGTCTCCTGCCCGACGTGGTCCACACGTCCCTCCAGAAGCGCGCGATCCGCACGGCCCAGCTGGCGCTGGAGGCCGCGGACCGCCACTGGATCCCGGTCCACCGCTCCTGGCGCCTGAACGAGCGCCACTACGGCGCCCTGCAGGGCAAGGACAAGGCGGCGACGCTCGCCGAGTTCGGCGAGGAGCAGTTCATGCTCTGGCGCCGCTCCTACGACACCCCGCCCCCGCCGCTGTCGGACGACTCCGAGTTCTCCCAGGCCCACGACGCGCGCTACGCGACGATCCCGCCGGAGCTGCGCCCGCGCACGGAGTGCCTGAAGGACGTCGTCATCCGGATGCTCCCCTACTGGTACGACGCCATCGTCCCCGACCTCCTGACCGGCCGCACGGTCCTGGTCGCCGCCCACGGCAACAGCCTGCGCGCCCTGGTCAAGCACCTGGACGGCATCTCCGACGCCGACATCGCGGGCCTGAACATCCCGACGGGCATCCCCCTGGTCTACGACCTGGACACCGACTTCAAGCCGGTCACCCCCGGCGGCAAGTACCTGGACCCCGAGGCAGCGGCAGCAGCCATCGAGGCGGTCAAGAACCAGGGCAAGAAGAAGTAACACCACACCATCAAGCCCCCGACCTGCGAAAATCCTCGCGGGGCGGGGGCTTCTTGGTGGGGCTGGGCCGCCCCTGGGCCGTCAGGCTTGAGTGGGCCGACGCGTCAGGCGCGTGTGCAAGCGGAACGCGATGAGGAAGCCGACGAGCACAGCAGCTTTCTGTGGAACGTCGAGCCAGATGGGCAGCATCGCGATCACGCTGCCGATCAAGGGCATCGGCAGCGGATAGGCGGAGATGTGGATGGTGAGCCCCGGGCGTGCGAGCATGGGTGTCCTCCAGGTGTTGGTACGCGCTACCTGCATTGGAGACAGGGCCGCTCCTGCCGGGGAGCGGCCCTACATTTCGGAATGACTTTATTTGGCTTTATCTGCCGTCCGCAAATCTCCAGGTTGGGCCTAGTGATGTTGGGTAGTTGACTTAGCTTGGGATGACTGGCTGGCGTAGTGCCGAGGCTTCGTGGAGCGCTCTCGATCTTGCTGGTGTGGCGCATGCACACAGGTGGGGGGTGTGCCAGTAGGTCGGTCGCGAAAGTTCGCCGCCTGATTTCATTTGTCACCCAAATGCCGCGACGCAAAACCCGAGCGCAGCATTTGGTCGCGCATTTGAAATGCTGGCGATGTGCAATTTTGCAGTCATCAAATGCATGTCGGATCTGCGAGATTGCAATTTTGCTGCGCGTTGAAGAATTGGGTCACGGCATTTCGTGTGCGTTCCTGGCTCGACGGCATGAGATGCGCGTACACGCGGAGGGTCAGGCCCGGATCCGAGTGGCCGAGGTACTCGGCCAGGGCCTTGATGTTCTCCCTGGCGTCCAGGAGCACCGAAGCGTAGAAGTGGCGGAGGGCGCGCATGCCGTTCTCCCGGGACTCGGCGTACGACCCGCCCGGCTTCCGCTCGGGGATCACGCCAGCCGAGGCAAGGGCCCGCTTCCACACCTCCTCGTTGAGCGACGTGCGCCAGACGTGCCCGCCGCGCAGCCCGGTGAAGATCAGCCGCTTGGTCACTGGAGGCCCGTCCGCCACCTTCCACGGCAAGGTGATCTCGACCGGCGGGAACCGCTTCATGTGGGCGCGGAGGGCGTCAGCGACCGGGCCGGGGAGCGGTACGTCCCGGAGCTTGCCGCCCTTCGGCGGGGCGAAGACCGGCTTGCTGCGGCTCAGCTTGAGCTGCTGGACCATGTGGAGGGTGTCCGACTCGAAGTCGATCGCGTCGACAGCCATGCCCAGGATCTCGCCTTAGCCCGCAGCCGCCGCCCAGGTCGACCATGGCTTGGTAGCGCTCGGGCATGCCGGCCCGGACGGCGAAGACCCGTTCCGGCGTCCAGGGCACGACGCGCTTGTTGTTTACAGTCGGTGGACGGACGGAGCGAGCGGCGCACGGGTTCCGGGCAAGGTGCCCGTCGTCCACGGCCGCGCTCAGGGCGGCACGCACGTTGGAGTAGATGGTCCGGGCATACGAGCCACGGACGCCGTTCTCCTGGAGCTGCCGCACCCAATCGCGGATGTGAGCGGGCTGGAAGGAGCCGAGCGGTCGCGACCCCAGGTAGGGGTAGGCGTGCAACCGGAGCTGCGACTCCATCTAACAACGGCTAACGCAATGAGCCCAGTTGGCGGTGGGCGATCAGGCAGCAGGCGAGTTTGAGGAACGCTTCGTGGATGTCGGTCCGGTGTTCCCATCGGATCTGCAGGCGCCGGAAGCCGTGCAACCACGCGAAGTTTCTTTCGATCACCAAGCGGTAGGCACCCAGGCCGGTGCCGTGTCGTGTCCCGCGGCGGGCGATGGCCGGCACGATGCCGCGGGCGCGGACCTGGTCGCGATAGATGTCGTGGTCGTAGCCGCGGTCCGCGAAGAGCGAGTCGGGTCTGCGGCGCGGACGGCCGACCCGGCCACGGACCGGCGGGATTGCATCGAGCAGGGGCAGGAGCTGGGTGACGTCGTTGCGGTTGCCGCCGGTCAGCAGGACCGCGAGCGGGGTGCCGTACCCGTCGGTGATCGAATGGTGTTTCGAGCCTGTCCGGCCTCGGTCGACCGGCGAGGGGCCCGTGCGGCTCCCCCTTTTAGCGCTCTGACGTGGGAGGAGTCGACCGCGCAGCGGGACCAGTCCAGCCGCGAGGCTGCGTTCAGTTCGGCCAGCAGGACCTCGTGGAGCCGTTGCCACACGCCGGCCTCGTTCCAGTCCCGAAGGCGACGCCAGCAGGTCATCCCCGAGCCACATCCCAGCTCCTTCGGGAGGTACTCCCACTGGATCCCGGTGTGCAGCACGTAGAGGATCCCGCACAGCACCTCCCGGTCCGGTAAGGCCTTGCGGCCCGGGTACCGGAAGCGCCGTTCGCGCTGCGGCAGCAGCGGCTCCAGGCGATCCCACAGCTCATCCGACACGATCCACGGCGACGTCCCCACACCAAGCCGAACGCTCAACTCGCACCCCGGACACGGCCACCAGCGCCAGACCACCTCATTCTCATTGTGTTAGGCGTTGTAAGTGGTCACGCTTCGCCTTGATGTGGCTCCTGGCCTGTCTGGTGGAGCCAGTCGTACCCGTCTATCCAGCCAATCACGCTCGGAGCGCTCGGGTCCGATATTTCACCGCCAGATGTATCGACAGATATCCCAAAGGACCGGACGTGGCGATGGAACGTTATTGTGCAGGGTTTATCGAGGTACTGATGGTAGTGCTCGGGAAGTGGCGTTAGCGACTGATGCCCTTCCTCTAGACTGGAGAAAGCCAATCCACTTGCTACCTCTCGCGAATGTTGGTGCATCCTCTGCGCGACTTCGTCGGCGTCCCGAGATAGGGGTTCAAGGTATCTTGCAAGAAATGACTCGTGTGCGACGTCGAAGTAGCGAACTGCGCCGTTCAAGTGCCGTCCTTCTTCGCCGCCCTCCGTAGGCTCTAAATGGCCAATCCTCACCCAGGGCAAAGCAATCAGTTCACTGTTTCCGTTGTCCTCAAAGGCGCAGACCATAGGCGCCCTAACTACTGCCAGATTGACTACAATCCTTGGAAAGAGTAGTGGGTGCCCCTCGGTGGGCTTACTGAGTGACTTTAGATGGTCGGCGACCTCAAGAGAGGGAGGGTAAGGGACTACCGCGTTGGTAAATACACGGATATCTTGCCCGTCGAGGCCGTGAATCTTGGAAAACTCGTTGTGTTCGACGGGTGCAGATTTTGCCTCTGTAGATCCTTGGCTGTAATCCCCGCGTGAAGCTCTGCGAAAGGCGGCGGCTCGTCCGCGCTCATTTCACCCCTAGGTATCTGATCCCGCTAGCTTAGCCAGTTTCTTTGATACGGTGGGTCCTCTTTGCGTCACAGTGTAGATGCCACTTCCGGCGCGGGACCTCGGTGTCAGCCCGCCATGAGCACGGGTAGTGTGATCGCTCATGGGCCGTCTCTGGGCCGTCCGGACGTTACGGCCAGCGGTACAGCAACGTAGTGCAGCAACCCCAGCAACCGCCCATGACCGACAGCCACTCCCAGGAGTCGCACGGTGCCCTGTATGACCCCTGCTGACCGACCTCTGTAGAGCTACGGATCAGAAGGTTGCAGGTTCGAATCCTGCCGAGTGCACACAGATGAGAGGCCCCGGATTACTCCGGGGCCTCTTGCGTTTCAGGGGCATACAGCAGCGAAGTACAGCAACCGCGTCAGCCGGCGCCGCCCATGGCACTGGACAGCTTGCCGAGCGCGGCTCGCACCTCTTCCTCGCTGGCTTCGGCGTAGACCTCCATCGTCATGGCGATCTGGGAGTGCCGGAGGATCCGCTGGGCGACCTTCGGGTGGACCTTGAGCGCGACCAGGAGCGAACTGCACGTGTGCCGGGTGTTCCGGAGCGGGATGACGCGGACGCCGGCGCGACGAGCCCGCAGCGCGAACATCCGGGTGAGGTTCCCCGGCTCGATCGGAGTGCCGTACTTCGTGGTGAAGACCAGCCCGTGCGTGTCCTGCCACAGCTCACCGGCCGCCTTCCGGTCCCCGGTCTGCTGAGCCCGCCGCATGCGGAGGGCCTTGAGGCACAGCGCCGGGAGTGGAAGGAAGTCGTCTGACTCCTCGGTCTTGGTTTCCCGGTGGAGGATCTGCCGCCCGGCCCGCTGGATCTGGTGATCCACGTAGATTTCACCTGCGTCGAAGTCCACCGACTTCAAGGTGAGTCCCAGGACCCCCCCGGCGCAGGCCGAGGCAGAGTACGAGCATCCAGGCCGCGAAGAGGTGATCGTCCCGCGCGGCGCAGTCGGCGAGGAACCGGCCCGCCTCGACGACCGACCAGGGCTTGATCCGGCGGCGGCGCGGTTTGGGGACCTAGTTAGAGCCACTGCGCGCCGGAGCGAGCCCAGGAGAGGCACCTGCAGGTCATGCCTGCCCAGCCTCAATCGTTCTCATAGTGCCCTGTATTTCGAAGCCTTTTCAGCCTCAACTCGAGCGCCTGCCCTTCATCTCGCGCCCTCTGAAGATTCTGACGGATTTCGGCTTCGCTGAAGTTTGTTTCTTGACGACTCTCCGCCTGTTCGAGTAGCTGCGCCCAAGTCGCCTCCTCTGTTCGTGCCTCCTCGTACAGCGATCGTAGGGTCGCCAAGCCGTTTTTTAGCCCTTGTCCACCTCTGGCGATCTCACCAGCCTCTGCCGCGCGCACGAGCCTGCGCGCCTTCGCTGCCCCCGCCCCGCCTTCCAAAGCGACTTGTCTGGCACGCCTAACGAGAGGCCCATCAACCCAATACACGGGTTGCCCGTTCATCACTTTTCGCTGAGAATTCTGCTTTAGTCTGTGAATCAACTTCCTAACACGCACTACGTCGGCCTGGGCAAATTCGCGGTCCGCTTGGAATGTTTCATCATCAGGATGAAGCTCGAGAGAATCACGAGCTCGCTCAAGCTGCGCCATGGCATGATCCCGATGTACAGTCAGAGCGAACATGAGATCTTCATATTCGGCCTCTGGTAGCACCAATGGACGATCGACACTTGCGGCGAGATTTTCAGCCTGCGCAACCGTCGATGCGCTGACAGATGCGCCAAGCTCCTTTCTCGCCACTTGAAGAAAGGCGCCCAACTGAAGGATTAGGAAGTCGACTCCGCATCTTTCCTTCATTTCAGCGACGAGCTCAGGGCGTGCGCCGACGATTAGGCCGGCCTCCTTCCTGACCCAGTCCTCTTTTACGTCGTTTGTCACCAGCAGTATCGGCGAACTCAGCTCCTCGGCACGACGCAGCACTTGCTCCCACACGAAGTAATCACCGTGCGCATTATCCTTCTTGTTGGAATCCTTGTAACCGGGCGGGCGTTCATCTTGCGCTCTCCTCTCGTACTCCTCTATCAAGGCACGAGTCTCGTCATCATTGAAACCCTGTCCGGTCTTACCATCCAAAATCTCGGCAAGTTCAGACAGGACGGGGTCGCCAGAGATTACTCCCTCTAGAGTGAGATCGAACGATTCCGCATGCTTCACCACCTCAGCCTTTACGCGCGTGAATACCTCTTGGATAGGTTCAACAAGGGCGCGCTTATCCTCTGTCGCCATCGAGCACCTTTTAGCGAAGGCGTAAAGCTCTTGGAGAACTTTTGCTTTATGGTCGTCCAATGACTTAGGAACCGAAGCGTAGAGTGCGAGGTGATCCTTAACCGCATCCACCCTTCGATTGTAATATTCCGCCGCTACCTGGTGGGGAATCCAAAGTCGATCGCCAACTCGTCGAAGCGCCTGAAGGAGTTCCTCCCGGGCGTCAGGCGTAAATCTGTACAGCTCCAACAGAACGTTTGTATCCACCACCACCATGTAGCTCCTTACACCCGCTTCATAGTCGCTAGCGGGACGGCGCCAAAGGCCTTCAAAGGCGGCGAGAAACGAGGAGGTCATGAGGCTTTGTACTCCAGCAACACTGCGGCGAGGTGAAATATGGACAGTTTGTTCCATACTGCATAACTGAGACGATTTCAGGCATTAATCAGCTCTGTAGACCATCCTAATGATGGCTGGCATCATGAGGGGATGATTGGTGAGCTTCCTGACATCACTGTGGGGCAGACCTTCCCCAGCCGGCGCGCGTTGCACGATGCTGGCGTGCATCGGCCGCTGCAGGCAGGCATCTGCGGCACCAAGCAGACAGGGGCAGAGTCCATCGTCGTGTCAGGCGGATACAAGGACGACGAAGACTACGGAGCTGTGATCATCTATACCGGACATGGTGGTCGCGACCCCGAAACACAAAAGCAGGTGGCAGAGCAAAGCCTCACAGATCCGGGTAATGCAGCCCTGGTCACGAGCTACCTGGAAGGTTTTCCGGTCCGAGTAGTTCGCGGAGCTCAATCACGTTCCCCATATGCCCCTGCCGAGGGCTACCGATATGATGGTCTTTTCAATGTTAGCAGTTTCGGAAGCAAGATGGGTGTCGACGGTTTTCGGGTATGGCAGTTCCGCCTCGAGGCTAAGAATCAGGCCGAGAAGATAGCTGACTCCAACCGAGAAGACAACTCTCCGACCTCAGCCGAGGACTTGAGCCCTCGGGATCTCGTAGCCACCCAACGGGTCGTACGAAATACTGGCGTGGCCCGGCAAGTTAAAACGTGGCATCTCGATCAATGTCAAGTTTGTGGAACGCGTCTCGTCGTCCCAGGGGGAACGTACAGTGAGGCGGCGCATATCCAGGCCTTGGGGGCGCCGCACAACGGAGCTGACATCGTTGGAAACATCTTGTGCCTTTGCCCCAATTGCCATGTCCTCTTTGACGCTGGGGCCATCTATCTACGGGACGACCTCGTAGTGATGGCAGGTGAGACAGAAGTGGGCCCCCTCCGTCTGGACTCGAGGCACCAAATTCGGCTGGAGTGCGTGCGAAGCCATCGAGCAAGATGGCGCCGGTAACCATGGGGCGGGCGGGGTCACGGACTGCGGCCAGCACTAGGCCAGCCCTCGCGTTGGACGCCAGGTCGGCTCGCGGCCCCGGGTTGTCGCTGGCTCCGCACCACAACGCACCAGATCGAGCGGGGAACAGCGGGGAATCACGGGGAAGGAAGCCGAGCCCGACGAAGACACGGATCGGCCGTTCGCCGAGGGCAGCGACCAAACCGGCCGTTAACGATCGCAGCTTCCCAAGCTGAGGGCTCGGCCGGTTGCGGCCGTCAGGCGCTGGCCGTCGAAACAGGCAGCGTGGCTGAGGCCGGCGGGGGTACAACGAGGCACACGCGTGCGTGGTCGGTCGGCGCACTCGCCGTCGTGGCGGGCTGTCGTCGGCTGAGGTTCGGGCTGGCGCGTCGAGGGCGCCGGCCGTCAGGCGAGTGCGGCGAAGCTGGGCCGTCCCTGGGCCGTCCGAGGCCGCTCGACAGGGGCCAAGGACGACCAACGACGACCACCAGGCGTACGACTCCACCGCCCCTGACCAGCAAAAACCCAGCTCGCCAAGATCCCCGGCAACACCCAGGGCAAGAAGAAGTAAGCGGAGCTGTAGCGGGCCCCCTGTCTGCGGTTTGTCTGCGGGGAGGGGGCTGTTCTCTTGGAGTGGGCCGTCGGGCGCGGAACGTACCGGGCTTGGCTCTGTCGAAGACACCGGTCACGGCCTTGAGGGTGTGTTCCTGGCTGGAGGGTACGAAGCGTGCGTACCGCGAAGCGTCAGGGTGGGGCTATGAGCCGTTTCCTCGAAGCGCGAGCTGTGCTGCCGGACGACATGGACGGCCTGCGCGCGCACATCGTTGCTCGAAGTCCGGGGGCAGCCAGCCGCGACCGAGCAGGCGCGGATGGGCAGGAAAGGCTGTGATCGCGGCAAGGGCGAAGGCCAGCGACGCCCACGGTGTCTGGACGCGAACTGTTCCGTGATCCCCACGCGTGTCGACGAAACTCGTCTGGAAGACATCAACAGCTACGAGGTCGATGGTGCTCAGCCCTCCCCACGCGAGGTCGAGTTCATACACCGGATGCGCGAAGTGCAGTTTCTGCAGGGTGAGGGTGACTTCGCCTGTCGCTTCCGCTACCCACCGGGGCTGAGCGTCACGTTCTGCTTGACGGCGGCGAGCGGCATTGCCGATCGCATTGGCCGCAAGGGTGCCGATCACCACTCCGGGGTTGCCGAACGCGAAGACATCGTTGCGTCGGTAGCGTCCATCGCCGAGGGCTCGCCAGGTCATACGTTGCCCAGGTCCAACAGCGAGGGCCCGATCGCCATGATGGAGTCGTGCCGTTGTGGCCACAACTGGTCGCCGGGCCACCTGCCCTTCGAGGATGTCGGCGAGGATGTCACAGGAGTGCCAAAGGTACTCGTCCAGCGGCGACCATAACGGCTGAGCAGGGGGCTCTGGCGGCGGCGCAAAGGGGTTGGCCACTGTCACTCCAGCGTCCGGTTGAGAGGTCCGGGGTCACGGTTCGCGATCAAGCCTACTCAGGCCGTCATGCGTGAGGCGGTGGGCGGGGGCAGAGCGGTCGCAACCGTCGGCGGCGAACCCCAGGCTGGATCCCCTTGTCCCAATGGATCGCCCAAGTGTGGCTGTACGCCAAGACCAAGATGGGTGCTTCTTTCCACCGGACAGTGGAGCCGCCCGGCTTGTCTCGACCTCAGACAGAAGGCGCTGGGCGTGCTCGGCTCCTGAGAGAGCCGCCCGAGAGCGCACGATTGCCGCGAGGCCGCTTCAGGACGAAGAGGGCGCTCCGGTAGGGTCCGCCGCGTGACCGATGCCCCGGCCTGCCCCGAATGCGGCCTGACCATGAAGTCCGGCGGCTTCGTACTTTCTCGGCGGGAAGAGGACGGCCGGCGGGCCTGCCGGACGCTGTGGGGGTGTGCCGGCGGGCATACCTGGTGGCGTTGGGCCGACCGCCTGGACGAGCCCTTCGAGGTGTGCCCGGTCCCGGAACTGTTCCGCTGATACCGGACGCTGAGCACCGCTGCGGTCGGGGCGCTCAGGTCGCGTCCACGTGGCCGTTCAGATGGAAGAGGAGCCACTCGAGCCAGTCGGCCGTGACTCCGGTGGACGCGGCCCAGTCGTGCATGGTGCTGACGTAGGTGGCGTACCGGGTGGGCCAGTGGCGTGTGCCGGCCGCTTTCCAACTGGTCCAGCCGAGGGCGTTCAGCGAGCGGAAGACCCGGTCGTCGAGGATCAGGGCCCGCTCGCACGGGGCTTCGCGGTCGTCCACGGCGGCGAACCACTTGGTGAAGAACGACCGTCCCACTCCCTTGAGGGCGAACTTCGCGTAGGCCCCCTTCAGGTCGCCTGCCCGCACCGCTTCACGCGTGGTCCGCAGGACAGCGGTCCGGTTCGGGTCGGACAGGGCCGCTTCGGTGTACCGCGGCCCACGCCCGTTGGTGGTGCCCGAGCCCCAGATCATGACGGCCACGAACAGGTCGCGCAGGCTTTCCGGATCGTCGTCAACACGGTCACGGAGGCGGGCCAGGTCGCCCCGGCTGATGAGCCGGTCACCGCTCGTCCCGCCGGCGCATTCGACGCCTGCGTCGAGCACGTGGGTCGCTCCATGCTGCTCCAGCCGCGGGCGCCACGTTCCCGGACGGAAGCGCACGGGCTGCTGCTCGCAGTCACCGTAGCGGGCGACGAGCTTTCGGAGCTGCTCCTCCATGTTCCCCCCTGACCATGTGCCCGCGATCCGCGAGCCGCCAACCGCAGCGTACGGGAGGGGCGCCAGAGCCACACGCCTATCCCCGATGACGGACGTACCAGACCACTGCCAACACGATCAGGACCGACAGCGTGAACGCCCACACAGTGAGAGTGGCGTTGGCGGAGTGGTACACCATGGCGAGCACCCGGATACTGATTCCCCGCGCGCAGTAAGGCAATCGGTGAAGCCGGTCCCCGGGTCCGTGCGTCCCGCCGCCTCCACCGACTGAGGGCCTCCACGGCCGCTCATTACCTCCTGGGTAATCGACCGCCCGCCCCATCCCTGGCAGGGTCGAGCCCATCGGCAGGAACCCCCCGTCGGGTGCCGGCCCCGCAGTCGTGAGGAGAGCTTCGTGTTCAACAAGTCCAGCGGCATCAACATGGGTTCAGAGGTCAGCGCCGAGGCCACCCGCGCCATAGTCCAAGACTTCCTCGCCGCCCGCCTCGCCGGAGACACCAAGCGGCTCGTGGAGATCTTCGCCGACGAAGTCGACTGGCTGCTCGCCGAGAACCCGGTCGTTCCCTGGATCCGGCCGCGGTCCACCGGTGCCGAATGCGCCGCCCAGTTCACGGAGTTGGCGGAGCACACCGTGCCTGAGGACGCGCGTGCCTCCGTGGACGCCTTCCTCGTCGACGGGGCCGACGCCGTGCTGATGGGGCATGTGTCGGGGACCGTACGCGCCACGGGCAAGTCCTTCGAGGGGCCGTTCGCGTTGCGGCTCACCGTCGAGGGCGGGCGGATCGTCCGGCACCACCTCTATGAGAACAGTTTGTCGATCGCCGAGGCATGCACCCCCGATCGGTAAGACGCCGGGGTCAGACCTGGAGCGGGACCGGGTGTACCTCGTCCGCCCGGTGCCCCGCGCGTTCGTGGACGCGTTGGACCGCCTCGGCCGACGGGGCCTCGGAGAGGCAGTAGACCGTGCCCGACTCCGGGTCCGCCCAGGCGTGTTCGAAGTGGACCGACTCCTCCTGCTCGATGGCGAGGTCGGCCTGGTGCGCCGCCATCAACTGGTCGGCCGTGATGCCCTGCATGCCGCGGTGGATGTCCATGAACCTGGCCATGATCCCGCGCCTCCTTCCGGCCGGACGCTCCCCGCATCTCCATGCTCCGCCCCGCCGGCGGTGAGGGCACCCGGAGCGGCGGAGGGCCGGCGCGAAGCGTGTTCGCGCCGGCCCCGGTCGTCGTTCAGCCGCACTGGCAGGGGTTGCCCGACTGGCACCCACAGCCGCAGCCCGAGCCGCAGCCGCACGCGGCGACCAGCGGAAGGCTCCTGATCTCGGCGGGCTGCTCGGTCTCGCGCTCCTGCGTGGGGTCGGGCGTGGTGCTGCCAAGGGATTCGGCCATGGGTCCCCTCCTAATACCTCGGGGCAGGGATGCCCTCGCCCATTTCATGCCCATTCGGCCGGGCGCATCAACGGCGCACGGAGGCGTTCGGCCACCCCAGCCCGCCGGCCACCCCAGCCCGCCGACCGCCTCAGCCCGCCGACCGCCTTAGCCCGCCGGCTGCCAGGGGCCGGCGGCAGGCAACGCTGAGGCACTGGAAGAAACCGCAGCCCCAAACCCCTGCGGAACCCCCGGAGGGCTACGCCCCCTCCACCCCCGTAACCGCCTGGATGTCCGACTGAAGCTCGTCCGCGTGCTCCCCGGTCACCAGGTACACCACCCGCTTCGCCACGGCCACCGCGTGGTCGGCGTACCGCTCGTAGTAGCGGCCCAGCAGCGTGACGTCGACCGCCGTCTCGATGCCGTGCTTCCAGCGGTCGTCGATGAGGTGCTGGAAGAGGGTGCGGTGCAGCAGGTCCATCTCGTCGTCGTCCTGCTCCAGCTGGAGGGCGAGGTCGACGTCCTTCGTCACGATCACCTCCGCCGCCTTCGCCATCAGGCGCTGCGCGAGCTGGCCCATCTCCAGGATGGTGGCGTGCAGGTCGTGCGGGACCGCCCGGTCGGGGAACCGCAGCCGCGCCAGCTTCGCCACGTGCTGGGCGAGGTCGCCGGAGCGTTCCAGGTCGGCGGACATCCGCAGCGACGTGACGACTATCCGCAGGTCCGTGGCCACCGGCTGCTGCCGGGCCAGCAGGGCTATCGCCCGGGCCTCCAGGTCGTGCTGGAGCTCGTCCACCTTCTGGTCGCCCTCGATCACGCTCTCGGCCAGCTTCAGGTCCGCGTCGAGCATCGCGGTCGTGGCGCGTCCGATGGCCGACCCGACCAGCCGGGCCATCTCCACCAGTCCGTCGCCGATCGAGTCCAGTTCCTCGTGGTACGCGTCCCGCATTGTGGGTTCCCTCTCGTGCGTGGTCGTCCGGGGATCTCGGGGGCCGTCACATCACACGTGCGCCCCCTGGCGAAACCGGCGGTACGTGCCCCACGTTCCACGCTGTGCCCCGTACGCGTCCTTTTCCGCCACCCCAAATGAACCAGTGCTGGCTCCAAGGTGAACTCTGGGCGACGAGTGTTCGAGGTCGCACCCGGACGGCTGTGGGCATGTCGTACCCCATGCCTAACCTGGAGCCATGGACGTGAACGCGGCGGTCGCCGCAGCGGCAGCGATCGCCGGGGTGCTCACCGGCGTCATCGCCATGCTGGCGTTCCGCTGGAGCGAACGCGACCAGAAGCGACCGACCAGGACTTCCTTGCACACCGATCCCGTACTCCCGCCCGGCGTGGACACCGTGCTGTCGGTGCTGCGCTCCTCCGCCGTGGTCCTCGACGAGGCCGACGCCGTCGTCAAGGCCAGCTCCGCCGCCTACGCCCTCGGGCTGGTGCGCGGGGGCAAGCTCTCCGTGGAGCCCATGCTCCAGATGGCCCGGGACACCCGCAGGGACGGGGAGATACGCCAGGTCGAACTGGATCTCCCCCGGCGCGGCACCGGACGCGGCGAGGCCCTCGCGGTCTCCGCGCGCGTGGCCCCGCTCGGCTCCCGCCTGGTCCTGCTGCTGGTCGAGGACCTGACGGAGGCCCGCAGGATCGAGGCGGTACGACGCGACTTCGTGGCGAACGTCAGCCATGAGCTGAAGACGCCCGTCGGCGCGCTCTCCCTCCTCTCCGAGGCCGTCATGGACGCCTCTGACGACCCCGAGGCCGTACAGCGCTTCGCCGGCCGGATGCAGATCGAGGCGACCCGCCTGACCAACCTGGTCCAGGAGCTGATCGACCTCTCCCGGGTGCAGAACGACGACCCGCTGGAGGACGCCGAGCCCGTCCGCGTGGACGAGCTGGTGGCCGAGGCCATCGACCGCTGCCGCCACCAGGCCGGCACCAAGCAGATCACCATGGCCTCGAACGTGTGGGTGCCCGAAGGGACCGATCAGGACGGCCGACGCGAGGGCGGCACCGTCGACCTGCACGTGTGGGGCAACCGCGGCCAGCTGGCCGCCGCCCTCGGCAACCTGGTCGAGAACGCCGTCAACTACTCCCCGGCCCGTACCCGCGTCGGCATAGCCGCCCGCAGGGTCTCCGCGCCCGGCGGCGACATGATCGAGCTGGCCGTCACCGACCAGGGCATCGGCATCTCCGACAAGGACAAGGAGCGCATCTTCGAGCGCTTCTACCGGGTCGACCCGGCCCGCTCCCGCGCCACCGGCGGCACCGGTCTCGGTCTCGCGATCGTCAAGCACGTGGTCGCCTCGCACGGCGGGGAGGTCACGGTCTGGAGCGCCGAGGGCCAGGGCTCCACCTTCACCCTCAGGCTGCCGGAGGCGGGCGCGGCCCGCGACCGCGCACAGCAGCACCCCGGCCTCGACGACGAGGCCGGACCCACCGACTCATCCCCGTACGCTTCGCTTCCCGCTCCGGAGGTCCTTCCGTGACCCGTGTGCTCGTCGTCGAGGACGAGGAGTCCTTCTCCGACGCCCTGTCGTACATGCTCCGCAAGGAGGGCTTCGAGGTCGCCGTCGCGGCGACCGGTCCCGACGGTCTGGACGAGTTCGAGCGCAACGGCGCCGATCTGGTCCTCCTCGACCTGATGCTGCCGGGCCTGCCCGGCACCGAGGTCTGCCGCCAGCTGCGCGGCCGTTCCAACGTCCCCGTGATCATGGTGACCGCGAAGGACAGCGAGATCGACAAGGTAGTCGGTCTCGAAATAGGAGCCGACGACTACGTCACCAAGCCGTTCTCCTCCCGTGAGCTGGTCGCCCGCATCCGCGCGGTGCTGCGCCGGCGCGGCGAGCCGGAGGAGGTCGCCCCGGCCGCGCTGGAGGCGGGCCCGGTCCGCATGGACGTCGACCGCCACGTGGTCACCGTCGCCGGCTCCAAGGTCGACCTTCCGCTGAAGGAGTTCGACCTGCTGGAGATGCTGCTGCGCAACGCGGGCCGGGTGCTCACCCGCATGCAGCTCATCGACCGCGTCTGGGGCGCCGACTACGTGGGCGACACCAAGACCCTGGACGTCCACGTCAAGCGCCTGCGCGCCAAGATCGAGCCGGACCCGGGCGCGCCGCGCTACCTGGTGACGGTGCGCGGGCTGGGCTACAAGTTCGAGCCGTAGACCGCGGCAGGCCCACACGTACGCCGAAGGGCGGCACCCGGATACGGGGTGCCGCCCTTCGGCGTGACGACGATCGGCCGCGCGCCACGGCCACCGGCCCGCGCGTACGGCGGCCTGCCCGTGGGCGTACGGCGGCCCGCCGGGCCCACGGCCGGACGGCGGGCCCACGGCCGGACGGCGGGCGTCGGCGTACGGCCCGTCAGTGACCGGCGGCCGACTGCGAGGCCGAGTCGCTCGGGGCGACGGCCTCGCCGGAGGCGCTGCCCGACGGGGTGGCCTCGCCGCTGTGCTCCGGCGCGCCGCCGTGCTCCGGCGCGCCGCTCTGCTCCGGCTTGCCGCTCTCGGAGGCGTGTGCGCCCGGGGCACCGGTCTTGGTCGCCGGCGCGGACGGGACCTGCGACGGACCCCACTTGTCGAAGTAGCTGGTGGCCGGGACCACGAAGGCGCTCAGGGTGACCTTGCCGGTCTTGCTGAGGGTGAAGGTGACCTTCTGGGCGTCGCCGTCCTTGACGGCCTCGCGGCCGCTGGGCAGCGTCGCGGTGGCGTTGCCCTTGCCGCCGATGACCAGCGTGCCGCCCGCGGGGACGGTCACGTTCTTGCCCTTGGCGGGCTTCAGGTCGGCGGACTTGCCGCCCTCCAGGGTCACGGACTCCAGGGTCTCGGCGGTGTCGCCCGAGTTGAACAGGGTCGCGGAGATCACCGCGGGACCCGTCGACTTCAGGTCGGGCTGGGTGATGACCAGGGCGTTCTGGATCTTGATGGCACCGACGCTGGTCGCCGCGTTGTCCGGCTTGATCTCCAGGGTCTGCGAGTCGTTGCCGGCGCCGCAGGCGGCGAGCGAGGCGATCGAGAAGACGATGGCGGAGGCGGCGAGGGCGCCGCGTCGAAGGCTGCTGCTCACGGCGGCGGCAACTCCTTGAACGCGCGGGCGGCTCCTCTTATAAAGCCGCCCTAAGTGTCTGTCAGCGGCCTTAGGCTACCGAGCCGTTCCCGGGCCGCCGCACCCGACCCTCCCCCAAGCACCGTCCATCCCTCCAGGTGGGGGTACCCCGGCGGGCACAAGTGACCTGCCGGTCACATTGCGAAGGCGCTCGTCTGCCATTCGTATAACGCGACGGCGCGCGCCTCTATCGCGACGGTGTGCGCCTCTCGGTGACCGTCGCGAAATTTCCGTGATGGAATGCGCCGGGCTCCCCGGAATTGATCACGGCACACCCGTCCGGCGGCCGGTGATCAATTCCGGATTCGGCTCACATCCGCCCGTGCGCGCCGAACGGAGTAGCGGAAGTCGCACTCTCGGAGCCGGACAAAACGGGATGTTCCGCCACTTGGAGCGGCCTCCCGAGGCGTGTAACGTACGCGTTTCACCTCGCCCGAAGAGCCCCTCCCACCTGCGAATACCCGCTTCCGTGAGGCCCTCGCAGCACGTCCCGGTTGCTGTTGTCAAGCCCTGAGATATGCCCTGACCTGCGAAAACGCCATTCAGAAGACGCCGTATCCGTGTTACCCTGGATAGCCACGGAAGGGGTACCTGTCACATGACGTTCAAGGTTGGCGACACCGTGGTCTATCCCCATCACGGGGCCGCGCTGATCGAGGCCATCGAAACTCGCCAGATCAAAGGCGTGGACAAGACCTACTTGGTGCTGAAGGTCGCCCAGGGTGACCTGACGGTACGTGTGCCAGCGGACAATGCGGAGTTCGTCGGCGTGCGTGATGTGGTCGGTCAGGACGGACTGGACCGGGTCTTCGAGGTGCTGCGCGCGCCGTATGCCGAGGAGCCCACGAACTGGTCCCGTCGCTACAAGGCAAACCTGGAGAAGCTCGCCTCCGGCGATGTCATCAAGGTCGCGGAAGTCGTGCGCGACCTGTGGCGCCGCGAGCGCGAGCGCGGACTGTCCGCCGGTGAGAAGCGCATGCTCGCCAAGGCCCGCCAGATCCTGGTGAGCGAGCTGGCGCTCGCGGAGAACACGAACGAGGACAAGGCCGAGGCCCTGCTCGACGAGGTGCTCGCCTCCTGACGCGCAGAGGCAGCGAACCATCGCTTCCGGCACGCCCAGCACAGCAGTGAAATGCCGCGGTGCCCGTTGACACTGACCCTGTCGCCGGGCGCTGCGGCATGTTCGTCCCCGCGGAGCGTGCCCTGGGAAGCCTGTGGTTCAACCCCCCGGTACTCGGCGTGCCGGGTCCGGGCGGACGGCTCGACCAGGGTCACGGAAAGGGTCCGGTCAAGGCGCCACGCTCGGCACTCCTGAAGGCCATACCCACGTAGGTCGAGCACACAAACCTGACAGGAACCGATGTCTGACGAATCGCGCCCCACGCCCGCGCAGACCCCCGTCGCCGCCGTGATTCCCGCCGCCGGCCGGGGCGTGCGCCTCGGTCCGGGCGCCCCCAAGGCGCTGCGCGCGCTGAACGGCACGCCCATGCTCATCCACGCGGTCCGCGCCCTCGCCGCGTCCCGCCATGTCTCCCTCGTGATCGTCGTGGCCCCGCCGGACGGCGCCGCCGAGGTCAAGTCCCTGCTCGACGCGCACGCGCTGCCCGTGAGCACCGACTTCCTCGTCGTCCCCGGCGGCGAGTCCCGGCAGGAGTCGGTCCGGCTCGGCCTGGACGCCCTGCCGCCGCAGTACGGGATCGTGCTGGTCCACGACGCGGCCCGCCCGCTGGTCCCGGTCGAGACGGTCGACGCGGTCGTGGAGGCCGTACGCGACGGGGCCCCCGCCGTGGTGCCCGCGCTGGCGCTGGCCGACACGGTCAAGGAGGTCGAGCCCGCCGCCGCGGCCGGTGACCCGGAGCCGGTCGTCGCCACCCCCGAGCGGTCCCGGTTGCGCGCCGTCCAGACCCCGCAGGGCTTCGACCGGGCGACCCTGGTCCGCGCCCACGAGACCGTCACCGAGAACGTCACCGACGACGCGAGCATGGTCGAGCAGCTGGGGCTCACCGTCGTGGCCGTCCCCGGTCACGAGGAGGCCTTCAAGGTCACCCGCCCGCTGGACCTGGTCCTCGCCGAGGCCGTACTCGCCCGCAGGAGGCTCACCGATGGCTTCTGAGGCACCGCCGCTTCCCCAGGTCGGCATCGGCACCGACATCCACGCCTTCGAGGAGGGCCGCGAACTGTGGTGCGCCGGCCTGAAGTGGGAGGACGAGGGCCCGGGGCTGGCCGGCCACTCCGACGCCGACGTGGTCGCCCACGCCGCCTGCAACGCGCTGTTCTCCGCCGCCGGGCTCGGTGACCTGGGACAGCACTTCGGCACCGGCCGCCCCGAGTGGTCCGGCGCCTCCGGCGTCACGCTGCTCACCGAGGCCGCCCGGATCGTCCGCGCGGCCGGCTTCGCCATCGGCAACGTCGCCGTGCAGGTGATCGGACCCCGCCCGAAGATCGGCAAGCGCCGCGACGAGGCCCAGAAGATCCTCTCCGAGGCGGCCGGCGCCCCGGTGTCGGTCTCCGGCGCCACCACCGACGGCCTGGGCTTCCCCGGACGCGAGGAGGGGCTGATGGCGGTGGCGACGGCCCTGGTGGTGCGCACCGCTCGCTGAGGACGGGAGTCTGGCCAGCCGGGTGCGGATGAGCCGCGGGCGTGCGAGGGTATGCGAAGAGTGATCGAAAGGGATCCCGCTCCTCCGGAGGTTCGCATGTCCGCGGTTCTGTCCGACGATCTCAAGGCTCTGCTGGACGGCCCGGTGTTCGTCATCGTCGGCACCGTCCAGCCCGACGGAAGCCCACAGCTGTCCCCGGTCTGGGTGGCGCGGGACGGTGACGACATCCTCATCTCCACGACGGTCGGCCGCCGCAAGGAGCGGAACCTGCGCCGTGACCCCCGGGTGTCGGTCCTGCTCCAGCCCTTCGACGCGCCCTATACGTACGCCGAGATCCGCGGCACCGCCACGCTGACCACCGAGGGCGGCGCGGAACTCATCGACGAACTGAGCCTGAAGTACACGGGCAAGAAGTACGCGGAGTTCAACCCGGACTCGAAGAACGACGCTCAGCGGGTCGTCGTACGGATCACGCCGAGCAAGGTCGTCGGACGCCTCTGAGGGTCCGGCACCTTCGCCTCTGGGGGCCCGGCACCTTGGAGAAGGGCGTGAGGCACTCTCTCGCGCCCACTACTCTGGAGTGGTGACGATTCGCCTGTACGACACCAGCGCCCGGCAGATCCGTGACTTCACCCCGCTCAAGCCGGGCTGTGTCTCGATCTACCTGTGTGGCGCCACCGTGCAGGCGGCCCCCCACATCGGCCACATCCGCTCGGGCCTCAACTTCGACATCATGCGCCGCTGGTTCGCCTACCGCGGCTACGAGGTGACGTTCATCCGCAACGTCACCGACATCGACGACAAGATCATCACCAAGAGCCACGAGCAGAACCGGCCCTGGTGGTCGATCGGGTACGAGAACGAGCGCGCGTTCAACGAGGGCTACACCGCCCTCGGCTGCCTCCCGCCGACCTACGAGCCCCGCGCCACCGGCCACATCACCGAGATGACCGAGATGATGCGGGGCCTGATCGACCGCGGGCACGCCTACGCGGCCGACGGCAACGTCTACTTCGACGTCCGCTCCTTCCCCCGCTATCTGGAGCTGTCCCGGCAGGAGCTGGACAACCTGCTCCAGCCGTCCGGCGAGGGCGAGACCGGCAAGCGGGACCCGCGCGACTTCGCCCTGTGGAAGGCGGTCAAGCCCGGCGAGCCGAGCTGGCCGACCCCGTGGGGACCGGGCCGCCCCGGCTGGCACCTGGAGTGCTCGGCGATGGCCCACAAGTACCTGGGCAGCGCCTTCGACATCCACGGCGGCGGCCTCGACCTGATCTTCCCGCACCACGAGAACGAGATCGCCCAGGCCAAGGCCTACGGCGACGAGTTCGCCCGGTACTGGGTGCACAACGCCTGGGTCACCATGGCCGGCGACAAGATGTCCAAGTCGCTCGGCAACAGCGTCCTGGTCAGCGAGATGGTCAAGCAGTGGCGCCCGATCGTGCTGCGCTACTACCTGGGCACCCCGCACTACCGCTCGATGATCGAGTACAGCGAGGAGTCCCTGCGTGAGGCCGAGTCCGCGTTCGCGCGGATCGAGGGATTCGTCCAGCGGGTGACCGAGCTGGCCGGCAAGACCGTCGAGCCGGCCGCCGAGGTCCCGCCCGCCTTCGCCGAGGCGATGGACGACGACCTGGGCGTCCCGCAGGCCCTCGCCGTCGTGCACACCACCGTCCGGCAGGGCAACAGCGCCCTCGCCGCCGACGACAAGGACGCCGCCGTCGCCCGGCTCGCCGAGGTGCGGGCCATGCTCGGCGTGCTCGGACTCGACCCGCTCGACGCCCACTGGGCCGGCGAGAGCGGCGACCGGGGCGAGGACCTCCAGGGCGTGGTCGACAGCCTCGTCCGCCTGGTCCTCGACCAGCGCGAGTCCGCCCGTGCCCGCAAGGACTGGGCCACCGCCGACGCCATCCGCGACCAGCTCAAGGAGTCCGGGCTGGTCATCGAGGACAGCCCGCAGGGCCCGCGCTGGAGCCTCGGCGCGCGCTGACCCGCGACTGATCGACTGTGCCGCCCGGCCCTCCGGGCGGCACACTGCATAAGACGTACGTACGACGCCTCACGGAGACAGGTAACTCATGGCCGCGAACAACCGCCGCATGTCCGGCAAGAAGGGCGCGCAGGTCGGCAGCGGCGGCAAGCGGCGCCGGGGCCTGGAGGGGAAGGGCCCGACCCCGCCCGCCGAGATGCGCAAGGGACACGCCAAGCAGCGCGCCGCCGCGGCCAAGGCCCGCCGCGCGCAGGGCCGCACGCCGCAGCGCCGGGGCGCCGGCCGGTCGACCTCCGAACTGGTCGTCGGCCGCAACCCGGTGGTGGAGGCGCTCCGCGAGGGCGTCCCCGCCTCCACGCTCTACGTCCAGCAGTTCATCGACAACGACGAGCGCGTCCGCGAGGCCCTCCAGCTCGCCGCCGAGCGCGGCGGCATCAACCTCATGGAGGCCCCGCGCCCCGAGCTGGACCGCATGACCAACGGCCTCAACCACCAGGGCCTGGTCCTCCAGGTCCCGCCGTACGAGTACGCGCACCCGGAGGACCTGCTCGACGCCGCCGCCGAGGAGGGCGAGGACCCGCTGGTGGTCGCCCTGGACGGGGTCACCGACCCGCGCAACCTCGGTGCCGTCGTCCGCTCGGTCTCCGCCTTCGGCGGCCACGGCGTGGTCGTCCCCGAGCGCCGCTCGGCCGGCATGACCGCGGGCGCCTGGAAGACCTCCGCCGGTACGGCGGCCCGGACGCCGGTCGCCCGTGCCACCAACCTCACCCGGACCCTGGAGGCCTACAAGAAGGCCGGTCTCACGGTGGTCGGCCTGGCGGCGGACGGCGAGGTCGAACTCGGCGACCTGGAGGCCCTCGCCGGCCCGGTGGCCATCGTGGTCGGCAGCGAGGGCAAGGGCCTGTCCCGCCTGGTCGGCGAGACCTGCGACTTCCGGGTGCGCATCCCGATGCCGGGCGGCGCGGAGTCGCTCAACGCGGGCGTGGCGGCCGGGATCGTGCTCTACGAGGCCGCGCGCAGGCGGAGCTGACCCACGGCCCGGGCGGGCTGAACACCCGTCCAGGGCCTCACCCTCGCGGGGTGATTCGGGTGGCCGTACGGCGTTGGGCGCGGCTTTGACGGGGTCCGGACACATCCGGGCGGTCAAAGCAGTGTCCTAACACCACGTCACTCGGTTAGATGAGTGTGGACACCAGAACACCCCGCACACCCACGGGGGACCGCTCGTCGGGCTTCGACGACGCTCCCGCGCTGAGCATGGTGAAGGTGCCGAGCGATCCGGCGCAGGTCATCGTCAATCACGCCAGCTTCCGCGTGCAGTTGGGCGCGTCGGCGAAGGGCACCCAGTCCCCCCGGATCACCCGGCATCTGCACGCCACCGGCCAGGAGACCGCCCGCAAGCCGGTCCTGGGCACGGCGGGCCGGGCGGCCGACGCCGCCGGCCGCCGCCGCCCCGTCGTCTGGAGCGGCCGGTCGGCCCCCGACGACACCGGCGCCCACCGGCTGCTCCAGGCCGTGCGGGGCAGCAGCGTCCGCCACGCCGACGAGCCCGAGGCCGGCGCCACCCAGGTCATCCCGCGCGTCCAGACCGGCTACGCCGACACCTACGCCGAACTCGACCAGACCGTCGAGACCCCGGTCGTGGGCCACCAGCGCACCGCTCCCGACGACGCCGGCGCCACCCGTCTGCTGCCGCACATGCGCACGGTCACCGGCGCCTACGACCCGCCGGACGACCCCGGTGCCGACACCGGGCCGTACGGGACGTACCCGGCGGACCCCGGCTACGACGAGGACGCGGACGATCCGCGCCGCTCCCGCCGCCAGGGCGACGACCCGTCCCGGCACGCCTACTACCCCGGCCGCCGGATGAACCTGGGCGTGGTCCTGCTCCCGCTGCGGATCTTCCTGGGCTTCATCTCCATCTACGCCGGCATGGGCAAGCTGTGCGACCCCGTCTACTTCGACGGCGGCGAGCGCGGCTCCATGGTGAAGTGGCTCAACACCCTGCACCCGTGGGACGTGGCCGAGCCGCTGCGCCAGTTCGCCCTCCAGCACCCGGTCGGCTCCGGCCTGGTCATCGCCTTCCTCCAGGTCGTCGTCGGCGTCCTGACCATCCTGGGCTGCTGGCAGCGCGTGGCCGCGGTCGTCGGCGCGCTGCTCTCGGCCGCCCTGATCGTCACGGTGAGCTGGAAGACGGTCCCGGCCTACGACGCCCCGGACATCATCTACCTGGCCGCCTGGTCCCCGCTGATCATCGCCGGTGCCCCGGTGTACTCCGTGGACGGCAGGCTCGCGGGCAGCGCCTGGCGGCGGCTCGGGCCGCGCTCCGACATC
The DNA here is from genome assembly GCF_016860525.1 of Streptomyces rubradiris. Classification (NCBI taxonomy): domain Bacteria; kingdom Bacillati; phylum Actinomycetota; class Actinomycetes; order Kitasatosporales; family Streptomycetaceae; genus Streptomyces; species Streptomyces rubradiris. The sequence goes on from NZ_BNEA01000015.1 coordinate 4,500,977, forward strand.
TGGGAGCTGCGCCGCTACGTGCTGCGCCGGGGTGCGCTGATCACGGCCGTCACCGTCGGCCTGACCCTGCTGATCGGCTCCCTGCTGGGCGGCGCGGTCCGCGACTCCGGGCGCGTGGTCGTCCCCGGCCCCGGCGAGGCCCCCCGCAACCACCTGCCCGGCTCCCCGCTCCCGCAGGAGCCCGGCAAGCGGCACAAGGAGACGGCGACGCCCTCCGCCGCGCCGACGGAGGGCGCCACGGCCGGCACGAGCCCGTCCGGAGCGGCGACCCCGCCCGGCACCAGCCGCGCCCCCGTAGACGCGACCACCGCGGCCCCGACCCAGACCACCGGCACCACGGGCCAGGTCCCGCCCCGCCGGTCCGTGCCGACGGGCGGCGTCCCCAGCACCACGGCGGGCCCGACCGGCACGGGCGGTACGACCGGCACCGGCGGCACGGCGTCGACCGGCGGCGGCACCACCGGCAGCACGTCGGACGGCGGCGGCAGCACGGCCACCGGCCAGCCGGGCCTGGTGGGCGGCCTGCTGGGCTGACGAAGACGGCGAAGGGGCCCTGTACCGGGGAGGTACAGGGCCCCTTCGCCGTACGGGTCACCTGTTTCGCCGTACGAGGGTTTACAGGTTTCGCCTCGTACGAGGGTCTACAGGTCGGTCGTACGGGGTCTTTACCGGCTCAGGGCCGCCAGTTCCTTGGCCGCCTCGGTCAGGTCCTTCGCCGTGTCGATGGCCCGCCAGTACGCCCCCTGCGGGATGGGGAACCCGGCCAGCTTGTGTTCCCGGGCCAGGCGGGGGAAGGTCGTGCGCTCGTGATCCCCGCGCTCCGGCAGCAGCGCGGCGAACTCGGGGGAGAACACGTACACGCCCGCGTTGATCTCGAACGTGGACGGCGGTGCCTCGATGAAGTCGGTGATGTGCCCGAACCCGTCGGTCTGCACCGCGCCCCAGGGAATGCGCGGCCGGGCCAGCGCGAGGGTGGCGACGGCGTCCCGCTCGGTGTGGAAGTCGGCCATGTCCCGCAGCGAGAACCGGGTCCAGATGTCACCGTTGGTGGCGTACCAGGGCCGGTCGGGGTGGGGCAGGTGCGCGGCGGCGTAGCGCAGGCCGCCGCCGCGGCCGAGGGGCTCGCTCTCCACGACGGTGGTGACAGAGACGGGCAGGTCGGCCGACTCCAGCCACTTCTGCAGGACGTCGGCGAGGTGGCCGCACGAGACGACCACGTCCGTGACACCCTCCTCGGCGAGCCAGGTGAGCTGGTGGCCGATGATCGGCGTGCCGGTGCCGGGGATCTCGACCATCGGCTTGGGCCGGTCGTCGGTGTACGGACGCAGCCGCGAGCCCTGGCCACCGGCCAGGACCACGGCTTGAGTGGGGCGCGACGCGGCGCTCGGATGGGTCATGACCGCACTGTACGTGGCGCCCCGGCGCGGTGTGACGGCGGCAACGGCTCGCGCGGAGCCGCCGCCGGCCGATCGCGTCGGTGGGGTGGGTCTGGTCGTGCGCGCGGGTACGCGCGGTGGCCCGCGTCAGCTGTGTGCTGCCAGGACGCCCGTGGCGAAGGACGTGTCGCACACGGGGCGGGCGTAGGACTGGGCGCGCGAGGCGCCGTAGATGCGCACGGCGGCCGTGCCGAGGGCGCGGGCGATGGAGGAGCAGTGCCGGGCGAGCGAGGGGCGTCCGTTGACGGCCCGCTGGAGGTGGGTGAGCACCGCGCCGGGGTCCTTGTGCTGGAGTTCGCTCATGAGCTGCTCGCGGAGCACGTCCTCGGGCGCGCGGGCGGCCGTCCGGGCGGGAACCGCCGCCGACGTCACGTCGGAGGCGGCCAGCACCGAGTCGGTGGGGCTGCCCGTCCAGTTGACCCGGGTGACCGCGAGGGTCCCGGAGAGCACCATGAAGACGGGCAGGACGAGGGCGAGAGTGCGGCCGATCCGGCGGGCAGGGCCGCCCCGGTGGCCGCGTCGCGTCTGTGGGGTGGTGGAGTGCTTCACGCGTGTGAGGGTAGCGCCCGGTAATGACGAGGAGACACTGCGTCACCCCTTTGGGGGATGAGAAGGCGGGGATTTCCGGGTAACGGGTTGACGATCCACCCGTCGGAGACCGCCGGGGGCGCCCCACGGGAAGAGCCCCGCACGCTCTCGGCGTGCGGGGCTCTCCCGGTGCTCTGGGCCGTCAGTCGGACAGCCGCTCGCCGGTGGACGTGGAGAACACGTGGATCTCGCCCGGCCGCGGCACGACGTGCAGCGTGGAGCCCTTGTCCGGGATCTGCCGGCCGTTGACGCGGACGACCAGGTCCTTGACCTCGCCGCCGACCTCCGCGGAGCCGTACACATAGCCGTCGGCGCCGAGCTCCTCGACGACGTTGACCGACACGGCGAGGCCGGCCGGGGCGTCGGCGGTGTCCTTCGACAGGGACGCGGCGGCGCCGCCGTTCAGCTCGACCACGTCGAAGTGCTCGGGACGGACGCCGACGGTGACCGTGCGGTCGCCCTTGTCGGCGGCGGCCGTCAGGGCCTCCCGGTTGACCGGGACGACGCTGTTGCCGAACTTCACGCCGCCGTCGGTGATCGGGACCTCGACCAGGTTCATGGCGGGGGAGCCGATGAAGCCGGCGACGAAGAGGTTCGCGGGCTTGTCGTACATGTTCCGCGGCGAGTCGACCTGCTGGAGCAGACCGTCCTTGAGGACCGCCACCCGGTCGCCCATCGTCATGGCCTCGACCTGGTCGTGGGTGACGTAGACGGTGGTGATGCCGAGCCGGCGCTGGAGCGAGGCGATCTGCGTACGGGTGGAGACGCGCAGCTTGGCGTCCAGGTTGGACAGCGGCTCGTCCATGAGGAAGACCTGGGGTTCGCGCACGATCGCGCGGCCCATGGCGACACGCTGGCGCTGACCGCCGGAGAGCGCCTTCGGCTTGCGGTCCAGGTACTGGGTCAGGTCGAGGATCTTCGCGGCCTCCTCGACCTTCTGCCGGATCTCCGCCTTCGGCACGCCGGCGATCTTGAGCGCGAAGCCCATGTTGTCGGCGACCGTCATGTGCGGGTAGAGGGCGTAGTTCTGGAACACCATGGCGATGTCCCGGTCCTTGGGCGGCAGGTGCGTGACGTCGCGGTCGCCGATGCGGATGGCGCCGCCGTTGACGTCCTCCAGGCCCGCGAGCATCCGCAGGGAGGTGGACTTGCCGCAACCGGACGGGCCGACCAGGACGAGGAACTCGCCGTCCTCGATCGCGATCTCGAGCGCGTCGACGGCGGGTTTGTCGGCACCCGGGTAGATCCGGGTCGCCTTGTCGAACGTGACTGTGGCCATGGTGAATGGGCCCCCTTCTACCGGCAGGAACGTGCCGGACGATCCGTTGTAGGAAGGTGGTTGGCGTAGTCCACCGGGGTGAACTGGACCGAGACGCTACCTGGCGATCACCGGCCGTGTCAGTACCCCGGCCCCGGTGAACTTCGCGGAAATTTTCGACAGGCCCACCGTCAGACCTGGGTACACTGCACGAGCACCCAGGTGCGCGCCTCCTTAGCTCAGCTGGTCAGAGCGCCGCTCTTGTAAAGCGAAGGTCGTCGGTTCGAATCCGACAGGGGGCTCTTCGTACACCCTCTCACCTGAGGTTTCTCCCTCGGAGAGGCGGTTCACCCGGCCTCGGACTCCTTGTCCGGGGCCGTTTCGCGTGGCGGCCTACTTGGACTCGACGCGTCCTACCGGGTCGGGCCCGGTGGTCAGTGCCTCGCACGCGGTCGGCCACGCGGCGGTGCCGGGGTGGAGCCGGGTGCTGAGGTAGGCCGCGGTGAGCCGGGCGAGGGCGGCGACGCGCCCGGGGTTCTCGTCCGTGGTCTCGGCGGCGTCGTATCCGGCGATCCCGCCGAGTCCGTGTTCCGCGTCGAACAGGGTGAGCAGGGTCTTGGGGCCGGGGGCGAGGGTGTAGGGGTCGGCGTGCCAGTCCGGCCCCATGTCCGTGAAGTGCCGGGAATCGTCCTTGTCGCCGGCGACGACCAGCGTGGGCGCGGTCATGGTGGAGAAGTCGACGGCCCCGATGATCGGCCACTGCTCGGCCATCGGTCCGTTGAGGACTTCGCCGCCTCTGCCGGGCGCGGCGAGCAGGACGCCTGCCTTGATCCGGGGCTCGACGAGGTGCACCAGGCTGCCGGTGCCGGGGTCGTTGAGCCCGGCGCCCAGCAGGAGGGCTGCGGTGAAGCCGCCGAGCGAGTGTCCGGCGACGGCGACCTTGGCGGGGTCGATCCGTCCCGCGAGCTGGGGCACGGTGCGCTCTATGACGTCGAGCCGGTCGAGGATGTGGGTCATGTCCTCGGCGCGGGAGCGCCAGAAGTCGGGTGCGCCGGGTGCGTCGGCGACCAGGTGGCTCAGTGTCCGGGAGGTGAGGTGGGTCGGCTGGATGACGACGAATCCGTGCGCGGCCCAGAAGTTGGCGAGCGGGGCGTAGCCGTTGAGGGAGGAGAGGTTGTTCGAGGGGCCGTGTCCGTGGGAGAGGAGGATGACGGGGAGGCCGGTTCCGGTCGCGGGTGCGGAGACCCGCACTTCGAGGTCCACGGGACGTCCGGGCACGGGGAGGACTACGGGGCTGAAGGACAGGACCGGGACGGGCGCGCCCAAGGCGTCGGGGCTGGTGGCGGTGGCCGTGCTCACGATGTGGGTTCCCTTTCGGTGGCGCATGCCGCCCGCCGGTCTCGTCCGACCGGCGGCGGGCATGGCGGACAGGAGCGTCCCGTTTCGGCTAACCTGAAACGGAACACTGCTCCATTTAGTATTCGGAGCGTTGCTCCGCTTTGTCAATCGATAGGGAAGGACCACGTGATGGCCACCGAGAGCCCGGCAGGGGACTCGCCGTCCCGGGGCAAGCGGGCCGACGCCCGGCGCAACCGGCAGACGGTGCTCGCCGCCGCCGCCGAGGTGTTCGTCACCTCCGGCGTCGACGCGCCGATCCGCCGGATCGCGGCACGGGCGGGCGTCGGGATGGCCACGATCTACCGCCACTTCCCGACCCGGGCGGACCTCGTCACAGCCGTCTACCACCACCAGATCGAGGCGTGCGCCGAGGCCGGCCCGGACCTGCTGGCCAGTGCCGGCTCACCGCTCGAAGCACTGCGCCAGTGGATCGACCTCTTCGTCGACTTCCTGGTCACCAAGCACGGACTCGCCGACGCCCTGCAGTCCGACAACGACCGCTTCGCCGCGCTGCACGCCTACTTCCTCGACCGCCTGCTGCCCGTCTGCGCCCAACTGCTCGACGCCGCGGTCGAGTCCGGCGAGATCCGGCCCGGCACGCAGCCGTACGAGCTGATGCGCGGCATCGGCAACCTCTGCGTCGGACGCGACGACGACCCCCGCTACGACCCCCGGCGCCTGATCGCCCTCCTCCTCCAGGGACTTGAGCGGCCTCATGCGTCCTGATGCGCGGGGCAGCGCCTGTCCGAGGTGTCCGGGCCACCGCCGGGAGCTCCGGCACGCCCGGGCGGGACGCACTCCCGTCCGGGCCTTCTCAGGCCAGCAGGCGGGCGATCTCCAGCTGGTGGGGCTCGATGGGGCGGGCGTCCTCCACGTCCCACAGGGCGTTCTGCAGCAGCCGGCCGTAGGTCCAGGCGCGGGCCCGGTCCCGGTCCAGGCCGAGGACGTCGGTCATCGCGTCGAAGCGCCAGCGGACCTCGGCCGCGTCGAACCGGTTGTGCAGGGCGGGCCACAGCTCGAAGCCGGGGTCGCCGGCCAGCGGCTTGGGGTCGATGGCGAGCCAGTCGGCGCGCTCGGCCGCCAGCACGTTCTCGTCGTGCAGGTCCCAGTGCAGCAGCCGGCCGCCGGGCTCGTCGGCGACCTCGCGGACGGCGGCGGCGCAGTCGGCGACGAGCCGGCGGGCCTCGGGGTCGGGGATGCGGGCCAGCGCCCAGGGGGTGCGCTCCAGCATGCGCACGGTGATGTCGCCGAGGCGGCGCAGGCCGGGCGGGGCCGGGAAGGACGTCAGACGGTCCAGCAGCCGGGCGATGACCAGGACCGCTTCGCGGGTGTCGGCGAGGTGCGCCAGCATCCGGTTCTCGTCCAGGCGCTCCAGGAGCATGGTGCCGGTGGCCGGGTCGTGGTCGAGGAGCCGTACGGCCCCGTCGCCGTCCCAGGCGCGCAGCGCGACCGGCTCGCCCTCGCTCTCCTCGTCGAGCAGCTGGAGCTTGAGGACCGCGCGGACGCCGTCGGCGCGGACCACCGGCAGCACCAGGGCGCTGACGCCGTTCATCGAGGGCCCGTCGAGCCGGAGCCCCCAGCGGTCCAGGAACTGTGCCGCGAGGTCCGGCAGCGCGGCGATGAACGCCTTGCCCGCCGCCCCGTTGTACATCTCCTGTGCCTCGGCCAGTTCCCCGGGGATGTCGATCACGACCCGGACGATACCGGCGTGCGTCAATCGGCTCATGCGAATTAACCGGGGCCTGAGCGGGGTGCGGGCGTACCTCCGTGGTGCTCCCGGCACCCACGTGTGGCTGGCGGTCCTGTTCGTCACGACCGTCGCGCTGCACTCCATGCCGCCCGAGTTCGAGGAGAACTTCCTGCGGCACCGGTCGACGAACCTGCACGAGCTGTCGCGCGACCCCGTGCGGGTGCTGGTGGCCAGCGCGATGTGGATCGAGAGCGGGCACTGGCTGCCGTACGCCTTCCTGTACACGGTGTTCCACGCGCCGGCCGAGCGCTGGCTGGGCACGGCCCGCTGGCTGGCGGTGTGCGCGCTGGCCCATGTGCCGGCGTCGCTGGCGAGCGAGGCGCTGCTGCTGGCGGCGATCCGCACGGGCCGGGCCCCGCTCTCGGCCGTCGACACCTTGGACATCGGGGTGAGTTACGCGCTGGCCGGGGTGATCGCGGTGCTCGGCTACCGGATCGCGGCACCCTGGCGGTACGGGTATCTGGCCGCCGTGCTCGCCGTGTTCACGCTGCCGCTGGCCGCCGGACCGACCGTCACGGACGTCGGCCACCTCCTCGCGGCGCTGTCCGGTCTGGCCTGCTATCCGCTGGTCAGGGGGCGGGGAAAAGCATGGAATCCGAAGGAGACACCGGCCGGGCTCAGGGGTTAACGTCCCGGCCATGAACAGCTCGGCAAGCAGTGCCGTCAACGGCGGCGTCTCCTTCTGGTACGCGGACGACGGGCTTCCGGCGGTGCGCGAGCCGCTGACCGGGGACGCGTCCGCGGACGTCGTCATCGTCGGCGGCGGCTACACCGGCCTGTGGACGGCGTACTACCTGAAGAAGGCGGCGCCCTTCCTGCGGATCACCGTGCTGGAGCAGAAGTTCTGCGGGTACGGGGCCTCCGGCCGCAACGGCGGCTGGCTGTACAACGGCATCGCGGGCCGGGACCGGTACGCCCGGCTGCACGGCCACGAGGCCGCCGTCCGGTTGCAGAAGGCGATGAACGACACGGTCGCCGAGGTGGTCGCGGTCGCCCGCGCGGAGGGCATCGACGCCGACATCCATCACGGCGGTGTCCTGGAAGTGGCCACCACCCCGGCGCAGTTGGCGCGGCTGAAGGCGTTCCACGCGCACGAACTGTCCTACGGCGAGACGGACCGGGAGCTGTACGGCGCCCGGGAGACCGCCGAGCGCATCCGGGTCGCGGACGCGGTCGGCTCCACCTGGACCCCGCACGGCGCCCGGCTGCACCCGGTGAAGCTGGTGAAGGGGCTCGCGGCGGCCGTGGAGGCGCTCGGGGTGACCATCCACGAGTCGACGCCGGTGACGGAGATCCGCCCGAAGCACGCGGTCACCCCCTACGGCACGGTCCGCGCGCCCTACGTCCTGCGCTGCACCGAGGGTTTCACCGCCGCCCTCAAGGGCCAGCGGCGGACCTGGCTGCCGATGAACTCCTCGATGATCGCGACCGAGCCGCTGACCGAGGAGCAGTGGGCGGCGATCGGCTGGGCGGGCCGCGAGACCCTCGGCGACATGGCGCACGCCTACATGTACGCGCAGCGCACCGCCGACGGCCGGATCGCGCTCGGCGGGCGCGGGGTGCCGTACCGCTTCGGCTCGCGCACCGACAACGACGGCCGCACGCAGGAGGCGACCGTCGCGGCGCTGCGCGAGATCCTGACCCGCTTCTTCCCGTCCCTGGCGGGCGTGCGGATCGAGCACGCCTGGTCGGGGGTGCTCGGCGTGCCGCGCGACTGGTGCGCCACCGTGACGCTGGACCGCTCGACCGGGCTCGGCTGGGCGGGCGGCTACGTCGGTTCCGGCGTGGCCACCGCCAACCTGGCCGCCCGCACCCTGCGCGACCTGGTCCGGCAGGACTCCGGGCAGGGCGGGCGGACCGAGCTGACGGAGCTGCCCTGGGTGGGCCACCGGGTCCGCAAGTGGGAGCCGGAACCGTTCCGCTGGCTGGGCGTGCAGGGCATGTACGCCACCTACCGCGCGGCCGACCGGCGCGAACGCCGTTACCCGGACACCCGGTCCTCGCGGCTGGCCCGCCTGGCGGACCGGGTGGCGGGCCGCCACTGACCCGGGTCGGTGACCGGGCCGCCATCGTCCTGGCCGGTGACCGGGCCGCCGGCGGACCGCCGGGGTGCGGCGCGAACGACGGCGACGAGGCCGGTGACGGTCCTCGCGTCCGGCGGCTCCTGGCGGCTTCGGCCCGGTGGCTCCTGCCCGGGGCTTCGGCCCGGTGGCTCCTGCCCGGCGGCTTCGGCCCGGTGGGTCAGGCCCGCATACGGCTGAGGGCGGGGCGGCCCAGGATCAGTGACACGGCGGTGACCGCGCTGGTGAAGGACACCTCCGCGAGCACGCCCGGGGCCGCCACCTGGTCGCCCACGAGGTACACCCCGTCGCCGCGGTCCACGGCCGGCCGGTCCCGCCAGCTGCGGCCCGGCAGGTCCACGGCCCCGGTACGGCCGTCCGCCACGGCCTCCCGCCGCCAGGTCAACCGCTCCCGCCAGCCCGGGAACCCCAGGTCGAGCAGGTGCTCGGCGCGGGCCACACCGTCGGCCCGCGACTCGCCCGGCCCGACCGGGAACTGACCCTGGACCAGCTGCTCCCCGGCCGGGGCGAGGGACGGGTCCTGCGCGGTGAACCGCTCGATCCAGCCCGGCGCGTCCAGGTCGGAGACGGCGAAGGCGTCCCCGCGCCGGGTGCGTACGGCGAGGTCGACGAGGACGGTACGGCCGCCCGGCCAGGTCAGCGAGTCGTCGCGGAGCAGTCGCCGGGCGGCGGGCAGGGCGGTGGCGACGACGACCGGAGTGTGCTCGGGCAGGGTGTCCACACGGGCCCCCGTCTCGATCCGCACGCCCATGTTCCACGCCCGCGCGGCCATCCGGTCGATCAACACGCCCCAGCCGCCGCGCGGATAGTGCGCCTCCGGCGGCAGTTTGGCGGCCCGGCGCAGCCGCTCCTGGACGAAGGCGGCGGACAGGCTGCCCGGGGCGTGGTGGAAGAGGGCCACGGCCGCGTAATGGGCCGCCGCGCGGGCGCCCTCCTCACCGGCGATCCCGGTCGCCCAGCTCAGGAAGTCGGTGTCGACGGGGGCCGGGCCGAGCCGGGGCCGCAGGAGCTTGAGCATGGCGAAGGGCGGGGTGCGGCGCAGCACGCCGTGGTGGCGCAGCCGCAGCCGGGCGGCCTCCAGGGGCGGCAGCGGGGCGAGCGGGCCGAGCAGGTCCCGCTGCCGCAGCCAGGTCCAGTGCGGGCCGCCGGAGTAGACCGCGTGCGGCCCCTCGTTGGTGCGGTACGGCCCGGGTGCCGTCCGGGCCCGCCCGCCCAGGGTGCGGTGGGCCTCGTACACGGTGACCTTGGCCCCGGCCTCGGCGGCGGTGATCGCGGCGGTGAGCCCGGCGAAGCCGCCGCCGATGACGGTGATGTGGCGCATGGAGTCTCCTGAGGTCGGTCCGTCTCCTCCGGGGATACGACGTCCGGTGCCCCGCCGTGTGTGACATCCCGGAGATTTCGCAGGTCAGGCCGATTGTCAGTGGCGGGGTGCAGCATGGGGGCATGGTGAGGCGAGCGACGGAGGGCCGGCCCGGGGGCCGGACGGCGGTGCGGGGCGCGCGGCGGCCGGAGCTGCGGTTGCCGGCCCTGGCCCCCTTTGACGGCGGCGTACTGGAGCCGGACGGGGACTACGACGGGCTGAAGTTCCGGGACCTGGACCTGGCCGGGCAGGACGCGCGGGGCGCCCGGTTCATGGACTGCGCGCTGACGGGCTGCGCGCTGGACGAGACGGCGCTGGGCAGAGCCCGGGTGCTGGACTCGGTCCTGACCGGCCTGCGCGGGGTCGGCACCGGGCTCGCGGAGGCCACGTTCCGCGACGTGGAGCTGGTCGACGCGCGGCTGGGCGGCACCCAGATGCACGGGGCGGTGCTGGAGCGGGTCGTGGTCCGGGGCGGGAAGATCGACTTCCTGAATCTGCGCGAGGCCCGGCTGAAGGATGTGGTGTTCGAGTCCTGCGTGCTGGTCGAGCCGGACTTCGCGGGGGCGCGGCTGGAGCGGGTGGAGTTCACCGACTGCGCCCTGAAGGGGGCCGACTTCGGCAACGCGACGCTGGCGGACGTCGATCTGCGCGGCGCCGCGCCGCTGGAGATCGCCCGGGGCCTGGACCGCCTGTCCGGTGCGGTGATCGGCACGGGCCAACTGCTGGACCTGGCCCCGCTGCTGGCGGCGGAGCTGGGCATACGGGTGACGGACTGAGGCACGGCGGCCGTGGCGGGGCCTCAGGCGTGGGCGGGCTTGCCGTCCCCGTACAGCCAGTCCTTCCAGAGGGTGCGGAAGTCCTTCCCCGGGGCCTTCTTCTCCACGTAACGGACGAAGTCGGCGGTGTCGGCGGTGCCGTGGCGGTGGGCGGCGGCCCAGCCCTGGACGATGTCGTAGAAGGCGTCGTCGCCGACGGCCTGGCGGATCTTGTGCACGACCATCGCGCCGCGCTGGTAGACGGGGGCGTCGGAGATGTGCGCGGCGCTCGTGGGCCTGGCCGGCGGGAAGGCCCAGATGTCGTCGGGGCCGTCCTCGTAGAGGCTGGTGAAGGTCTCCTGGGCGGTGGGTCCGTCGTGGTCCTCGTCGTAGAGCCACTCCGCGTAGGTCGCGAAGCCCTCGTTGAGCCACATGTCCCGCCAGGACGCGGGACCGACCGAGTCGCCGTACCACTGGTGGGCGAGTTCGTGCACCAGCGTGGAGACGTCGGGCGGGCCGGGGAAGACGGGGCGGGTCTGGGTCTCCAGGGGGTAACCGGCATCACGCGGGCCGGCCACGATCGCGCCGGCGGAGGAGAAGGGGTACGGGCCGAAGTTGTACTCCGCCCAGTCCAGGATCTCCGGGATCTTCGCGAGCACGTCGGCGCTCGCCGCGGCCTGGCCGGGGCCGACGGCGGTGACGACCGGCAGGCCGTGCGGGCCGGTGGTGCGGGTGATGTCGTAGCGGCCGATGGCGACGGTGGCGAGGTAGCTCGCCATGGGCTGGGCCGACTGCCAGCGGTAGGTCGTACGGCCGCCCTTCGTGGTCTGGTCCGTCTGCTCGCCGTTCGAGACGGCCTTCAGGCCCTGGGGGACGGTGACCGCGATGTCGTAGGTCGCCTTGTCGGAAGGGTGGTGGTTGGCGGGGAACCAGGCCATCGAGCCGACGGGTTCGCCGAGGGCGAGGGCGCCGTCGGCGGTGGGGAGCCAGCCCTCCTTCGAGCCGTCGGGGTCGGTGAGGGTGCGCGGGGTGCCCGAGTAGCGGACGGTCGTGCGGAAGGTCTCGCCCTCGCTGAGGTCGGTGTGCGGGCGGACGGTGAGTTCCTGCCCGGTGTGGTTCCAGCGGGCCTTCTCGCCCTCCACGCGGACCGAGTCGACGTGCAGTCCGGCGAGGTCGAGATCGAACGCGGACAGGTCCCGGGTGGCCCGTGCGGTGATGACCGCGGTGCCGGTGAGCCGGCGGGTGGCCGGGGTGTAGTCCAGGGCGAGGCTGTAGTGCCCGATGTCGTAGCCGCCGTTGCCGGCCTTCGGGAAGTACGGGTCGCCCACGCCGGAGCCGCCTGGGGCACCCCGGACACCGGCGTCGCACGCGGTGCCGGTCAGGGCGAGGGCCAGCAGCGCCGCGACGGCCGGGACAAGGCGTACCGATCTGGACATGTCAGTGATCTTAGGCGGGCGGGGGGCGCGGCGGGTGGGGCGTGCCGCCGCTGACCGTGTCGGCGCCTCAGAAGATCTGAATGGACGTGATGTTCGGCGGCCGGGTGGGGTAGGTCACGATGTTCCAGCGGCTGATCTTGACGGTGGAGCCGTTGGCGTCGTTCATCTGGATGTCGTTGTTCCCGGTGGAGATCTTGTCCACCCAGGCGCCGGCTCCGAGACTCATGGTTCCCGCGTTGGCGGCGCAGTATTCGAAGGGCCCGTTAGGGCCGACAATGATCGGACGGCTGTAGTGGCCCCAGATGTGCAACAAGTCGTCACTGGTGCAAGGCGTCTGGTTCATGGCGTGCGCGGCGTTCACCGGAGTCGCGACGGCGAGGCCCGCGGTCAGTAACGCTACGGCTAACAGGTTCCGGGTGGTCTTCCTGGCGGTGGGCACGATGTGACATCTCCCTGAGGGGTCGGGCACGCTGCGTGAGCCGGGGTTCATCCCGAACGGTGAGGCAACTGCCCCGTCGGGCGGGACAGCCGGCCCTTGTGCGCTTCAATCCTGGCTCAGCGCTGTGTCGGCCAGGAACGGTACGTGATGTTCTTTGCCTTCCCTTTATACGGGCCCGGTGGAGCGGGGCCGTGGGGTGTACGGCGGGTGGTCCCAGGTGGGCGTGGGGGTGTCCGGGAGGGCCGACAGCGGTTCCGGGCGGACCGGCGTGACACCATCTCCCCGTGCTCGACATCGGCTATGCCCTCTCCAACCGGTTCCCGGACCCGCCGCAGACCGACTACCGGCGCGCGGACGCGCACGCGCTGCGGCACGACCTGTTCTGCGGGGACGTCTATCTCGCGGACACCGAGTCCGACCGGGAGCTGTCCACAGCCTGGGGATGGGTGCCGGTGCTGGACTTCGCGTGGGCGCTGTGCGACATCGTCGAGCTGCTGGACCGGGACCCGATGGGCTCCCGGGCCGCCCGGCCGCAGCGGGCGGAGCTGGACTTCACCGAGTCCACCGACCGGATGCTGTTCGAGCGCCGTTTCGGCTGGGTCGACATCACCTCCGACTGGACCCCGGCCGAGGAGCCCCCGCTCTCCTTCTCCCATGCCGAACTGCGCCGGGAGGCCCGGGACTTCCTGCACGACCTGCTGGCGGACCTCTCCGACATGCACGAGGACCTGGCGGAGAACCCGGTGATCTGGACCCTCCAGGCCCGCTTCCCGCGGGTGTCGTAGGGCGCCGGACAGGAGAACGCCCCCTCCGGCGCACGGCATCCGGAGGGGGCGCCTTGGAACGCGCCGCTACTTGTCTCCGTACTCCTTGCCGGAGTCACCGCCCCCGTCCGGGGCCGCGCAGCCCGTGCCGGAGTCGCCGTAGCCGTCGGAGTGCCCGTAGCCGTCGTGGTCGCCGTGGCCGTGGTCGCCGGGCTCGCAGCGACTGTTGCTCAGCCGGACGGTGATGCCGTCCTCGGCGTTGTCCTCGGTCAGCTCGTGCGGACCGCTGACCGGGTCCTCGGGCAGTTCGTAGCCCTCGGGCACAGCGACCTCGCGCACGTAGTACTCGCCGAGCGGGAGGTCGTCGAAGGTGCAGTCGCCCCGGGCGTCGGTGGTGCAGCTCTGGCCGATACGGGTGTCGGGGCCGGTGCCGGAGGTCTGCAGGCCGGGCACCGCGTTGGTCTCCTTCCACAGTTCGAAGACCGCGCCCGCGAGGGGCTCGCCGTTCTTGGCGTCGGTCTTCTCGACCCTGAGGGTGCCGTCTGTGTCCGGCTCCTCGGTGCGGGTGTTCTCGGCGGTGACCCGGACGCCGTCCTCGGCGTTGGCCTCGGTGAGTACCAGGGGGCCGAAGACGTTCGGGTTCGGCAGGTCGTAGCCGTTGGGGGCCGCCGTCTCGCGCCAGTAGTAGGTGCCGGGTGTGACGGTGCGGGTGCAGAGGCCGGCTGTGCCGGTGGTGCAGGTGCCGCCGACCTGGGTGTCGGGGTTGGTGCCGGTGGTCTGGAGGCCGGGGGTGCCGTTGGTCTCCCGCCAGAGCTGGAACACGGCGCCGGCGAGGGGGTCGCCGGTCTGGGCGTCGGTCTTTTCGACGCTGACTTCGCCGGTGACGGGCTGGGGTTCGTCGGTGCGGGTGTTCTCCGCGGTGACCCGGACGCCGTCCTCGGCGTTGGCCTCGGTCAGGACCAGGGGGCCGAAGACGTTCGGGTTCGGCAGGTCGTAGCCCTCGGGGGCCGCCGTCTCACGCCAGTAGTAGGTGCCCGGTGCGACCGTCCGCGCGCACACGCCGTCCGTGCCGGTGGTGCAGGTGCCGCCGATCCGGGTGTCGGGGTCGGCGCCGCCGGTCTGGAGGCCGGGCGTGCCGCTGGTCTCCTCCCACAGCTCGAATTCCGCGCCCTCCAGCGGTTCTCCGGTCTCGGCGTCGGTCTTGTCGACGTGGACCTCGCCGGTGACGGGCTGGGGTTCTTCGGTGGGGGTGTTCTCGGCGGTGGTCCGGACGCCGTCGTCGGCATTGGCCTCGGTCAGTACGAGGGGGCCGAAGACGTTGGGGTCGGGGAGGTCGTAGCCGTCGGGGGCCGCGGTCTCGCGCCAGTAGTACGTGCCGGTCTCCACCGTCCGCGCGCAGAGGCCGTCGGTGCCGGTGGTGCACACCCCGCCCACCTGGCTGTCGGGGTCGGCGCCGGCGGTCTGGAGGCCGGGGGTGCCGTTGGTCTCCTCCCACAGCTCGAACTTGGCGTCCTCCAGCGGTTCCCCGGTCTCGGTGTCGGTCTTGAGGACGCGGACCTCGCCGGTGACGGGCTGGGGTTCTTCGGTGGGGGTGTTCTCGGCGGTGGTCTGGACGCCGTCGTCGGCGTTGGTCTCGGTGAGGGTCAGGGGGCCGAAGACGTTGGGGTCGGGGAGGTCGTAGCCGTCGGGGGCCGCGGTCTCGCGCCAGTAGTACGTGCCGGTCTCCACCGTCCGCGCGCAGAGGCCGTCGGTGCCGGTGGTGCACACCCCGCCCACCTGGCTGTCGGGGTCGGCGCCGGCGGTCTGGAGGCCGGGTGTCCCGTTGGTCTCCTCCCACAGCTCGAACTTGGCGCCCGTGAGCGTCTCCCCGGTCTCGGAGTCGGTCTTGACGACGCGGACCTCGCCGGTGACCGGCTGCGGCTCGCCACCGCAGTCCGGCAGGTCGCCGTCGAACGGGTACGAGTGGAACTCGACGCCCGTCTGCGGGCTGGTGTGCGTGAGCGAACCGGTGGTGAGGAAGCGGCCGTTCATACCGGGCAGCGACACCGTGGTCATGGACGCCTGCTGACCGACCAGGACACTGCCCTGGAACTGGCCCGTGCCGATCAGGTCCACCGAGGTGGCGTCCGGGAAGTTCCACAGCAGGCGTTCGCGGTAGGCGTTCAGCGGGTCGGTCGCGTCGTCGATACCGCCGCTGTAGGTGTTGATGACCCGGTTGTCGCCGACGATGTTGACCAGGATCGTCGCGTTGTCCGGGATGTTCGCGAAGGCGATCCCCTGCTGGCCTCCGCCGGGCCCGGTCAGGTCGAAGTCGACGTTGAACACCTGGATCGCCGAAGTGCCGTCGCCCGTGAACAGCGTCTGGTAGCCCTGGTTCACCGCCGTACCGGTGGCCGGCCGGGGTGCCCCGTCCACGCGGGCGTAGCACTGGCTCGCGGCGGTCAGCTGGTCGCGCAGCGGCAGGTACGGCTGTGCGGCGTCCGGGTCGTGGACGAGGGTCCCCTCCACCGTGCCGGTCACCGTGCCGCCGTACCGGACGACCCCGCCCTCGGCGAGCAGCCGCTGGCCGGGGGCGACGGTGATGTCGTCGCCGGTGGTCAGGAAGTCCGCGCCGTCGGGCGGTGGCACCCGCGAGCCGACCCCGGCGATCCCGATGTCGTAGACGGCGCTGCCGCCGGTGTCCTTGGCCATGTCGAAGTCGTCCAGGACGACGACCCGGCCCTCCGCCTCCGCGGCCCTGCCCCGGACGAGGAAGTCGTCGCCGACGAAGATGTTGATGCCGTTGTCCCGGCCGGCGAAGGGGCCGTTGTTGATGCCCGGGAAGGGGTCCGGGCAGTCCCCCGGGACGCAGGGGCCGAGCCCGCCCGGCAGCGGGGCGGCCTGGGCCTGGCCGGCTCCCACGCCGAGGAGCAGGGCGGGGGCCATTCCCGCCACGAGTGCGCAGGCCAGCCCGGCCCGGCCCAGTCTGGGCCGGAGAGCCGCCACACGGTTTCCGATGAAATGCATGTCCCACAGGCTTCGCCGCCGGGACCGGCGCGGCGGGGACGACATTCCAGGAACGGACGGCTGTCACGCGGACGGCCCGCACACGTTCGGCCCGTCCGACGCGACAGGCGTACCGAGCGGGTGTATTCAGACGCTCTGGTCAGCGGCGTACGCGATGAAGGAGGACCAGGTGCCGGTGGTGAAGTTCAGTACGGCGCCGTCGGTGTTCTTGGAGTCGCGGACGGGGACTACGTTGTGGGTGGCGGCGAGGTTAATGGCGACCTCGATGCACTGGCCACCGTTGCCGCTGTAGGAGGACTTGAACCAGCGGGGGGCCTCGGACGTCATGGGGTGCCCTTTCATGCCGCTTCGGTGGAGAGCGCGCCTCCTCCCACTACAGCGGAAGGAGGAGGCGGTCGCGAGCGGGGTTTCAGACGCTCTGGGCGGCGGCGTACGCGATGAACGAGGACCAGGTGCCGGTGGTGAAGTTCAGGACGGCGCCGTCGGTGTTCTTGGAGTCGCGGACGGGGACCGTGTTGTGGGTGGCAGCGAGGTTGGTGGCGACCTCGATGCAGTTGCCGCCGTTGTTGCTGTAGGAGGACTTGAACCAGCGGGGGGACTCGGTCGTCACGGGGTGCCCTTTCATGCCTCTTTGATCATGGCCACCGATGCTGCCTGGGGCAGAGCTTCGGCCTGCAACTGATGGTAGGCCGTCAACAGAGGGAGCACTGCCGCCGTTTCGCGCTCCAGGTGTCCCCGCATCTGTGATTCCGCGTATGCGATCACGGACAGATCCGGCATGGTCAGTAAGTTCATGGGGAGATCGAACGTCCGACGCTCCCCCATCCCGTAGGGAGCGATCTGAAGCACGGTGTTCGGCAGCTCGGCGAACTGCATCAACCGGTCGAGCTGGGCCCTCATGACCTTCGGTCCGCCGACCTGTCTGCGGATGCAGCTCTCATCCATCACCACCAGCATCGTGGGGAGGCGGGGATGTTCCAGGGCCGCTTGCCGTTCCGCCAGGAACGAGACTCGTTCCTCCGCCTGTTCGGGCGTGATCGTCCCTCGGCGTACGGCACTGTCCGCCAGGACACGCGCGTACTCCGGTGTCTGGAGCAGGCCGGGGATGATCCCGATCTCGTACAGCCGGATTTCCGCCGCCCGGCCCTCGTGCTTGACGTACTCGGGGAAGCCCTCCAGCAGGTTGCCGTGCCGGATCTTTCGGTACTCGCGCTCGAACGAATCTGCGCTTCCCGTGAGGCCGAATGCTCTGTCCGCGCTACGCGAAAAGCGAAGGGTCGGAGGCTTCCGACCAGTTTCCACGGCCGAAATATGCACACTGGAATATTCCGTCAGGGCGGCCAGGTCCTCCTGCGTCCAGCCGCGGGCTTCCCGCAGGCTGCGCAGACGTGCTCCGTACGCCGCTTGCGGAGACGCGTCGGGGTTCAACTCCTTGCGGTTCAACAGCCATTCACCAACCTTCCGTTCCTTGCCAACACGTTGAACGGTTCCCAGGCGTGGTCCCATGCTGAACCCGTCCGGTAGTCGCAGTGCTACGGAGAGGAACATTCGTGCCCGAAAGACTGAACGAACCGGCTCTGGTTGACGGCGAGAAGGGCCCGGAGCGGCCCCGTGACGAAGGCATCCCCAAGCTCGGAATCCGGCAGACACTGGAGGTCGGGGAGATCACCTTCGCCCTGGACGCGGTGCTGGCGCAGGCCGGCATCAGGCTTCCGCAGTTCCACACCCGGCTGTCACCCGCCGAGAACCGCCGCTGGGTGGTCCGGCTCGGCGACTGCAACGTGATGCAGGCCCGCAACCTTCTCGACCTCCTCAAGGACGGGCTGACCCTCCGCGAGCGGCACCCGGAGGAGGCGATCAATGGAACACCCGCCAAGGACAGTTAGGGCACGCGCCCACCTGGAGAAGGCCATCATGGCGGCCGGCGCCATCGTGGACGTGCTGATCGACCCCGCGGGCGGCTTCCTTGCCGTCCAGTGCATCGGGGTCGAGGCGGCCGAGGAACTGGCGCTCACCATCGAGGCCGGTGTGCAGGCGAGGGTGGTCCGGGGATGACCTTCCGCTGCACCAGCACCTGCGCAATCAAGGATCACACCTTCCGGTGGGCTCAACGACTGCCCTGCGCCGACCACGGTGAAATCGACTGGGCGTTCCTGGACGACCTCCGGTGTGTGCTGGGTGAAGAAGAGCACGAGTTCCACGCCACGTGGCTGCGAAGCTCGGAGCTCGAAAGGGATGTGTACCTGTGCTGGTCCGACGCCCCGGACATGCAGTGGGTCGTCGATGCCGAGGTCTGCCTGAAGACCAGGACGCCCCTGGGATCGTCCTGCACGATCTACAAAGGCCATCCCGGGAAGTGCGAGTGGGACCACGTGGACCCCGAAGCGCCGGCGCGATCGGCAGGCGGGTTCCCCGACGGCGGTCTCGTCCGCCCATGAAGAAGACCCCCCAAAGGCGACTCGGGGGGTCTTCTGATGTGTGCCTACCGTCAGACGTTGACGCCGAAGTCCTGGGCGATGCCGACCAGGCCCGAGGCGTAGCCCTGGCCGACCGCGCGGAACTTCCACTCCGCGCCGTTGCGGTACAGCTCGCCGAAGATCATGGCCGTCTCGGTGGCCGCGTCCTCGGAGAGGTCGTAGCGCGCGATCTCGGCGCCGCCGGCCTGGTTCACGATGCGGATGTAGGCGTTGCGGACCTGGCCGAAGTTCTGGCTGCGGTTCTCGGCGTCGTAGATGGACACCGGGAAGACGATCTTGTCGACGTCGGCCGGGAGGGCGGCCAGGTTGACGTTGATCGCCTCGTCGTCGCCGGCGCCCTCGCCCGTGCGGTTGTCACCCGTGTGGACGATCGAGTTGTCCGGGGTCTGCTTGTTGTTGAAGAACACGAAGTGGGCGTCCGAGTAGACCTTGCCCTGCGTGTTCACCGCGATGGCGGAGGCGTCCAGGTCGAAGTCCGTGCCGGTGGTGGTGCGGACGTCCCAGCCGAGGCCCACGGTGACGGCGGTCAGGCCCGGAGCCTCCTTGGTGAGCGAGACGTTGCCACCCTTGGACAGGCTTACAGCCATGTTGGGAGTCCCTTCCTTGGATACCCGTGCGTATCTGCGCACATCTGTGCCGACGGAGCTGTGCGGACGAAGCTACCGTCACCCGGGACAACGACGCGGACGGCCCCGTGGGTTCCGGAAGGCTTTACCTTTTTTACGGAGTCCGGAGCAGGGCGTTCCCGGCGGGGCGGACCGGGGCCGGAAATCCAGGTGACGCGCGCCGGGGCGGGCCGGGAACATGGAGGGTATGTCCGGGCCCTATCTCATCCGTGGCTCGGTCTCGCTGCCCGAGGCCGAGCTGATGTGGCGTTTCTCCAGGTCGTCCGGGCCCGGCGGACAGCACGTCAACACCAGTGACTCCCAGGTGGAACTGCGCTTCGACCTCGCACGCACCGAGGCGCTGCCGCCCGTGTGGAAGGAGCGGGCGCTGCACCGGCTGGCCGGCCGCCTCGTGGACGGGGTGGTGACCGTACGGGCCTCCGAGCACCGCTCGCAGTGGCGCAACCGGGAGGCCGCCGCCGTACGCCTCGCCGCGCTCCTCGCCGAGGCCACCGCGCCCCCGCCCAAGCCCCGCAAGCCCACCCGCGTCCCGCGCGGCATCAACGAACGCCGGCTGCGCGAGAAGAAGCAACGCGCGGAGACGAAGCGGGGCCGATCGGGGCGCGACTGGTAGCGGGGTCGGTCGGGTCGTGACCGGGGGCTGCGGGGTCGGTCGGGTCGTGACCGGGGGCAGCAGCGGGTTCGCCCGCCGTCGCTTCCGCCGCAGCTCACAGTTCCAGTACGCCCACCACCTGATCCCCGGCGGTCTCGCCGGTCGGGTGGAAGCCCAGGCGGGCGTAGAAGGCCCCAGGGCCGTCGGGGCCGGGGTGCCAGCTGACATACAGACGGGTGCCGCCGCGGCGGCGGATCTCGGTGGCCACCGCGTCCACGGCGAACCGGCCGTAGCCCCGGCCCTGTTCGCCGGCCGCGATGTTCAGCCGCCACAGCCCGGATCGGTACAGGCTGCCGTCACCGTGCCAGTCGATGCCGAAGAAGGCCATCACGAAGCCGACCGCCCGGCCCTCGTCGGTGATCAGCCGGGGCCAGGCGACGCCGTCCGGGTGGACGTACGCCTCGGCGAGCGAGCGCACCACCGGTGCGACGGCGTGCTCCTGGTCGGGGCGGACGCGCAGGGCGACGGCGGTCTCGAAGTTCCGTGGGGTCACCACTTCCAGGCGAGGTGTCACCGGCGCACCGTAGGCACACCGGCCCCGCCGCGGCCACGGAATTTCGCGGCTCAGCCCAGCTGGCGGTAGCGGCCGCGGAAGTACAGCAGCGGGCCGCCCTCGGCGCTGGGCACGCGCGCGGTGAGGACGCGGCCGATGACCAGGGTGTGGTCCCCGGCGGCCACCCGCTGTTCGGTACGGCACTCCAGGGTGGCCAGCGCGCCCCCGACCAGCGGGGCGCCGGTGACCTCGCCGCGGCTGTAGGGGATGTCCTCGAAGAGGAGCCGGTCGCTGATGCGGCCCTTCATGGCGAAGCGGCCGGCGATGTGCCGCTGGCTCTCGGCGAGGACCGACACCGCCCACAGCGGCTGTTCGGCGAGCAGGTCGTCCATGCGGGCGCCCTCGCGCAGGCTGACCAGGACCAGCGGCGGGTCGAGGGAGACCGACAGGAACGCGGTGGCGGTCATGCCGACGTCCTCCACCCCCGGTGCCTGGGGGTCGTCCGGGTCCAGCGGCGGTTCCTGCGCGGTGACCAGGACCACGCCCGCGGCCAGCCGGGACATCGCGGCCCGGAACTCGTCGTTGCTCACCCCCTCAGCATGCCCGGAAGGCAGGGGGGCGGTGGGGGAGGGAGTCTTCAGCACGCCGGAAACGCTAGTCTTCGCCCGGTGCGGCGGGCATCGGGCCCTGGCCCGAACCGGGACCTAGGTCGCGAGGACCAGCCGGCACGTCCGGCACGTGCATGATGTGAACGGACGCGCACGGTGTGTCTTCGTGCGTCACACAGGGCAAACGGAGAAACAGCACTCAATTGTTCACGTTTCCTTGTGACTTGAGTCACAAGAGGCGCGAATTGTTGACCCTGTGTACCGAGTGGGCAGCGCGCTGTGATTCAGTGGCGGGGAGCCGCAAGGACAACCGCGTACAGCATGACCAAGAGCCACCGCTGACAACGCGGGAGAAGCGCCGAAGGCAACCCTTGATTCGCTGCGATGTCTCGGGGGGAGGGCGAGCATGGAGACCGAGTCGGAGCCGTATGTCCGTCTTGCGTCCCTGCGACAGCTGCACCAGGTCATGGCCGAGATCAACACGGCCCGAAGCCTGGCGGACACACTGCAGACCGTCGCCGACGGCGCCGTCAACGCCCTCGGCTACGAGATGGCGGCCGTCAACCTCGTCCGCCCCGACGGCGACCTGGTGGTCGCCGCCTTCTCCGGCAACCCCGCCGCCGAGGCCCTGATCACCGGCCGGGTCGGCTCCCGCGAATCATGGGAGCGGCGGCTGACCATGGGCGAACACTGGGGCGACCTGATCTTCATACCGCACACCGAGGGCTGGGTGCTGGACGACGACGACGTCCCCCAGTGGTACACCGACGGCCCCGAACCGCGCTTCGAGGACGAGTGGCACCCCTCCGACCGGCTCTTCGCCCCCATGTACACCCCCGGCGCGCAGGGCGGCTCCTCCGGCGAACTGCTCGGCGTCATATCCGTCGACCGGCCGCGCAACGGCCGCCGTCCCGGCGCCTGGGGCCGCGAAGCCCTCCAGATGTACGCCTTCCAGGCCGCCATCGCGATCAGCAACGCCCGCCTGCGCTCCAACATGCAGCGCGCCCTGGTCCGCCTGGAGCGCGAACAGCAGGCCCTGCGCGCCAGCGAGGAATCCTTCCGACAAGCCTTCGAATACGCTCCCTCCGGCATGGCCATCGCCGAGATGGGCGGGGACCAGCACGGCCGCATCCTGCGCACCAACGACGCGCTGTGCCGGCTGCTCGGCCGCCCCGCCTCCGCGATGCGCCGCTACTCCTTCGCCGACCTCGTCCACCCCGAGGACATCGGCACCCTGCTGCGCACCTCCGCCGAGGGCGGGCGCGCCGAACTCCGCCTGGGTCGCCGCGACGGCAGCTACGTGTGGGTGTCGCTGCGCAACAGCGTGGTCGCGGACGCCGCCGACGGGCCGCGCTTCCTGCTCACCCACGTGGAGGACATAGAGGAGCGCAAGCGGCGCGAACTCCAGCTAGCGCACCGCGCCTCCCACGACTCGCTGACCGGCCTGCCGAACTCCGCCGAGCTGCGCGCGCGCCTCTCCGCCCGGCTGTGCCGGCGCCCCGCGCACGCCGGCGCCCCGGACTCCCTGGACGCGGCCTACGGCCACCCCGCCTACGACATCCCGGCCGGCCACGGCTTCGACTTCGCGCCGGGCGCCGAGGCGTACGACGCCTACGACCACCATGTGCACGCCGTCGCCCCCGAGGACGGCCGGGACGACGGCGCCAAGGGCCTCGCGGTCCTCTTCTGCGACCTCGACGGCTTCAAGTCGATCAACGACCGGTTCGGGCACAACGCCGGTGACTCGGTCCTCATCGAGGTCGCCCGGCGGCTGAGCAACGGCGTCCGGGACGGGGACACGGTGGCCCGGCTCGGCGGCGACGAGTTCGTGATCCTCGCCGACGGCCTCGGCCGGGCCGACGCCCAGGACCTCGCCGTACGGCTGCGCAACGAGATCATTCAACCGATCCGGGCCGAGGGCCGGTCCGTCCGGGTGGGCGCGAGCTTCGGCATCGGGTGGGCGCACTGCGGCATGACGGCGGACGAGGTGCTGAAGTCCGCCGACGAGCGCATGTACGTAGAGAAACGATCTCGTCCCAAACAACATCGCCGAGCCGGATGAACCGCAGGTCAGCGGGTTGACGCCCTCCCGGTCACCCGTTTGGGGGACGGAGAGCGGGTAGGCTCGCCATTCCAACCCGTACCCATCCGCCCGCACCTGTTGAGGAGTACCAAGGGATGACGCCCGGCGACAACGGCGCGAGCACGCCCGAGGACGACGACCCGTTCGGCTACCTGTACGCAGACGGCCAGGCCCGGGGAGCCCAGCCGCCGTCCGGCGGTTACGGCTACCCGAACTCGGTCAGCAGGGTGCGCACGGTCGGCGAGCGCCGGTACGGCCAGCAGCCGGGGCCCCACGGCCAGCCGCCGCAGGGCGGCACGTACGGCCAGGGCGTTCCGCAGCAGGGTGCCTACGGCCAGCCGAACGCCCACTACCAGGCCCCGGAGACGCTGCCCGGCGGCGCGCCCCCGGCCGGCCGCCGGCCCGCGCCGCCCGCGCCCGGCCGCCGCGGGCCGAACACCAAGGGCCTGCTGATCGGCGCGATAGCCGTGGTCGCCGCGGTCGTCATAGGCATCGGCGTCGCGATGATCAACGACAACACCGAGGACGACAAGGCCGGCAACCAGGCCACCCCGGCCCCGACCCAGTCCCAGAGCCAGTCCCCGAGCCCGTCGGGCAGCAGCTCGCCCACGGCCGGGGAACTGCCGAAGACCGACGCCGCGAGCGGCTCGGTCCAGCTGTCCGGCGGCGCGGTCCCGGCCACGGACGTCCAGGGCGCGCAGGCGGCCGGCGGCACCTACGTGGGCGGCCTGAACACCGCGGGCGCGTCGGTGACCTGGACGGTCGACAACATCCCCGAGGCGGGCGCGTACACCCTCTTCGCGCGCTACAGCGTGACCGGGGACCAGTCGATGACGGTGTCCGTCAACGGCAAGGAGTTCGGCAGCAAGATCGGGTTCCGCAACTGGCGCAGCGCCGACGACCTCGCCAACGGCTGGACGCACTCCTACGTGTGGCCCAGCCTCGACAAGGGCCGCAACACCATCTCGATCTCCTGCCAGCCCGGCGACAAGTGCGACGTCCTGCTGGACCAGATGTGGATCAAGAAGGGCCACGTCACCCGCTAGGACCGGACCTGGGTCCGGACGGGGACCGGGCCGCCTAGGCCGCGCTGGCCGCCCCCGTGACCCGGACCCGGCCGAGGAGTTCGGTGTACGCGGAGTGGTCGAACTCGCCCGCCGCCGGAGCCCGTACCGTCGCCGCCGACAAGGCCGCCGCGCGGACCAGGCGGTCCGGCCAGGGGAGGCGCTCCACCAGGCCGGAGAGCAGGCCCGCCACCGCCGAGTCGCCCGCGCCCGTGGGGTTGCCGCGGACGGGAGCGGGCGGGGCGGCGCGCCAGCGGCCCTCCGGGGTGACGGCGAGCAGACCGTCCGCGCCGAGGGAGGCGACCACCGCGTGGGCCCCGCGCCGGCGGGCGTTCTGGGTGGCGCGCAACGGCTCGTGGGAGCCGGTGAGTTCGGCGAGTTCCCCGGCGTTCGGCTTGATGACGTCCGGCCGGGCCGCGACCCCGCGGCGCAGCGCCTCCCCGCTGGTGTCCAGCAGCACCGGCACCCCGGCGGCGCGGGCCGCGCGGACCAGACCCGCGTACGCCCCCACCGGCACCCCCGGCGGCAGACTCCCGCACAGCGCCACCGCCGAGGCGCCCGGCAGCAGCTCCTGGTACCGGTCGAGGAAGGCCGCCCACTCGGCCGGGGAGATCTGCGGGCCCGGCTCGTTCAGCTGGGTGGTGTCACCGGTGCGCTCGTCCACCACCGCGACGGTGCGCCGGGTCGCCCCGGAGACCGGCACCAGCGCGTCCACCAGGGCACCGGGCGCCTTCGCGCCCCCTTGCTCCCGCGCCACCGGGATCACCGGCGCCTGCGCCAGCATCGAGCGCAGGACCGTGCCGGTGTGGCCGCCCGCGAAGCCGGTGACCGTCACCTCGTGGCCGAGCGCGGCCAGCACCCGGGCCACGTTCACGCCCTTGCCGCCGGGGCGTTCGGCGACCTCCGAGACGCGGTGGGCGGCGTGCGGCCGCAGCGACCGTACGCGGTAGGTGATGTCGAGAGCGGTGTTCAGTGTGACCGTGAGGATCACCCGGGCCGACCTCCCTCGAAGTGGCTGCGGTGTCTTGGGTGTCCGGGGCCTCGATCATGCCAAAGAGACGGCCACCGGCCCAGTGCGCGGACCGGTCACCGTCTTCCCGACGGGGTTACGGATCAGGGCAGTTGGGGCGCTACCACCCATTCGCCCCGCCGCATCACGCCCTTCAGCGCGAAGTCCGCGTCCAGCAGGACCAGGTCCGCGTCCTTGCCGGGCTCCAGCGAGCCGATCCGGTCGTCCAGGCCGAGCAGCCGCGCCGGGTTGGCCGACAGCGCGGTCACCACGTCCTCCACCGGCAGCCTGTCGACGGTCACCGCGCGCCGGAACGCCCGGTCCAGGGTGAGCGTGGAGCCGGCGATCGAGCCGCCCTCCACCAGCCGGGCCACGCCGTCGCTGACCTCGACCTCAAGCGGGCCGAGCAGATAGCGGCCGTCGGCGCTGCCGGCCGCGTCCATCGCGTCGGTGATGAACGCGACCCGGTCCGCGCCCGCGTGCCGGAACGCCAGCTCCAGCGCCGCCGGGTGCAGGTGGACACCGTCGTTGATCAGCTCGACGGTGACCCGCTCGTCCTGGAGCAGCGCGGCGATCGGGCCGGGCGCGCGGTGGCCCAGCGCGGGCATCGCGTTGAAGAGGTGGGTGGCGACGGTGGCGCCCGCGTCGATGGCCTCGGCCGTCTGCTCGTAGCTCGCGTCCGTGTGCCCGATCGCCGCGATCACCCCGTGCTCGGCGAGCAGCCGCACCGAGTCGATGCCGCCGGGCAGTTCGGTGGCGAGGGTGACCATCTTCGCGTGGCCGCGCGCCGCGTCGATCAGCTTGCGGACCTCGGCCGGGTCCGGGTCGCGCAGCAGCGACTCGGAGTGCGCGCCCTTGCGGCACGGCGAGATGAACGGACCCTCGAAGTGGATGCCCGCGATCTCGCCCTGCTCGGCCAGCTCGCTCAGCAGCCCGGCCTGGCGGACCAGCAGGTCCATCTCGTCGGTGACGGTGGAGGCGACCAGCGTGGTGGTGCCGTGCAGCCGGTGGGTGCGGACGGCCGTCATGGCCTGCTCCGCCGTACCGGCGAAGGACGCGCCGCCGCCGCCGTGGTTGTGGATGTCCACGAAGCCGGGGACCAGCCAGTGCCCGGTGACGTCGAGGACCTCGGCGCCGGCCGGTGCCGAGGCGGCGATGCGGGTGCCGTCGACCACCAGCCGGCCGTTCTCCACGGTCCCGGTGGGCAGCACCACGTTCGCGCCGGTGAGCACCTGCGGCCTCGTCGTGGCGGAGCGCGCAGTTCCCCGCGCGCCTCCCGGGGCGCCGTCCGGGGCCGGAGTTTCCCGCTCGGTTGCCATCAGGTGCTTACCTCCGGAGTCGTAGGAGTGATCGTCAGCAGATCGCGGGCCAGCAGGCCCGCGCCCAGGCAGCCGGCGCTGTCGCCGAGGGCGGCGGGGACGAGGGCGGGTGCCTTCTGGAAGGTGATCCGGCGCCGGACGGCCTCCCGCAGCGGCCGGAACAACACTTCCCCCGCCTCGGCCAGCCCGCCACCGATGATCAGCGTGCGCGGGTCCAGCAGGGTGACGGCGGTGAGCAGGCCGTCGGCGAGCGCGTCCACCGCCTCCTGCCAGACCCGGACGGCGTTCGGGTCACCGGACGCGACGGCCCGCGAGCAGTCCGCGGCGTCCGCGTCCGGGTCGCCCGAGGCCGCCGCCCAGGCCGCGCCGACGGCGGCGGCGGAGGCGTACCGCTCCAGGCAGCCGCGCTGCCCGCAGGGGCAGGCGGCGCCGCCGGGCCGCACGACGATGTGGCCGATCTCGCCCGCGAAGCCGTGCGCGCCGGCCTCCACCCGGCCGCCGATACCGATCGCGCCGGCGATCCCGGTGCCCAGCGCCAGGAACAGGAACCGGTCGGTGCCCCGGCCCGCGCCGATCCGGCCCTCGGCGAGGCCGCCGGTGCGCACGTCGTGGCCGAGGGCGACCGGCATCCCGAGCCGCTCGGCGAGCAGCGCGCGCAGGGGTACGTCCCGCCAGCCGAGGTTGGCGGAGTAGACGGCGGTGCCGTCCGCCTCGTCGACGGTGCCGGGGACGGCTATGCCGGCCGCGGCGGCCGGTTCGCCGTACTGCCCGACGCCGTGGGCGCGCAGCTCGGTGGCGAAGTCGAGGATGCCCGCCACCACCGCGTCGGGGCCGTCCGCCCGTCCGGTGGAGCGGCGGGCGCGGTGCAGCAGCGTGCCGTCGGCGCCGACGAGGGCGGCCTTCATCCCGGTACCGCCCACGTCCAGGGCGATGACATGTCTCACCACGGGGCTAGTGTGACCCTTCCACCCACGAGAGGTCTAGTCCACTCACGTGGTGTAGACCTTATGTGTCCATATGTTGAACGGTCAGACGGCAGGGTTGGGGCTTTGAGGGTGCGTCGGGGTACGGCAGGAACGATCGCGGTGGTGTCCGCACTGGGCATGACAGCGGTCCTCGGCGGCTGCGGGGCAACGGGGTCCTCCGACGTCACGCTCAGACTGGTCGCCGCAGACTACGGCGACTCGGCGGCCCACAGCTCCAAGAAGTACTGGGACGAGCTGGTCAAGGACTACGAGTCCACGCACCCGGACGTGAAGGTCGAGGTCAGCGTCTACTCCTGGAACGACGTCGACCGCAAGGTCAAGGAGATGGTCGACGCCGGGGACGCCCCCGACCTCGCCCAGATCGGCGCCTACGCCGACTACGCCGCCGCCGGCAAGCTCTACCCCGCCTCGGAGCTGCTCTCCATCCGCACCCAGGCCGACTTCCTCTCCCAGCTCTCCGACGCCGGCCAGTGGAAGCACACGCAGTACGGCATCCCGTTCGGCGCCTCCACGCGCGTGCTCTTCTACAACAAGACCCTGTTCACCAAGGCCGGCATCACCCCGCCCACCACCTGGGCCGAGCTGGCCGCCGACGCCGCGGCGCTCAAGGACAAGGGCGTGAAGTACCCCTTCGCGCTCCCGCTCGGCCCGGAGGAGGCGCAGGCCGAGACCATGCAGTGGCTGCTCGCCGGCGGCAACGGCGGCAGCGGCTACACCGACGACATCGGCACCTACACCATCAACTCCGCCGCCAACGTCTCCACCTTCACCTGGCTCAAGGACGAACTGGTCGGCAAGGGGCTCACCGGCCCGGTCGCCCCCGGCAAGCTCAACCGCGCCGCCGCCTTCGCCGCCTTCGCCGACGGCCAGGTCGGCATGCTCAACGGCCACCCCACGCTGATCCAGCAGGCCGCCGCGAAGGGCGTGAAGTTCGGCACCGTGCCGATGCCGGGCCGCACCGGCAAGGCCAGGGCCTCCATGGGCGTCGCCGACTGGATGATGGCCTTCAAGCAGAACGGGCACCGCGACGAGATCGGCGACTTCCTCGACTTCGTCTACTCCGAGAAGAACGTCCTCGACTTCTCCCGCACCTACGGACTGCTGCCGGTCACCAGCTCCGCCTCCAACGTCATGAGCGCCTCGGACCAGGCGGCCGACAAGGCCCTGCGCCCCTTCCTGGAAGAGCTGCCCAGCACCGAGCTGTACCCCGTCGGCAAGACCTCCTGGGCGGCGGTCAGCGCGTCCCTGAAGCAGAACATCGGGCAGGCCGTCGCCCCGAACGGCAGCCCCTCCGGCGTGCTGACCCGGCTCCAGGCGACCGCCACGGCGGCCGACAGCACCACCGCGAACTGAGCGCGGCCTTCCCGTCGGCCGGCGGCAGCACCGCGAACTGAGCGCGGCCTTCCCGTCGGCCGACGGCAGTACCGCGAACTGAGCGCGGCCGCCCCGTCGGCCGCTACGGTGGCCGGCATGGAACTGGGCAGTCGCGAAAAAGCCATCCTCGCGCTGGAGCGCCGGGCCTTCCCCGGGCCCGGCGCGAAGGAACGCGCCATCCGCGAGGAACTGGACCTCTCCCCGGTCCGCTACTACCAGCTGCTCAACGCCCTCCTGGACGACGAGCGCGCCCTCGCCCACGACCCGGTCACGGTCAACCGGCTGCGCCGGATCAGACAGGCCCGGCGGGCGGAGCGCTGACCCCGGCTCCCGCGCAGGCGTGAGCTTCGGCTCAGGCGTGAGCCCCGCCCGCGCCGGATACTGTCGCGGTATGGATCCTCTGCCCACCCCGCAGACCCAGCCCGGCCGCGACGGGCTCGCCGCGCTGCTGGAGCGGCCCCGCACCGCGCTGATCGGCCTGGACTTCGACGGCACCCTGGCCCCCATCGTCGCCGACCCCGAGCAGGCCCGCGCCCACCCCGACGCCGTACCCGCGCTGGCCGCCCTCGCCCCCCAGATCGCCTCCGTCGCCGTGATCACCGGCCGCCCGCCCGAGGTCGCCGTCCGCCACGGCGGCTTCGCCGGCGTCCCCGGCCTGGAGCACCTCACCGTCCTCGGCCACTACGGCGCCGAACGCTGGGACGCGGCCACCGGCACCGTCACCGCACCGCCCCCGCACCCCGGCGTGGCCGCCGCCCGCGCCGAACTGCCCCGCCTGCTGGAGCGGGCCGCCGGCGAGGGCGTCTGGACCGAGGAGAAGGGCCGGGCGCTCGCGGTGCACACCCGCCGGGCCGCCGACCCGCAGGGCGCCTTCGAGTCGCTGCGCGCCCCCCTCGCCGACCTCGCCGCCCGGCACGGGCTGATCGTCGAGCCCGGCCGCCTGGTGCTGGAGCTGCGCCCGCCCGGCATGGACAAGGGCGTGGCCCTCCTCGACCACGCCCGTGCCGTCGGCGCCGGCTGCGTCGTCTACGCCGGCGACGACCTCGGCGACCTGCCCGCCTTCGCCGCGGTCGACACCCTCCGCGCCGACGGCGTCCCCGGCCTGCTGGTGTGCAGCGGCAGCACGGAGGTCACCGAACTGGCGAAGCGGGCCGACCTGGTGGTGGACGGCCCGGAGGGGGTCGTGGGACTGCTGCGGGCGCTCGCCGCTCAGCTCGGCTGAGCGGTCAGGGCCTGAAGCTGGTCCAGGAACCAGCGGGCGGGCGGCAGCGCGGTCGCGGCGGCGGCCAGCCGCTTGGAGCGGGCCGCCCGCTCCTCCGCCGGCAGGGTCAGCGCCTCGTGCAGCGCCCGCGCCGTGCCCGTGATGTCGTACGGGTTCACCGTGAACGCGTCCTCGCCCAGCTCCTCGTGCGCCCCCGCCTCCCGGGACAGCACCAGCGCGCAGCCCTCGTCGGAGACCACCGGGATCTCCTTGGCGACCAGGTTCATGCCGTCCCGGATGGGGTTCACCAGCGCCACGTCGGCCATCCGGTAGGCGGCCAGGGAGCGCGCGAAGTCGTCCTTCACGTGCAGCACCACCGGCGTCCAGCCCGGCGTGCCGTACCGCTCGTTGATCCGGTCCGCCACCCGCCGCACCTCGGCGGTGTAGTCGCGGTACACGGCCAGGTCCTGGCGGGAGGGGTAGGCGAACGCCACGTGGACGACCTTCTCCCGCCACTCGGGACGGTCGGTGAGCAACTGCTCGTACGCCAGCAGCCCGCGCACGATGTTCTTGGACAGCTCGGTGCGGTCCACCCGGACGATCGTGCGGCGGCCCTCGCCGATCTCCTCGCGCAGCGCCGCCATCCGCTCGGCCACGTCCGCCCGGTGCGCCCGCTCGCGCAGGAAGTCCCCGTCCGCGCCCAGCCCGTGCACCCCGATCTCGGTGCCGGAGGGGATGCCGGGCCCCAGCACCTCATGGCAGCAGGCGGTGAAGGCGTCCGCCCAGCGCCGGGTCAGGAACCCCGCCCGGTCCGCGCCCAGGACGCCGCCGAGCAGCTCGGCCGCGATGTCGTCGGGCAGCAGCCGGAAGTAGTCCGGCGGGGCCCACGGGGTGTGCGAGAAGTGGCCGATGCGCAGGTCCGGCCGCAGCCGGCGGAGCATCCGGGGAGCCAGCGCCAGGTGGTAGTCCTGGATCAGCACCGCCGCGCCCTCGGCCGCCTCCTCGGCCAGCGCCTCGGCGAACGCCTGGTTGTAGGTCTGGTACGACGCCCACTGGCGACGGAAGTCCGCGTCGAACACCGGTTCCAACGGGGTCTGGTACAGCAGGTGGTGGACGAACCAGAGCACCGAGTTGGCGATGCCGTTGTACGCCTCGGCGTGCACGGACGCGTCGATGTCGAGCATCCGCACCCGCTGCCCGCCGGTCTCCTCCACCGGCAGCAGCCCGCCGTCGGCGCGCCGCACCGCCGCCCGGTCGCCGTCGCCCAGCGCGGCGCACACCCACACCGAGTCCGCGTCCGACCCGATGGCGGACAGCCCCGAGACCAGCCCGCCGCCGCCCCGCCGGGCGTCGAGCGAGCCGTCCTCGCGTACCTGATAGGAGACCGGGCCGCGGTTGGAGGCGACCAGAACCCGAGCTTTGCCGACAGCAGTGCGCGTGGAAGCCATACGCCTCAACCTAGCCCGGCCCGTAAACCCTCAAACGTGCGATCCACCTGCGAAGCAGGCCGTGTACCGACCGTTCACGCCACCTTCCGCTCCGCGTACTCCGCGATCTCCACCATGGGCGGGCGCTCCTCGGTGTCCACCGAGTAGGTACGCGGCTCGAAGCCGTCCTCGCCCCGCTCGAACTGGGTCAGCGCGGGCCGCACCAGATGGCCCCGGGCCAGCCGGAGCTGGGCCGTGCGGTAGATCGCGGCGGCCATCCGGCCGAGGGCCTGACCGTCCTGGTGCCGGTGCTTGCGCACCCCCACGTCGACCTGGGCCAGCGCGTCCAGGCCCACCAGGTGTAGCGCGTCCACCAGCATGCCCAGCTCCACGCCGTAGCCCACCGGGAACGGCAGCTGCTCCAGCAGCGAGCGGCGGGCCGCGTACTCGCCGCCCAGCGGCTGCACGAAACCGGCCAGCTGCGGCCAGTGCATGTTCAGCAGCGGCCGGGCCATCAGCTCGGTGACCCGCCCGCCCTGCCCGGCGGAGCCCGCGAGCGGACGGTCGTACATCGCCTTGACCAGGTCCACGTCCGCCTCGGTGAGCAGCGGCCCGACGATGCCGAGCACGAAGTCGGAGGAGAACTCCCGCAGGTCCGCGTCGATGAAGCAGACGATGTCCCCGCCGGTCACCAGCAGCGAGCGCCACAGCACCTCGCCCTTGCCGGGGACGGCCGGGATGCGGGGCAGGATCTCGTCGCGGTGGACGACCCGGGCGCCGGCCCGCGCGGCGACCTCGGAGGTGCGATCGGTGGAGCCGGAGTCGACGACCACGACCTCGTCGACGAGCGGGATCTGCTCCACGAGGTCGCGGCGGATGACGGTGACGATGTCACCGACCGTCTCCTCCTCGTTGAGGGCGGGCAGTACGACGCTGATCGTCTGGCCCGTGCGCTGCTTGGCGGCCAGCACCTGGTGCGGCGGGCGGTCGGCCACGGACCAGGAGCGGCGGCCCAGCCAGCGCTCGACTTCTTCCAGCACGGTCGGCGGCTCCTCACTGTCACCACCACACGTCGCCGTGTGATGCATCTCGCGGTTCGGACGACTATCTCAACTGTCCTGGCCTTCGGTTACAGTCTTGAACAACGCCGATGACCATCGCATGTCGGGGGGTCAAGCGGCGTTGACAACCACATACAGCTCATCCAGAGGGGCAGAGGGACACGGCCCGATGAAGCCCCGGCAACCCTCCAGCCGATTCTCGTCTTCTTCCGAGCGAGGCTCCCGGCTAGGGAAGGTGCCAAATCCGTCTCACGGCGAGATGCGTCGTGAGGAAGATGAGGAGAAAGGGCCTCGCCTCACATGGCTGTGCAGACAGTTGCAACCTCCAGCGACTCCACCGTGGACCTCGGTCCCGCAGCGGCCCTCAGCTGTCGCGAATGCGGCCACCGGGTGCCCCTCGGACCGGTCTTCGCCTGCGAGGAGTGCTTCGGCCCGCTGGAGATCGCCTACGACTTCTCCGCCTACGACACCGAGGAACTGCGCCGGCGCATCGAGGCCGGCCCCGCCAGCATCTGGCGCTACGCCCCACTGCTGCCGGTCCCGGCCGACGTCGCCGAAAAGCCCAATCTCAACCCCGGCTGGACCAAACTCGTCAAGGCCGACAACCTCGCCCGCGAACTGGGCGTGACCGGCGGCCTGTACGTCAAGGACGACTCCGGCAACCCGACCCACTCCTTCAAGGACCGGGTCGTCGCCCAGGCCCTGGAGGCCGCCCGCGCCTTCGGCTTCACCACCCTGTCCTGCTCCTCCACCGGCAACCTCGCCGGAGCCGTCGGCGCCGCCGCCGCCCGGGCCGGCTTCCGCTCCTGCGTGTTCATCCCGCACGACCTGGAGCAGGGCAAGATCGTCATGGCCGCGGTCTACGGCGGTGAACTCGTCGGCATCGAGGGCAACTACGACGACGTGAACCGCTTCTGCTCCGAGCTGATCGGCGACCCGTCCGGCGAGGGCTGGGGCTTCGTCAACGTCAACCTGCGGCCGTACTACGCCGAGGGCTCCAAGACGCTGGCGTACGAGATCTGCGAGCAGCTCGGCTGGCGGCTGCCCGACCAGATCGTGATCCC
Organism: Streptomyces rubradiris; assembly: GCF_016860525.1. Taxonomy (NCBI): domain Bacteria; kingdom Bacillati; phylum Actinomycetota; class Actinomycetes; order Kitasatosporales; family Streptomycetaceae; genus Streptomyces; species Streptomyces rubradiris. The sequence continues at coordinate 4,534,692 of NZ_BNEA01000015.1, forward strand.
GATCGCCTCCGGCTCCCAGCTCACGAAGATCGACAAGGGTCTCCAGGAGCTGATCAAGCTCGGGCTGGTCGAGGACCGGCCGTACAAGATCTTCGGCGCCCAGGCCGAGGGCTGCTCCCCGGTCTCCACCGCCTTCAAGGCCGGCCACGACGTCGTACGGCCGCAGAAGCCGGACACCATCGCCAAGTCCCTGGCGATCGGCAACCCGGCCGACGGCCCCTACGTCCTGGACGTGGCCCGCCGCACCGGCGGTGCCGTGGAGGACGTCACGGACGCGCAGATCGTCGACGCCATCCGGCTGCTGGCGCGCACCGAGGGCATCTTCGCGGAGACGGCGGGCGGCGTGACCGTCGGCGTGACCCGCAAGCTGCTCCAGGAGGGCGTGCTGGACCCGGCCAAGACCACGGTCGTCCTCAACACCGGTGACGGCCTGAAGACCCTGGACGCGGTCGCCGGGACCGGCCTGACCGCCACCATCCGCCCGACCCTGGACTCCTTCCGAGAGGCTGGCCTCGCATGAGCGTGACCGTTCGCATCCCCACCATCCTGCGTACCTACACCGGCGGCCGGGCCGAGGTCCCGGCCGAGGGCGGCACGCTCGGCGAGGTCATCGCGGACCTGGAGAAGAACCACACGGGGATCGCCGCCCGCGTCCTGGACGACCAGGGCAAGCTGCGCCGGTTCGTCAACGTGTACGTCAACGACGACGACGTGCGCTTCGAGCAGGGCCTGGACACGGCGACCCCCGACGGCGCCGGTATCTCGATCATCCCCGCGGTCGCCGGCGGCTGACCATGCACCGACGGTGAGGCCGGTCACCGACCGTCCACTCGATTGCCCCCTCCGTGAGAGAAACGGAGGGGGCAATTCTGCGTGATTGAACGCGGTAGAGTTGGGGAACACGGTCGCGGCCGGGTGGCCGCGAGCCCTGCGATCATGCCGTGCGCCCGATGAGAAACAGCCAAGTTGTGCGGGTTCCGCGCGGCTTTTGTGGCTTTTATGGGGCCCGACTTGCCCTGAATTCTGGCGAATTCTCGCCATATTCCAGATCTCCGACGTCCAGAATTCTCGTCCGATTGACCTGTTGCAGACGGCAGTTGGACAGATACATTCGGCCGCGGTCGACGCGTTCCGGCGCACGCCCCCGACCAGTTGGGGGGTGAGGTCTGACCCGGGTCCGCGAAGTGTGGATCTGTGCAAGGGCCAGTAATAGGGGAGTTAGGCATGGCTCAGGGCACCGTCAAGTGGTTCAACGCGGAGAAGGGGTACGGCTTCATCGCGGTCGACGGTGGTGCGGACGTCTTCGTCCACTACAGCGCGATTCAGATGGACGGCTACCGCACCCTGGAAGAGGGCCAGCGGGTCGAGTTCGAGATCTCGCAGGGCCAGAAGGGTCCGCAGGCCGACATGGTTCGCGTCACCGCCTGAATGTTTCGTGTGAAGGGCCCGCACCTCGCAGAGGGTGCGGGCCCTTCGCCGTGCCGCAGCCGGGTCCCGGTTCCGGCGTTCGCGGGCGGCTGACGGGCACCTCTCCACCCGGCCGGGCGCTTGCACTCGACCATGCCGAGTGCTAATCATTGCGTTAGCACTCTGAAGGTGAGAGTGACAGTGAAGGACCGGGTCGGTGAGGCCCGCGGGCCGGGTGGGGCAAGGAACCACGAGGCCGGCGAGCCGTCCGTCGCGGGCGCGGGCGCGGTCCGAAGGAATCACCCCCAGTCCTGGAGGGACCACTTCACATGGCCAAGATCATCGCGTTCGACGAGGAGGCGCGGCGCGGCCTCGAGCGCGGCATGAACCAGCTCGCGGACGCCGTGAAGGTGACGCTCGGCCCCAAGGGCCGCAACGTCGTCCTCGAGAAGAAGTGGGGCGCGCCCACGATCACCAACGACGGTGTCTCCATCGCCAAGGAGATCGAGCTCGAGGACCCGTACGAGAAGATCGGCGCCGAGCTGGTCAAGGAAGTCGCCAAGAAGACGGACGACGTCGCCGGTGACGGTACGACCACCGCGACCGTGCTCGCCCAGGCCCTGGTCAAGGAGGGCCTGCGCAACGTCGCCGCCGGCGCCAACCCGATGGCCCTGAAGCGCGGTATCGAGAAGGCCGTCGAGGCCGTCTCCGCCGCCCTGCTGGAGCAGGCGAAGGACGTCGAGACCAAGGAGCAGATCGCCTCCACCGCGTCCATCTCCGCCGCCGACACCCAGATCGGCGAGCTGATCGCCGAGGCCATGGACAAGGTCGGCAAGGAAGGCGTCATCACCGTCGAGGAGTCCAACACCTTCGGTCTTGAGCTGGAGCTCACCGAGGGCATGCGCTTCGACAAGGGCTACATCTCCGCCTACTTCGCGACCGACATGGAGCGCATGGAGGCGGTGCTCGAGGACCCGTACATCCTCATCGCCAACTCCAAGATCTCCGCGGTGAAGGACCTGCTCCCGCTGCTGGAGAAGGTCATGCAGTCGGGCAAGCCGCTGCTGATCATCGCCGAGGACGTCGAGGGCGAGGCCCTGTCGACCCTGGTCGTCAACAAGATCCGCGGCACCTTCAAGTCCGTCGCCGTCAAGGCCCCGGGCTTCGGCGACCGCCGCAAGGCCATGCTCGGCGACATCGCCATCCTCACGGGCGGCGAGGTCATCTCCGAGGAGGTCGGCCTCAAGCTGGAGAACGCGACCCTGGACCTCCTGGGCCGCGCCCGCAAGGTCGTCATCACCAAGGACGAGACCACCATCGTCGACGGTGCCGGCTCCTCCGAGCAGGTCAACGGCCGGGTCAACCAGATCCGCGCCGAGATCGAGAACAGCGACTCCGACTACGACCGCGAGAAGCTCCAGGAGCGCCTGGCCAAGCTCGCGGGCGGCGTGGCCGTCATCAAGGCCGGTGCCGCCACCGAGGTGGAGCTCAAGGAGCGCAAGCACCGCATCGAGGACGCCGTCCGCAACGCGAAGGCCGCCGTCGAGGAGGGCATCGTCGCCGGTGGTGGCGTGGCCCTGCTGCAGGCCTCCCAGGTCTTCGAGAAGCTGGAGCTGGAGGGTGACGAGGCGACCGGCGCCAACGCCGTGCGCATCGCCCTGGAGGCCCCGCTGAAGCAGATCGCCGTGAACGCCGGCCTTGAGGGCGGTGTCGTGGTGGAGAAGGTGCGCAACCTGACCCCGGGCCACGGCCTGAACGCCGCGACCGGCGAGTACGTCGACCTGGTCGCCGAGGGCATCATCGACCCGGCGAAGGTGACGCGTTCCGCGCTGCAGAACGCCGCGTCGATCGCCGCGCTGTTCCTCACCACCGAGGCCGTCATCGCCGACAAGCCGGAGAAGGCCGCGGCCCCGGCCGGCGGCGGCATGCCGGGCGGTGACATGGACTTCTGATCGACCCGAGGGTTGATCAACTGTCCTACGAACGAGGGCGGTACTCCTGGCTTTCCGGCCGGGGTACCGCCCTCGGGCGTTTCCCGGTGTTGCCATGGTTGCCGTGGGGCCGCCCGCTTCTCGGCGATTGTCGTGCCTCCGCGAGCTGAGTCAAGGGCGCTGCGCGTCGCCTTCGGCGATGGGCCTTCGGCCCACCCTTGACACACCTCGCTCCAGCACGGGGGAGAAGCGAGCGGGCGGCCAGGGGAAAGTGGCCGGCTGGACTTGGTTGGTCCCTGCGGTGGGCTGCGTTCGCATCGTGGGTCGGGGATGCGCGCTCGCGCCTCGCCTGCACGCCGGGTGTGTTTGGCGGCTTGCGGGTTGGTGTGTGGTGTGTGGTGGCGCCGGGGGTGACGGGTGGTGGGCGTTGGGTGGTGGGGTGGTGGGTCTGGGGGTGGGTTGTTTTGGACTGCTTGTCCATAACTAGGTCCCCTGTCCCTCCCCTCCTCGCCCCTTGCGTATCCGGGCTGCTGTGGCGGTAGCTGTCGTCCGCCGCCCTGGTTCGCGAGATGGCCGCTCGCCCGCAGGGTCCGCCCGCCGGGCCGCAAGCCGCCAAGCCGACCCGGCGTGCAGGCGAGACGCGACCGCGCACCACCCCACCGGGCCGCAAGCCGCTAAGCCCGCCCGGCGTGCTGGCGAGGCGCGAGCGCGTGACCCTGCCGACGGGGCCTTGTAGCCCACCCTTGGGTCCGGTGCCGGGCTGGGCCACTGTTCTTTCGGCCGCTCGCTCGCTTCTTCCCCGGGCTGGAGCGAGGTGTGTCAAGGGTGGCCCGGAGGGCCATCGGCGCAGCCGACGCGGGACGCGCCCTTGACTCGCCTCGTGGAAGCCCGACACTGGCCGGGAAGCGAGCGGCCCGACGGCCACCTGGAAGCTCCGCCGCGTGTACGAAGGCCGCCCACCGAGAGGGGCGGCCTTCCGGGGATCAGGAGATCAGGGGACGTTCAGGGTTTGATGTGCAGCGCCGTGAAGCGGGGCCAGGCCGCCTTGTCTGCCCTATCTGTCTTGTCGGCCTTGTTCGTCTCGTTGCGTACCGCCAAGGACACGCCTCCGCTGGTGCGCGCCGGGTCGGGTTCCTCCGTGGCGCGGGCCACCAGCGCGTGACCGCCGTCCACGGTGATGCGGACGCCGCCGGGGGAGACCTCCAGGTTCAGCCGGTGTTCCGCCGCCGGGGCGACTTTGCCGGTCGTGACGCGTGCCGTGCCGTCGGCCGGCCGCTCGGTCACCCGGACTCCCGCCTCCGAGACGGTGACCGTGATGGGCACCAGGCTGCCGTGCCCGACCTCCACCGACGCGCTGGTCCTCGTCCCGCTCAGCCCGGCGACGGTGGCGCTCACCCGGTAGGTGTCCCAGTCCGCCGTACCCATCGGCAGGTGGACGGCCGACACGTACGTGCCGTTCGCCACCCCCTTGCCGGTCAGCGCCGCCAGGCCGGTGCCCGACGGGCTGCCCGGGAACCGCCACTGCTCGGGGTGGCGCAGCGGCTCGGGGATCTCGGCCGGCGAGCGGGAGACCCACTCGTTCAGCTGCTTCACGAAGGTGTTCGTGGACGTCGTCCGCACCACCTCCAGGCGCTGCACCTGCCGGGCGGCGGCCGCGCGCGGACCGGCCGGCAGGGGCCGCGAGGAGACGTTGGTCAGCGAGGCGGTGAACCGTTCCCGCAGCAGCCGTTCCAGCACGGAGGTGTTGCGGGCGGCGAGGTTGGTCGGCCCGGCCGTCTCCGAGAACGGGTAGGCGAACAGCTGGGGTGCCGGCAGGTGGTGGTCGGAGAACGCCCGCAGCGACTTGTCCAGGTCGGTGCGCACCCGGATGCGGTACTCGCTCTCGGTCTCCAGCCGTTTCTCCTTCTCCAGCCAGAGCCGGTTGGCGAGCACCGACCCCAGGTGTCCGGCGGCGTCGATCGCCGCCCGCTCGTGGCTGAGGTGCGTGTGGTCCTGGAAGTCCCAGCGTCCGGACGCCCTCATCAGGTCGATCTCGGCCCAGGACAGGTAGTACGGCCGGTGGGTGCCGACGGCGCCGGTGATCAGGAAGGACGCCGCGTGCATCTTGTGCTTGGCGAGGACCTGGTCGGCGTGCGCCCACAGACCCCGGGTGCCGTCGTCGAAGGTGAGGTAGACGGTGTGCGGCGCCGGTGTCGTGCCCGTGGCCAGGTAGCGGGTGAACTCCTCGGTGGTCAGGGAGCGGTAGCCCGCCGCCGCCAGCTTGGCGAGCTGGGTGTCCAGCTGCCGCGGGGTGAGGGTGTAGTCGTTGGTGGGCTCGGGGTTGATGTCGTGGTACGCGAGCACGATCGGCGCGCTCGCACGGGACCCGACGATCTCCCCGGGCAGCGCGTCCGCCCCGACGCGGGGCGCGGCGGCCTGCGCGGACACCGCGCGCCGCGCGCTCTCGTAGCTCCACGCGCCGAGGAACGGCGTCACCACCACCATGGCGGCGAGGACGCCGAACGCGCTGCGGACCGCGGGGCCGAGCAGCCTGCGGCCGGTGGTGGCCGTACGGGAGTCGCCGCGCCGGCTCACCGGGAGCCTCCCCGGGTGAGGACAACGTAGTAGAGGGCGAGCACGGTGGCGGCGGAGAGTACGGCGACGGTCAGCCGGAACAGGTAGCCGATGCCCTTGCGGGCCCGGCCCCGCCGGGGCGGGTGCGGTGTCGACGGGGTTGCGGTGATGCTCATGCGGGGGTCCTCGTCCAGATTCCACGGCGGAGGGTGAGAGCGGCGTACGGCAGCAGCCACGCCAGGACACAGCAGGACAGCAGGCTCATCAGGGGCCGGTAGCGCCAGCGCCTGTCGCCCGGGTTGTCGAACCGGAACGCCAGGCCCCAGATGCTGCCCTTGAGCAGCATCCCGGCCACGTAGAGCGCGGTGAGCCCGGCCGTCCAGTGCAGCGGGGCCCACACCAGGTGCAGGAAGACCAGGGCGGGGGCGGCCAGCACCCACAGGGCGTGGCCGTAGTAGAGCAGGGCCGGGACCGGCCCCCGGCGCCACATGAAGCCGCCGGTGAAGAACAGGTTGCGGATGAAGCTCTTCTTCCAGCGGACCTGCTGGTGGAGGAAGGGGCGCCAGTGGGCGGGCACGTTGGTCCACACCCGGGCGGACTTGGTGTAGCCCACCAGCCAGCGCCGCTCCGGGTGGTCCTGTCCGGCGACGAACGGCGAGCCGGCGTGCCGTTGTTTCAGGGCGCGTCCGCGCCAAACCTGGCCGAGCACGTACCCGGTCAGCTGCCGGTCGGTGGCGAACCGGAACGGGGCGCCCGCGAACCGGTCCTCCGCCCAGGCGGGCAGGTAGTTGTAGACGGCCTCGCGCCGGAACGCGGCCAGCGGACCGGAGACGCAGGTGACCGCCCCGTACGCGGCCTCGGCCGCCTTGGCGATGCGGAACTGTCCCTCGTACCAGACGTCCTGGACGCGGGTCAGCGTGCTCTGGTGCGGGTTGAGGGCGCGGCAGTGCCCGCTGACCGCGCCCAGGTCGGGGTGGCGGACCATGGCCCGTACGCACTGCCGGATCGCGTCCGGGGCGAGGACGCAGTCGGAGTCGGTGAACATCAGGATGTCGCCGTCGGCCAGCGCGCAGGCGCGCACCAGGGCGGCCTTCTTGCCGATGTTGCGGTCCAGCCGGATGACGGTGATGCCGAGTTCGTCCGCGAGGCCGTCGAGGACCGCGCCGGTGCCGTCCTGGGAGCCGTCGTCGACGACGATGATCTGGAGGTCGGGGTAGTCGGAGGCGGCCATGGAGCGGACGCAGGCCCCGACGTTGCCGACCTCGTCCTTGACCGCGAGCAGGAAGCTGACCTTGGGCCGTTCCGGCAGTGCCGGGAACGTCTCGTGGCCCGGGGCCCGGCGGCGCAGGGTGCGTACGGCCGGGTCGTCGTACTGGGTGTAGGCGAGGTAGAGCAGGCCGGCCGTGCCGGTCAGCACCGCCAGGCCGTAGCAGGTGATCAGGCTGGGCTCGTACGGCAGCCGGACCGAGCGCCGGGCGATCAGCAGCAGTAGCGGCAGCAGCGCGATCAGGCCGAACAGCCGTACCAGGGCGGCCCGTTCGCGCGGGGCCATCGTCTCCAGTGCACCGCCCAGGAGGGCCCGCAGCCGGCGGCGGAGGGGGGAGCCGGCCGCGGCGGACGCTGTGGGCGGGGTGTCGAGTACGGCGCTCACCGGACCGCGGCGGGGGCAGCGGTCCGGATGCGGTGCCGGGTGTCCAGCACCCGCGGCACCGCGTCCAGCCAGCCGAGGTCGGTGCCGGGGTGCACGGTGTGCACGATCACCAGGTCCCATGCCTCCTCGTGCGGGTCCGCCACGGACCGCAGCTCCCGGCCGTCCACGGTCAGGCGGGGCACGTGGCAGTCGCTGTAGCGGGCGTCGGCACCCTGCTCGGCGAGCAGGGCGAGCAGCCGCAGCGCCGGGCTCTCCCGCATGTCGGACACGCCCGGCTTGTAGGCGGCCCCGAGGACCAGGACGCGGGCGCCGTCGAGCGGGCGGCCGTCGGCGCGCAGCCGCTCGGCGGCCTGCGCGGCGATCCGCGCGGGACGCTCGCGCAGGGCGGTCATGGCGCAGCTCAGCACCGGGGCGGTCGGTCCGCCGGGGGGCAGCTGGTGCAGCAGGTAGTACGGGTCGCAGGGGATGCAGTGGCCACCGGCCCCGGGGCCCGGGTAGAACGGCATGAAGCCGTACGGCTTGGTGGCGGCGGCGTCGATGACCTCGACGGGCGCCAGGCCGAGGTGCGCGCAGGCATCCGACAGTTCGTTGGCGAGGGCGATGTTGACCGCGCGGAAGATGTTCTCCCAGAGCTTGGCCATCTCGGCGGTCTCCGGGTCGGGCACCTGGTGGATGCGCGAGGCGGTGGGCCGCAGCACGAAGGCGGCGGCCCGGGAGCTGACCGGTCCGGCGCCGCCGACGATCCGCGGGGTGGTCTCCGGGGTGTGGTGTTCGTTGCCCGGGTCGATGCGCTCGGGGGCGAAGGCGACGAGGACGTCCTGCTCGGCGGTCAGGCCGCGGGCGGCGAGCGGGGCCAGCAGCAGGTCCCGGGTGGTGCCGACGTGGCTGGTGGAGGTCAGCACGATCAGCTGGCCCGGTACGGCCCGTTCGACCACGGTGGCGCAGGCGGCGCGCAGGGCGCGCAGGTCGGGCCGGTGGTCCTCGGTGATCGGGGTCGGTACGCAGACGATGACGGCGTCCGCGCGGGGCAGGGTGCCGGTGTCCGTGGTGAGCAGGAGGTCGCCGGTGTTCTGGGTGCAGGCCAGGGCGGCGTGCTGGGCCGGGAGCAGGTCGACGTCCCCGGTGCGGATGTCCGCCAGCCGCTGTTCGCTGATGTCGACGCCGAGGACGGTGGCGCCGGCGTCCAGCAGGCCGAGGGCGGTGGGCAGGCCGACGTAGCCGAGGCCGACGACCGCGACGGTCAGTCCGCGCAGGGGAGTGGGGGTGTGCTCGCCGGCCGCGTCGAGGCGGTCGGTCCACCGCGTGACTCCGGGGCCGGCGACGGGCGCCCAGGTCACTCCCACGCTGGCATTGTGTTGCGTAATAGTCACGCCGTGTTATTTAAGGCTGGTAGGTCGATCTTTCCGGCGGCGCGACAGGGAAGTGCGGGCAATTCACCCGGTTGTCGGCGAGCGGGGCGTATGGCGCGGTTCACACGGTCGTGCGGGGCGGCCCGGGAATGGGAGCCGGGGTTCCGGCATTACTTAAAGTGCTGCAACAATGCAGCCGCACATACCAGCTGGTCGCCCCTGGATGGCTAGGAGCCCCCATGACCACCTTCACGCCCGCCGCCTCCCGCGCGGCCCGCGTCCTGTCCCGCCCGGTCCGGCTGAACGGCCTCACCGTCCCGAACCGGATCGTGATGGCCCCGATGACCCGGAAGTTCTCCCCGGGCGGCATCCCCGGCGAGGACGTGCGCTCGTACTACGCGCGCCGTGCCGCCGCGGGCGTCGGCCTCATCGTCACCGAGGGCACCTACGTCGGCCACGAGTCGGCCGGCGAGAGCAGCCGCGTCCCGCTGTTCCACGGCGAGGAGCAACTGGCGGGCTGGGCGAAGGTCGCCGAGGAGGTGCACGCGGCGGGCGGCGCCATCGTCCCGCAGCTGTGGCACATCGGCATGGTCCGCAAGCAGGGCCAGCGGCCCTACCCGGACGCCCCCGCCATCGGCCCCTCCGGCCTGGTCACCGCGGGCGCGGAGCCCACGGGTGCGACGATGACGCAGCAGGACATCGACGACGTCATCGGCGCCTTCGCGCGGGCCGCGGCCGACGCCGAGCGCATCGGCTTCGACGGCGTGGAGATCCACGGCGCCCACGGCTACCTGCTGGACCAGTTCCTGTGGGCGGGCACCAACCGCCGTACCGACGCCTACGGCGGCGACGCGGTGGCCCGCACCCGGTTCGCGGCCGAGGTCGTCGCCGCGGTCCGCGCGGCGGTCTCCCCCGAGTTCCCGGTCATCTTCCGCTACTCGCAGTGGAAGCAGCAGGACTACACCGCCCGCCTCGCCGAGACCCCCGGCGAGCTGGAGGCCATCCTCACCCCGCTCGCCGAGGCCGGTGTCGACGTCTTCCACGCCTCCACCCGCCGCTACTGGCAGCCCGAGTTCGACGGCTCCGACCTGAACCTGGCCGGCTGGACCAAGAAGCTCACCGGCAAGCAGGTCATCACGGTCGGCTCCGTCGGCCTCGACGGCGACTTCATCAACGCCTTCCAGGGCGAGAGTTCCTCGGTCAAGGGCATCGACAACCTCCTGGACCGCCTGGAAGCCGACGAATTCGACCTGGTGGCCGTCGGCCGCGCGCTGCTCCAGGACCCCGAGTGGGCGGCCAAGATCCTCACCGACCGCTTCGACGAGCTGAAGCCCTACGACCCGTCGGCCCTGGCCACCCTCAGCTGAGCCACCCGAGTCGAACCGCCGCTACAGATTGCCCAGCGGCTCGATGTCGACCCGCATCGGCGTCCCCCACACCCGCAGCACCTCGTAGTCGGTGAACTCGTGGACGAGCCGGTACGCCATGGCGGGCCGGGAGCCGCGCCGCTGGGCCGCGAGATAGGCCTCCGCCTCCCGCCGGTCCCGGCGGGGCGTGCCGCACAGCTGCCACTCCTGCCCGTTCCACAGCTCCGGCAGCCACCGCTGCTGGGCCTGCGGACGGTCCCCGCGCACGCCGTACCGGGAGGGCGCGGTGGGAGCGGGCTCCGCCGGGCGCGGCCGGGAGCCCTGGTACTCCGAGCGGCGCGCGGCCCGGCGCCGGGTCTCGCACAACAGGCACAGGTCGGGGGCGCTCTCGTCCACGGGACCCTGCGGATGCTCGGGACAGCGGGTGGCCGGTGCCCCCGTGGTCACGCTGTCCTCCAGCAGGTCCAGGGCGCGCCGCAGGTCGTCCTTGATCTCGTGCAGCCGGGCGTCCGGCGTGTCGGCGGTCAGGGCCTCGCCGTGCTCCCCGAGCAGCCGGAGAGCCCGTCCGAGGGCGGTGAGCTGGGCGTGGTTCATATCGGTCGGTCGCCTCCTCGCCTCCATGGTGCCCTGGCCCGCGGCGGAGGCGCGGACCGTGGTGGAGTGGACGCCATGACGACGCGCCGTGCGGGCCGCCTGCCGGAAGCCCTCCACCGCTTCAACGCGGCCCACCCCTGGGACCACAACGCCCACTACCACCCCTGGCTGTTACGGCGGTTGCCCCGCCGCTTCGGCACCGCGCTGGACGTGGGCTGCGGCAGCGGGGAGCTGGCGCGGCTGCTCGCCCGGCGCGCCCGGGAGGTGCACGCCGTGGACTGCGACGCCGGAATCCTGGACCGGGCCCGGGAGTCGACGCCCGGCGGCGCACCCGTCGCCTACCGCCTCGCCGACGCCTCCCGGCACCTTCCCGACGGACCCTACGACGTGATCACCTGCGTCGCCGTGCTCCACCACCTGCCCCTCGCCGAGACCCTCACCCGCTTCCGGGACCGGCTCGCGCCCGGCGGCACGCTCGTCGTCGTCGGCTGCGCGCGGGCGGCCGGCCCGCTGGACCACGCGCTCGGGCTGGTCGCCGTACCGCTCAACGCGCTGACGGGCTGGGCGAAGAACCGCGGCCGGCCGGCCCCGCGGCGGCCCCTGTCCATGACGGCCCCCACCCGGGACCCGCGGGAGACCTACGCCGAGATCTCCCGCACGGCCCGCCGTCTCCTGCCCGGCGCCCGGCTGCGGCGCCGGCTGTTCTGGCGCTACACGCTGGTGTGGCGGGCGCCCTCGGGCCGGCGGCCCTGAGGGCGAGGGCGCGTCAGCCGGAGGCGTGGGCCAGGGCGGCGCGCAGGTGACCGCCCGACTCCTCCAGCAGCCGGGCCGCCGTCGGGCCGTCGACGCCGGCGAGCAGCGCCAGGATCGCGTGTTTCACCTCGCCGCCGGTCGCCGTGAGGGCCTGGTCGATCTCGGTGTCCCCGGCGCCCGTGGCCAGGGCGACGATCCGGTGCGAGCGGGCCCGGAGCTTGGCGTTGGAGGCGCGCACGTCGACCATCAGGTTCCCGTACGTCTTGCCGAGCCGGATCATCGTGATCGTCGACAGCATGTTCAGCACCAGCTTCTGGGCCGTGCCCGCCTTCAGCCGGGTGGAGCCGGTGATCAGCTCCGGGCCGACGACCACCTCGATGCGGTGCTCGGCGGCGGCGCCCAGCGCGCTGTGCTCGTTGCAGGCCAGGCCGACGGTCAGCGCGCCGAGCGCGCGGGCGTGCTCGACGGCTCCGACGGCGTACGGGGTGCGGCCGGAGGCTGAGACGCCCACCACGCTGTCGTCCGGGGTGATCTTCAGCGCGTCCAGGTCCCGGTGGGCCAGCTCGGCGGAGTCCTCCGCGCCCTCCACGGAGGTGACCATCGCCGCGGGGCCGCCCGCGATCAGGCCCACGACCTGGTCCGGGTCGGTGTTGAAGGTGGGCGGGCACTCGGAGGCGTCCAGCACGCCCAGCCGCCCGGCGGTGCCGGCCCCGGCGTAGACGAGCCGGCCGCCGCGGGCCATGCGCTCGGCCACGGCGTCGACGACGGCGGCGATCCGGGGCAGCTGTCCGGCCACGGCGCCGGGCACGCCCGCGTCCTCGCCGTTCATCAGCCGGGCGATCTCCAGGGTGGGCAGCTGATCGATGCCGGCCAGCTCGGGCCGGAAGGCCTCGGTGGTCAGGGAGGCCAGCTGACTGCGCAGGTCGTGAGAGGTCATAAGGGGGGTGGCTCTCTCCGGTACGGGGACGTGCTGTCCCTACGGTCTATCGCGAAGCGCTCCGGTGCCGGTGCGCCAGCGCCTCGTAGGACGCGGCCAGCGCCGGTGCCGCCGTCTCGTACGTCCGCTGCGCCACCCCGACGAACAGACAGTCCACCACCAGCAACTGACTGGTCCGGGAGGACATCGCGGCGGGCCGCAGCTCGGTCTCCCGCGAGGTCGACGTGGTCAGCACGAGATCGGCGTACTGGGTGACCGGCGAGTCCGGCCGCCCGGTGACCGCCACCGTCGTCGCCCCGTGCTCGAAGGCGACCCGCAGCGGCTCGATGACGTCCCCCGTCGTCCCGGAATGCGTGATCGCGATCGCCACATCACCCGAACGGAGCTGCACGGCGTTGGTCACCGCCAGATGCGGATCGCTGTGCGCGTGGGCTATGAGACCTATCCGCAGCAGCTTCTGGGTGAGGTCCTGGGCGACCAGCCCGGACGCGCCCACGCCGTACACGTCGGTGCGCCGGGCCGCGACCAGCGCGGTGACGGCCGCCCCGAGCTGCCCGGTGTCGAGTCCGGCGGCCGTGTCGGCGAGGGTCTGCTGCTCCTCGTAGGCCAGCTTGGCGACGACGTCGTCCAGGGAGTCGTCCACCGCGATGTCGGTGGTGATCGCGGGTGCGCGGCCGGACTGCTGCTGGGCGGCGAGTCCGGCGAGGGCGAGCCGCAGGTCCCGGTAGCCGGGGTAGCCCAGCAGCCGGGCGGTGCGCACGACGGTGGCCTCGCTGGTGCCGGTGAGTTCGGCGAGGCCGGTGACCGTGAGGGCGGCACAGCCGGCCGGGTCGTTGGCGACGGCCTCGGCGACCCGCTGCATGGAACGGGTCATGGACGGGGCGAGCGTGCGCACCTTCGCGGCGAGGGAGCCGACCGGACTGCCGAAAGTTTCCTTCACGTCCTGGGTCACAGATGAAAGATATTTTCGGTTCGGTGTCCCGGTCAAGACTGCGCACAATGGGTGCATGGACCCCATCAGCCCCCTGGAACAGGCGTTGCACGCGGCCCGCGCCCTGGTGCTCGCGGACCTGGTCGCGCGCGAGGTCGCCGAGGCGGACGTGGTCTCGCTGGTGGAGGAGTCCATCGCCCAGCGGCGCTGGTGGGTCGAGCAGTGGCCGGACGGCGCCGCCTTCGTCGCCGGGCTGGTCGCCCAGGACGTGCAGGACGCGCTGCTGGAGCGGTACGGCCGCTGGCCGCTGTGCCCGGTGTGCGGCTCCGGCGACCCGCACGCGCTGGACGTGGAACCCGAACTGGGCCCCGACCCGCACTGGGTGTGCCACAAGGCGGGCGTGAAGGTCGCGGCGGTGGGCTCGCTGGGCTCGGCCGTCGGCGGAACGGCCTCGTCGTGACCCTGTACGTCGACCCGCCCGCCTGGCCCGGGCACGGCCGCCTCTGGTCGCACCTGGTCAGCGACGCTTCGTACGACGAACTGCACGCCTTCGCCGACCGGTTGGGCCTGCCGCGGCGGGCCTTCGACAACGACCACTACGACCTCCCCGAGCACCGGTACGCCGACGCGGTGGCGGCCGGGGCGGTGCAGGTCAGCAGCCGGGAAGTGGTCCGGCTGCTGCGGGAGTCGGGGCTGCGCCGGCCCAAGGGACGGCGGGCACGGGGCGGGTAGCCGCGGCTGGAGCCGTGCGCGGCGCGGTCCGGTGAGGTGCGGGCAGGCGTGGTGGATCAGGAGCGGCGGATCAGGAGCGGCGCAGGTACAGTCCGAGACCGGGCTCCATGTCGTGCTCGTCGTGGGCCGTCCGTTCCTCCTCCACGGTCGCCCGGACGAAGCCCGCGCGGGCCGCGACTTGCTGGGAGGCGGTGTTGCCGTGCTCGATGGTCAGCAGCACCAGATCGACGTCCTCGCGGGCCAGCGCCCACTCGGTCAGCGCGCGCAGCGCCTCGGTCGCGTAACCCTGGCCGCGGGCCTCCTCCACGAGGTCGTAGCCGATCTCCACCCGGCCCTCCTCGTCGGGGGCGCCGTGGAAGCCGATGCCGCCGAGGGCGCGGCCGTCCTCGTTGCGGACGACGGCGAAGACCCCGAACTCCGGCCGGTGTACGCCCGCTTGGTACGCCTTCACCAGCATTCCGGCGGCCTGCTGGGTGCCGGTGTACGGCTCGCCGCCGAGCCAGTCGAAGCCGCCGTCGCCGCCGAGCCGCAGATCATGGGCGGCGGCCGGGCGGATGCCGGTGAGGGTGCACCGCTCGGCGGGGATGACCAGATTGTTGCGCCAGCGCCATTCGGTGACGGGGGCGCGGCCGGGCAGCTCGCCGCGGCCGGTGGCCCACAGCAGGGTCGGCCAGGGCTCGGGGCCCGGCTGGACGTGCGGGAAGATCCAGGTCAGGACGGATTCGGCGAGGTCCGCGGAGGGCTCGTAGGGCAGGCCGAGGCCCTGGGTCATGTCGTGGGTGTGCAGCAGCACCTCGGCGACGCCCATCGCCGCGAAGCCCACGCGGTCGGCGCTGCCGTACGGGTAGGGGTGGTAGGCGCGCACCCCGGGCGGGGCGGTGGTGACGGCCGCCGCCAGCAGACCTCCGGTCGCCTCGATGACCTGGAGCAGGTCCGCGTTGCCGGCGCCCTTGTCGGGGGTCAGCTCGAAGGGGACGTAGTCGTCCTGGGCGCGCGCGACCAGGTTGGAGGCGTAGGCCACCAGGTCGTCGGCGACGTGCACGGCCGTGGTGCGGCAGTCCCAGTCCAGGTTCCCGGCCGGGACGGCCGTCCAGTCGCGGTCCACCGCCGGGCGCAGGGCGGCGAGACAGCCCGCGACGGCCTCGGTCACGGCATCGCCGTTCATCGATCGCATGGGCGAACCCTAGGCGGCGGTTTCCCTCAGGTCGACAGCATTTCCAGCTCGCCGGACAGGTTGTAGCGGGCGGTGGCCTCCCAGTGCTCGCGGCCGTAGGGGGTGTGGAACAGGTGCGGCAGGCCGAGGAGTTGGCGCAGAACCGCCGAACGTCCCTCGCGGAAGGCGTCGTTGGGCACGAAGTGGTACTCCTCGCGGATCGCGGCGGTGTAGGCGGCGTACGCGGACGGGGGCGCGGCCAGGACCGCGAGGTCGGCGTCGCACAGCACCTGGCCGTCGGGGTCGTCGCCGGCCGGGTCGTGGCCGACGGTGAGCCGGACCAGCCGGGCCACCTCGGCCGTCTTCGCGTCCGGCAGGCCGGCCTCCGGCAGGGCGCGCTCGGCCAGCCGCGCGGACCGCTCCTCGTTCTCGGACCGCTCCGGGAGGTAGACGGCGTCGTGGAACCAGGCGGCCAGCCGGACCGCGTCCGGGTCGGCCGCGTACCGCTCCAGGGTGTCGACGTGGTCGAGCACGGCGGTGAGGTGCGCCACGGTGTGGTAGTGGCGCTGCGGCTCCTGCCAGCGGGCGAGCAGGTTGTCGGCGTACGGGGCGGGGTCGGGGCCGCCGCCGGGGGCACGGGCGGCCTCCAGGGCGCGGATGAAGCGGAGTCGCAGGGCGTCGAGGTCGGCCATGGCCCCATTCTTCCGCGCCGCCCGCCGCCTGCCGCCTCGCGCATGCCGACGGACCGCCGGTCGTCCCGTTCGTACGGCTGGCCCCCGTTCGTACGGCTGGCGCTGGGGGACGGGCATACTCTTGAATTGGACTAGACCTGTAGTCGCCCGACGAATGCCGATGAATGGGGTGCCATGAGCAAGCGTGCAGTCCTGGAGGTGATCGCCCTCGACCTTGAGGACGCGGTCGCCGCCCAGGCCGGAGGCGCGGACCGGCTGGAGCTGGTCACCGAGATGGCGGCCGACGGGCTCACCCCCGCGCCCGCCACCGTCGCCGCCATCCGCGCCGCCGTCGACATCGACCTGCGCGTGATGCTCCGCGTCGCGGACGGCTTCGCGGCCGGCGACCTGGACCGGCTGGTCGGCCTGGCCGGCGAGCTGCGCGAGGCCGGCGCCGACCAGTTCGTGCTCGGGTTCCTCGCCGAGGACGGCGGCGCCGACGTGGCCGCCGTGGAGCGGGTCGTCGACGCGCTCGACGGCTGCCCGTGGACCTTCCACCGGGCGATCGACCGGGCCGCCGACCGGGACGCCCTGCGCAAGCAGCTCGCCGACCTGCCCGGCCTGGACACCTACCTGACCGCGGGCGCCGCTTCCGGCGTGGACGACGGCCTGCCCACGCTGCTCGCCGAGGCGGCGCAGGGCGGCGGCCCGGGCTACGAGCAGCAGATCATGGTCGGCGGCGGGCTGCGCCTCGACCACGTGCCCCGGCTGCGCGAGGGCGGTATCGAGGCGTTCCACATCGGCGGCGCGGCCCGCCCCGCCGGCTGGCAGGGGCCGGTCTCGGCGGAGGTGGTCGCCCAGTGGCGCACCGCGCTGGACGCGGACGTCGGCTAGTCCCGGACCGCGTCGGCCGGGGGCGTCGGCTCCTTCCGCACCGGGTGCAGGCACAGCGGGGTCGCGCCGTTCGCGCTGTACTGGAGGTAGGCGTAGTAGTCGCCGTCCGCGCAGTACCCGTTGTGCTGCTCGGTGACCAGGTACTGGGCGTCCGGCGAGTCGCAGGGGACGTTCCTGAGGTCCTGGTGGGGCCACTCGCGGTCGTTGTGCGCGCACGCCCCGACCGAGAGCGGCTCGGTGTTCTTCCGGGGCTGGAAGCGCACCCGGGACGGCTCGTCGGAGCCGCCGGCCGCGAGCAGGACGGGTACGGCGATCACCAGCGCGGCCAGGACAGCGAGCGGGAGCAGCACGGCCGGCCGCCGCAGCAGCGGCCGGCCGGGGTCCAGCGGCGGGCGCCAGGCGGCCGTGACCGGTGCCGGCAGCTTCCGGATCCGGGCCAGCGCACCGAGGTTGACCAGCAGGGTGACCGGGGTGATGACCACCGACAGCGGCCCCCACCAGCCCCGTATCAGGGTGTCCCGCTGTGTCTGCCGGAACACGGCCAGCGCGCACGGGCGGCACAGCGTCCCCCGCCGCCGCAGGAACCGCATGAGCACCACCATGCCCTGGTGCCCGCGCACGGTCACCGGCGCGGCGGGCAGCGCCCCGCACACCTCGCACCCCGGCCCGGCGACGAGCGGGTACGGCGCCCCGGGCTGCTGGTACGGGTACGCGGGATACGGGGAGTGCGGGTACGGCGAGCTCAACGGGGGCCTCTCCAGGGGGACATGCCGGAACGGATCAGCACCCTACTCGGCGCGCCGCGGGGCTTCGGTGTCGTACGTGTCACGCGTCCCGCTCGGCGAGCTGCGGGGGCAGCGGGGCCGCGTGCGTCACGATCAGGCCCGACACCGCCCGGGTCAGCGCCACGTACAGCCGCCGCAGGCCGGTGCGTTCGTCCGGCTCGCCGTCCACCACGGCCCGCGGCTCGTCCAGCACCACGTAGTCGTACTCCAGGCCCTTGGCGAGCGAGGCCGGGACCAAGGTCAGCCGGGTCTCGCGGGTGGTCTCCTCACCGGGCGCCAGGTAGGAGATCCCGGCGGCCGTCAGGGCCTCGGCCAGCTCCGGGATGCGGGCGTCGGCGGCGATCAGGCCCGTCGAGCCCTCGTTGCGCAGCAGCCGCGCGCAGGCGTCGACCACGTCGGCCGCCCCGGCCGCCGTACGCACCTCGAAGAAGCCGGGGTTCTCCCGGACCGAGGCGACCGGGGTGAGCCCTGGCGCGATGTGCGGCAGCAGCCGGGAGGCGTACGCGATGACGTCCGTCGGCACGCGGAAACCGGCCGTCAGCTCCTCCACCGCCCCCTCCGGCTTGCCCAGGTGCGCGAGCGCCTCCGCCCAGCTGCGGGTCGCCCACGGGGTCGTGCCCTGCGCCAGGTCGCCCAGCACGGTGGCGCTGCCGGTGGTGCAGCGGCGGCCGACGGCCCGGTACTGCATGGGGGACAGATCCTGCGCCTCGTCCAGCACCACGTGCCCCAGGGAGTGCGTGCGCTGGATCAGATCGGCCGCCTCGTCGATGAGCACGGCGTCCGCCGCCGACCACTTGGCCGACTTCACGCTGCGCGCCGGCCTGGTCCACAGGACCGCCTTCTGCTCGTCCTCGTCCAGGATTCCCGCGGCGTGCTCGGCGAGGAACTCGGCGTCCGACAGCAGCCGCAGCACCAGCTTCGCCGGGTCCACGGCCGGCCAGATCGCCTTCACGGCCGCTTTCACCGCGCTGTTGCGGGCCACCGCGTCCTGCACCCGGTCGTCCGGCGCCTCCCCGGCCTGCTCCATCCGCACCAGCACCGCGTGCGCGATCCGCTGCGGCAGCGCCTCCCGGGCCGCGCCGTAACGGATGTCCCGGGCCAGCAACTCGCCGACGATCTCCTCCAGTTCGTACGCCGGAATCCGCCAGCGCCGGGAGCCGCGCACGACCACGACCGGCTCGGTGGGCGGGGTCACGTGCGCGTACAGGGCCCGCCGGAGCACCTCGGCCATCCGGGCGTCGCCCTTGACGATCGCGGCGGCGGCCTCGTCCGTGCCGCGCACCTCCACATGGGCGACCAGGTCGTCCACCGTCGCCTGCCGCACCGTCAGCTCGCCGAGCGCGGGCAGCACCTGCTCGATGTAGTGCAGGAAGGACCGGTTCGGCCCGATGACGAGGGTTCCGGTGCGGGCCAGCCGCTCCCGGTGGGCGTACAGCAGGTACGCGACCCGGTGCAGGCCGACGGCGGTCTTCCCGGTGCCCGGACCGCCCTGCACACAGACCGTCCCGGACAGGCCGGACCGGACGATCTCGTCCTGCTCCGGCTGGATGGTGGCGACGATGTCCCGCATCGGGCCCACGCGCGGCCGTTCGATCTCCCGCTGGAGCAGTTTGCTGGTGGTGGCGGCCTCCGCCGGGTCGGACAGGTGCTCGTCCTCGTACGCGGTCAGGTCGCCGCCGGTGTAGCCGAAGCGCCGGCGCAGCCCGACGTCCATGGGGTTCTTCTTCGACGCCCGGTAGAACGGCTGCGACACCGGTGCGCGCCAGTCGATGACCATGGGGTCGCCGTCGGCGTCGTGCACGTGCCGCCGCCCGATGTAGAACCGCTCGCCCCCGGCGCCCTCGGCCTGCTCGGCGCCCGGCGCGCGCAGGTAGTCCAGGCGGCCGAAGAACAGGGGGGTGTCGCTGAGGTCGGCCAGCGCCTTGATGCGCTCGTCGATCTGGTGGGTGAGAACCTCGGCGTTGACCCAGTTCGCGGTGACATCGCGGATGTCGAGCGCCTCCACGTCCTCGCGCATGGCGCGCAGGGCGGCACGGGACGCGGCCAGGTGGGCGCGCTCCCGGGCCAGGGGGTCGTCGAGCGGGTCGTGGGCGGGCGTGGACAAGGGGGTGCCTCCGGTGGGCCTGCTGCTGCGTGGGCTACGACGATGCCGTCCGGTTTCCGGCCGGGCGGCGGCACTCCGGGAGGGAGGCGGGCAAGGGCGGAGATTTTAGGCGGGGCACCGGGAACCGTCCAACGAATTTCCGGTACCGCCCGTTCCTGGCCCGTGCGTCGGCCGTTCCTGGCCCGTGCGTCGGCCGTTCCTGGTCCGTGCGTCGGCCGTTTCGCGGTTTGTGTGTCGGCCGTTCCTGGTCCGTGCGTCGGCCGTTTCGCGGTTTGTGTGTCGGCCGTTCCTGGTCCGTGCGTCGGCCGTTTCGCGGTCCGTGTGTCGGCCGTTCTCCGGCTGTTTCCGGTGTTCCTGTCCTGCCCGTCCCCTAGGGGATCGGGGCCAATCGGTCTCAGGGGCGGTGTCCACCCGGGGGCCTACGAGGGGCGGCCGAAATCTGGACCCGGGGGCCGATGCGCCGGCGGTGCCCGGAGATCCACCATGGAGTCATGAGCGCAGCGACCATCACTCCCGCCCCCTTCCGGCCGCCGTCCGGCGTCACCACCCTGGACGGCACCCACCACCACCCGCTGGGCAACGCCCTGCGCGCCGTCAAGGTGTTCGCCGAGGCCGCGTTCAGCGTCGTCATCCTCGGCGAGTACAGCGAACACGGCGAGTACGGCGAGGAAGCGGGCATACGCATCAAGTGACGACATAGGGTCGGCTCCGTGCGGAAACGGACCGCCCTGATCCTGCTCGCCCTCTCCCTCGCCTCCTTCGGCACGCTCTGCGCCCTGCGCGGCGCGCCCATGGCCGACCTCCTCGTCTACCGCGCCGAGGGCGCCGCCGTGGCCCACGGCACCGACCTGTACGGCTTCACCGTCACCGAGTGGCGGCTCCCCGCGACCTACCCGCCCTTCGCCGCGATCCTGTTCGTCCCGGCGGCCTGGCTCCCCGTTCCCGTCCTGAAGACGGCGTTCCTCGCGGCCAACGTTCTCCTGCTCGCCGCCCTCGTCGTCCTGTCCGCCCGCCTGGCCCGGCGCACCCCGGCCCCGGCCGTGGTCTGCGCCGCCACCGCCCTCGCCCTCTGGCTCGAACCGGTCTTCCAGACCCTGCTGTTCGGCCAGGTCAACCTGGCCGTCGCCTGCCTGACCCTGTGGGACCTGACCCGGCCCCCGGGCGCCCGGTGGGCGGGAGCGGCCCTCGGGATCGCGGCCGGGATCAAACTCACCCCGGCCGTGTTCCTGGCGTGGCTGCTGCTGCGCGGCCGGATACGAGAGGCGGCGACCGCGCTCGCGGCCTTCGCGGGGACGATCGCGTGCGGAGCCGTGCTGCTGCCCTCGGCGACCGTCTCCTTCTGGACCCGGCGGCTGTGGGAGACCGGCCGGGTCGGCAAGGCGTGGATCGTGGACAACCAGTCCCTCCAGGGGCTGATCGCGAGGATGCTCGGCGATCCCGCGCCGGGCCTCGGCTGGGTGCTGCCGGCACTGGTCACCGGTGCCGTCGGCCTGGGGCTCGCGGGCCGCGCCCGGCAGGAGCGGCACGGCATCCTGCTCACCGCGTGCACGGCCCTGCTGGTCTGTCCGATCAGCTGGTCCCACCACTGGGTGTGGTGCGTGCCGCTGCTGGCGGTGCTGCTCGGCGACGGCCGCCGGTGGGCGGCGGCCGCCACGGCGGCGGTCTTCACCGCCCGCACCCTGTGGCTCGTCCCGCACGCGGGCGACCGGGACCTGCACCTGCCGTGGTGGCAGCAGCCGGCGGCGTCCCCGTACCCGCTGCTGGCGCTGGCCCTGCTGGCGGGGGCGGCGGCGGCCCGCCGCCCGGGGCGTCAGGCCGCGCCCTCCGCCAGGATCTCGTCGGCGTCCACGATCCGGTAGGCGTAGCCCTGCTCGGCCAGGAACCGCTGCCGGTGCGCGGCGAAGTCCTGGTCGATGGTGTCGCGGGCGACCACCGAGTAGAAGTGCGCCTGGTGGCCGTCGGCCTTGGGGCGCAGCACCCGGCCGAGCCGCTGCGCCTCCTCCTGCCGGGAGCCGAAGGTGCCGGACACCTGGATGGCGACCGTGGCCTCGGGCAGGTCGATGGAGAAGTTCGCGACCTTCGACACCACCAGCACGCTGATCTCGCCCTCACGGAAGGCGTCGAAGAGCTTCTCTCGCTGGGCGTTGGAGGTCTCCCCCTTGATGACAGGAGCGTTCAGATGCTCACCCAGCTCGTCGAGCTGGTCGATGTACTGGCCGATGACCAGGACCTGCTGCCCTGCGAACCGGCGGACGATCGCCTCGGTGACCTTCCGCTTGGTCGCGGTGGTGGCGCAGAAGCGGTACTTCTCCTCCGCCTCGGCCGTCGCGTACGCCAGCCGCTCGGAGTCGGTCAGGTTCACCCGGACCTCGACACAGTCGGCGGGCGCGATATAGCCCTGCGCCTCGATCTCCTTCCACGGCGCGTCGAACCGCTTGGGCCCGATGAGGGAGAAGACGTCCGACTCCCGGCCGTCCTCGCGCACCAGGGTGGCCGTGAGCCCCAGCCGGCGGCGCGCCTGGAGGTCGGCGGTGAACTTGAAGACGGGCGCGGGCAGCAGATGCACCTCGTCGTAGACGATCAGCCCCCAGTCCCGGGAGTCGAACAGCTCCAGGTGCGGGTAGACGCCCTTCCGCTTGGTCGTCAGCACCTGGTAGGTGGCGATGGTGACCGGCCGGATCTCCTTCTTGGTGCCGCTGTACTCGCCGATCTCGTCCTCGGTCAGCGAGGTCCGCTTCACCAGCTCGTGCTTCCACTGCCGGGCGGAGACGGTGTTGGTGACGAGGATCAGCGTGGTCGACTTCGCCTGGGCCATCGCCCCGGCGCCGACCAGCGTCTTCCCGGCGCCGCAGGGAAGGACGACCACACCGCTGCCACCGTGCCAGAAGTTCTCCACGGCCTGCTTCTGGTACGGGCGCAGCGCCCAGCCGTCCTCCAGCAGCTCGATGGGGTGCGCCTCGCCGTCGACGTAGCCGGCGAGGTCCTCGGCCGGCCAGCCCAGCTTCAGCAGCGTCTGCTTGATCTGCCCGCGCTCGGAGGGGTGCACGACGACCGTGTCCGGGTCGATCCGGGCGCCGACCAGCGGGGCGATCCGCTTGGACTTCAGCACCTCCTCCAGCACCGGCCGGTCGGTCGTGGTCAGGACGAGGCCGTGCGCGGGATGCTTGCTGAGGGTGAGCCGGCCGTAGCGGTCCATCGTCTCGGCGATGTCCACGAGCAGCGCGTGCGGCACGGGATAGCGGCTGTACTGCACCAGGGCGTCCACGACCTGCTCGGCGTCGTGCCCGGCGGCGCGCGCGTTCCACAGGCCGAGCGGGGTGACCCGGTAGGTGTGGATGTGCTCGGGGGCCCGCTCCAGCTCGGCGAAGGGGGCGATGGCCCGCCGGCAGTCGTCGGCCCGTTCGTGGTCGACTTCCAGCAGCAGGGTCTTGTCGGACTGGACGATCAGTGGACCATTCACGCGCGGCACACCCTTTCCACAACGGCCAAACGTCCAGTGTGCCTCATCGGGCGGGTTTGTCCGGAGGCCGCGCACTGTGCAACCCCGTCCCGTCCCCACGGGTCTACGCCTGCGACGGGGGCCGAGGGGAGGGCGTGGAATGACAGCGGTCAGATGGGCGACCGGCGCGGGGGCCGTGGTGGTGCTGGTGGGCAGCGGCGTCTGGGCCATGCGGCCGGGGCAGGTCGATGCCCGGCTGTGGGCGGAGGTCCGGCCGGTGATCGAGGCCCGGCTGGCGGCGGAGCAGCGGGGCACCGGGTACGGCGAGGAGGTGCCCGCGCTGGAGGCGCACTGGTTCTGCCGGGCCGAGCCGGTCGGCCTGGAGCGGCACGGGGACGAGGTGCGGGCGGGCGTCGACACGCTGTGCGTCGAGTACGGGGTGCGCGACGGCGGTCTGGTGGAGTGCGGCGGCGGACACGTCCCGCAGGTGCTGCGGCTGGCGCGGGCCGCCGACGGCCGCTACCGGGTGGTCTCGCGCGAGCAGGCTCCCGACGGCGCGGGCAACGCGGACTGGACCGAGTCCCACTTCGGCCGCCGCACACTCGCCCTGCGCGCCGACATGTCGTCCACCCCCTTGGAAACCGCGGCCCGCGCCCGCTACGGCCTGCGGGAGGACGCTCCGGTCGGAGACTGCTGAGGGGGTGTGGCGCGGCCCGGGGGCCGGGGTCGGGCGGGGGTGTCCGGTCGGGCTTCTGCCGACTGACGGGTGCGGTCGGTGGGGCGGCGTTGCCAGGTCGGGGTACGGACGGCGTGGTTGGCGGGTTCGGCGTCTGGGACGGGGACGCCGGGCCCGGGCCGGGAGCGCCGGTCACGTGCCGCCGGACTGCCGGGCGGGGGTGATGATCATCATCGCCGGACTGCCGGACTGCCGGACTGCCGGACTGCCGGACTGCCGGACTGCCGGACTGCCGGACTGCCGGACTGCCGGACTGGACGCTGGGGTGCGGGCTGTGCCCATGCAGAAGCAGCGTCCCCGGCGCCCGCGACCGCCCGGCGAGCCGCGCCGCGCGCAGTCCCCCTACCGGGAACCGGTGCTGTATCGCGGGGACCGGTGCCCAACGGTGCGGGAACGTCGACCCACGCCATGTCGGCGCTGGCGCGGGCCGGGCTGCCGGCCGGAGGCGCTGGTCGCGGGCTTCCGGGGCGGTCTGCCGGCGGCGGGGCCCGGGTGGGCGTGGCGTCGATGGGGGCCGGCTCAGTCCTCCGCCAGTTCGGCCACCCCCGTGATCCGGTGCAGGGGGTAGGTGCGGACCTCGTCCGCCGTGTGGTCGTAGGCCGTGACGAAGCCGCCCTCCACCCGGACCGGCGAGATGACCCGCTGGCTGGCGGCGCCCTCGGCGTTGACGTAACCGATCCACAGCGAGTCGCCGGTCAGGACGGCGGCCTGCACGGTGGCCAGGGTCTCGGCGGAGGAGGTGCGGGGCAGCTCGCCGCCCGCCAGGGGCTCGCCGACGGGCTTGCGCGGAGTGGTGGCGGCCAGATCACCGGCCCGGATCGCGCGGATCGCCGCCGCGAGCAGCGTCGCGTCGGGCGCCGGCGGCCCGTCCGGCACCGGCTCGGGCGCGGTGCGCGGCGGGGTCCGGTGCGCGTGGGCGAGGGCGATCAGCACATCGCCCTCGGCGGACTCGGCGGCGGGCGCGTACCCCATCGCGCGCAGCCCCTCCAGCAGCGTCGCCGGGTCGGTCGGCGCGGCCAGCACGGTCGGGGCGAGGCGGCGCAGCCGCAGGGCGGCGGCGCGCTTGTCGGCGAGGATCTCGTTCAGCAGGGCGTCGTCGTCGCAGCGGACGTACGCCGATGCGGCGCCGACCCGCAGATGGCCGTGCCTGCGGGCCACGTCGTCGATCAGATAGGCGAGCGGCTGCGGCACCGGGGTGCGGGAGTGCTCGGTGAGGAAGGCGTGCAGGTCGGCGGCGGTCCGGCCGGCGTCCAGGGCGCGGCGGACGGACGCCGGGGTGAACCGGTACACGGTCGCCCCGCCCTTGGACTCCACGTCCGCGAGCACGCCCAGCACGTCCGCGAGCGGGCGCCGCAGCGGGCCGGGCGCGACCGCCGTCAGGTCGGCCTGGAGCAGCACGTGGTCCAGGGGCTCGGGCAGCAACGGCGCGAGCAGCCGCGCGGCCGCGGCCCCCGCGACGGCCTGCTCGGGCCCGGACGGCGGCACGAGCCGGTCGGGGACCCGGTGGCGGTGCACGGGAAGCTTGTCCCCGGGACCGCCGGAGGCGGGGGATCCGGGGTCGCCGGCTCCGGACGTGTCGGCCTGAGCGGTCTCGACGGCACCGCGCCCGCCGGCCGGAGTAGACCCCGCGGCCGGCACCTCGGCCGTCGAGGAGCCCGAGTCGGCCGCGGGGGGCGCTCCCAGCAGGGCGCGCCCGTGGGAGGAGAGGGCGCCCCGGCCGGTCAGGCCCAGCAGTTCCGCCTCCGACAGGGTCCAGCGGGCCAGCCGGGACCGCAGGTCCTCCTCGCCGTCCCGCCGGCCGCCCCGCAGCGGACGCTCCCAGCGCAGCCGGGCCAGTACCGACTCGGCGTCCGGGGCGGCGCCCGGCCCCAGCCCGGCCAGCAGGGCCAGCACCCGGTGCCGTACCTCGGGCGCGGCGGACCGGTCGAGCCCCGGGCCGAGCGCCGACAGCGTCCGGTCCTTGGCGTCCCGGCCGCCGACCACCCCCGGAGTCCGGGTGGCCGCCAGCCACGCCTGGGCGAGCCGGACCCAGCGCTCGGCCGGCGGCTGCTCCAGCCACTCGTCGTAGGCGGGGGTGGCCGCGTACCGCTCGTCGGCCTCGCCGTCGGAGGCGACCAGGCCGGCCGCGTACGCCAGTTCCACCCAGAAGGCGGCGACCGGCTCGGAGACGTCCAGGGCCACGGCCGTCCGCTTCAGGTCGCGGACGCTCAGCCCGCCCGCCCGCAGCACGGCCGGGCCGCCCTCGTCCCACTCCTTCAGCAGCTCCTCCACCGTGGCCAGCGCGGTGTACGCCTGCCCGGCCGCGGTGGCGTCCACCACCCGCGGGCTGTGCGTCGCGGCCGGTACCACGGCGGGCGGCAGCGGCTCGGGGGCCCGGTGGGCGCGGCCGGCGCGCAGGTGCAGCGCGACCTCGCGGGGGAGCACGACCGTGCCGGGCGTGGTCGGCAGCAGCAGGCCACGGTCCAGCAGCCAGCGCAGATGGGCCGCCGGATCCGCGGTGACCTGCCCGTACGGCGGCCCCCACTCCAGCCGGGACAGCACCTCGCGGGCGGCCTCCGGGGCCTTGGCGAGCAGCTTGGCCAGCTTCTTGCGGTGGGTGAACAGGGCGGTCAGCGCGGCCACGGCGGACACCGGGTCGTGCGTCGACGGCAGCCCGGCCGTCGTCAGGATCTCCTGGATCCGCCCCGGGGACATGCCCGAGGTGGCCTCCTGCACGGTCGGCCCGAGCCCGGTGGGAGACGGGTGCTGCGGGGAGGGGGCCAGCACCTCGCGGGCGGTCCGTACCAGCCGCAGCCGGTCGTCCCCGCCCCACACCAGCGCCTGTTCGCGCAGGGTGCCGAGGGCCCGCGGCAGCGCGCCGGCCACGGCCGGGTCGCCCGCGTCGCCGGCCATCAGCCCGAGCAGGGTGTCGTACGACGCCGGGTCCGGGGCGACGGCCAGCGCCTCGGCCGTCTGGAGCGCGAACCGGTCCAGCCGCTCCAGGGCGCGCAGCACCGACGCACGGGTGCCGGCGCGCGTGGCGAGCTGGGTGACATCGGTGGGCACGGGGGTGACGAGGTCCGGGCGGCTGCGCAGCAGCGCGGCGAGGGAGGAGTCGTCCCGCGCGCGCAGTGCCTCCGCGAGGGACCGAGGGGCTGAGTGGGCCTCGGGGCTCATCCGGTCAACGTTAGCGGACAACCCATATGCCGAGGGCATCCACCGGGAAGCGGTACCGTCCCTCCCGGGGTTTCCAGTCGGCGCACCCCGGAGGGGTTCCGTGGGGATCGAGAGCGATCAGGTCGTCTACGAGTATCTGAGCCGCGTCGGTGACATCGCCCAGCAGCGGCAGTTGCCGTCGGCGGCACGCATGCGGCTCGTGTCGGAGCTGCGCAACGAGATCGACCGGCACCGGGCGAAGGCGACGGTGGACTCGCCCGCCGCCGTCCGCCGCATCCTGGACCGCCTGGGCAGCCCGGACGAGGTGGTCACGGCGGCGGGCACGCCCGACGGCGCCCCGCAGCCGCCCGCCACCGCCGTACCGGCCCAGCCCTCCGCCGAGGAGCGGGCGGCCCGGCGGGAGCGGCCCAAGGGACTGCGGCGGGCCGTACCGGGCCCGCGCCCCGCCGAGCCCGGACCGCCGCCCGCGGCCCGGGCCGCGCCGGCCCCGCCGCACCTCGCCCCCGCGCACGAACTCGGCGACGGCACGGCACCGCCCGACTGGTGGCGCGTGCACGGCCCGGTGGCGGACGCCGACCCGGTGCCGGGGTTCGTCGGCGGGGTGGAGATCCCGGAGCTGCTCAAACGGCCCCCTCGGGAGGCCGGGCCGGCCCCCGCGGAGACCGAGGGCAAGGCCCCGACGGAGGCCGAGCCGGCGCCCGCCCCGCGCCGCCGGCTGCGCGGACTGCTGCCGGCCCGCGCCAAGGCCGCACCGGCCAAGGCCGGCCCGGCCGAGGCCGCCGGGGCTCCCGCCCGCGGGCCGCTGTCCGGCTGGTCCAACCCGCTACTGCTGCTGGCCGCCGCCGCGCTGGTCGCCGGCGCCGTCCTCGGCAACTGGTTCGCCCTGCTGCTCGGCTGGGCCATCGCCTACGGCTCCCGGCGGCTGACGCCCGCGGAGACCAAGTGGGCGGTGATGATCCTGCCCGGCGCGGCGGTCGCGGCGGGCCTGCTCTGGCTGTGGGGCCGCACCGACGGCCGCTGGGGCACCCCGATCCCGCAGGGCCACATGAGCGACGCGATCGGCGACACCTGGCCGTGGGTGGTCCGGGGCGCGGCGGTGGCCTCGGCGCTGTACCTGGTGTGGCGCTCGCAGCGGAAGGGGTAGCGCCGGGGCGAAGGCGACCGCGCTACGGCCTGGCCGCCCAGAGGGCGCACGGCCCGGGCCCGCCCGGTCTTACCCGTCCGCACCCGGCAGAATGTCCCCCATGGCCTCCACCCTGACCGTCGGTTTCGACCTGGACATGACCCTCATCGACTCCCGCCCGGGCATCCGCGCCTGCTACCGGGCCCTGGCGGAGCGCACCGGCACGTTCATCGACGCCGATCTGGCGGTGACCCGGCTCGGTCCGCCGCTCGTGGAGGAGCTGGCCCACTGGTTCCCGCTGGAGCGGGTGCCCGAGATGGCCGACATGTACCGGGCGATGTACCCCTCCATAGCCATCGCCGCGACGACCGCGATGCCCGGCGCCCGGGAGGCGGTGGACGCGGTGCGCGCGGCCGGCGGGCGGACGCTGGTGGTGACGGCGAAGTACGAGCCGAACGCCAAACTGCACCTCGCCCACCTCGGCATCGAGCCGGACGTGGTCGTCGGCGACCTGTGGGCCGAGCGGAAGGCGCAGGCGCTGCGCGAGCACGGCGCGTCCGTATACGTCGGCGACCACGTCGGAGACGTCCGCGGGGCCCGCGCCGCAGGTGCGTTTTCGGTCGCCGTCGCGACCGGACCGTGCCCGTCCGAGGAGCTGGGCGCGGCCGGCGCGGACGTCGTCCTGGCCGGTCTTCCCGCCTTCCCGGAATGGCTGGACGGCTACCGCGAGGCGCTCGGGGCGGCCCCCCGCGCCTGACGCCGTCCGGCGGCGACCGAGCGCAGCACACCGGCACCGGCGACGAGGAATCCGACGGCCATGAGCATGCTCAGACCGAACATGTAGGTCGGAAAAGGCTTCGCGCCGAGGAAGAGCGGGGCCACCGTGACCAGGGTGGCCACGGCCCCGAGGAAGAAGACGACGGCACCGGCCCGGATCAGTCGGTCACCGGGCGCGGCGGAATTCGCTTGGGTTTTGTCACGCACCGGACCAGGGTAGTTCCCTGCGCGAGAGAACAACCGGGGGACGTCTTGTCACCCGCCCGAAGACCATTAGCCTTGGTATCGGCGGGTCATGGTCGACCCGCTCTAGTGCTATCAAGAGCAGTTTCCGAAGTAGTTTTCCCAACGAGTACGAGGACGAGGACAGACGTGCCTACCGGCAAGGTCAAGTGGTTCAACAGCGAGAAGGGCTTCGGCTTTCTCTCCCGCGACGACGGCGGTGACGTCTTCGTCCATTCCTCGGTTCTCCCCGCCGGAGTCGATTCACTCAAGCCGGGACAGCGCGTGGAGTTCGGGGTCGTCGCCGGTCAGCGCGGTGACCAGGCGCTGTCGGTGAACGTGCTCGACCCGACGCCGTCGGTCGCCGCCGCCCAGCGCAAGAAGCCGGACGAGCTGGCGTCGATCGTGCAGGACCTGACCACCCTTCTGGAGAACATCACCCCGATGCTGGAGAAGGGCCGTTACCCGGACAAGGCCTCCGGCAAGAAGATCGCCGGCCTGCTCCGCGCGGTCGCCGACCAGCTGGACGTCTGACCCGGCCCGGGCTTCCTCAGGGGAAGTCCAGCGCCTTCGGGCCGAGGGGCGGCAGCAGCCCCTCGGCCGCCGCACGGGTGAGCAGCCCCCGCACCGCCGCGTAGCCGTCCTCGCCGAGGTCGTCCGTGAACTCGTTGACGTACAGCCCGATGTGCTGGTCGGCGACGGCCGGGTCCATCTCCTGGGCGTGCGCCATGACGTACGGCCGGGAGGCCTCCGGGTCGTCCCAGGCCATGCGCACGGACGTGCGGATCGATTCGGCCAGCCGGGTGAGAGTGTCCGCGCCCAGCGACCGCCGGGCGATGATCGCGCCGAGCGGGATCGGCAGCCCGGTGGTCCGCTCCCAGTGCTCGCCCATGTCGGCGAGCTTGTGCAGCCCGTAGTCCTGGTAAGTGAACCGGGCCTCGTGGATGACCAGGCCCGCGTCCACCTTGCCGTCGCGTACGGCCGGCATGATCTCGTGGAACGGCATGACCACGATCTCGCCGACCCCGCCGGGCAGGGTGTCCGCCGCCCAGAGCCGGAACAGCAGGTAGGCGGTCGACTTCTCGCTCGGCACCGCGACCGTACGGCCCGTCAGAT
This sequence comes from Streptomyces rubradiris, assembly GCF_016860525.1. Lineage (NCBI taxonomy): Bacteria > Bacillati > Actinomycetota > Actinomycetes > Kitasatosporales > Streptomycetaceae > Streptomyces > Streptomyces rubradiris. Next base: position 4,565,073 of record NZ_BNEA01000015.1, read on the forward strand.
CGGCCTGTGGTTCCCGCGTGAGCACCAGCGGCCCGCAGCCTCGCCCCAGCGCGCCGCCGCACGGCAGCAGCGCGTACTCGTCGAGGACGTAGGGCAGCACGGCGTACGACACCTTCAGCACGTCCAGCTCGCCGCGCTCGGCCATGCCGTTGGTGATGTCGATGTCGGCGAACGTCACGTCCAGCGCGGGTCCGCCGGGCACCCGGCCGTGGGCGAGGGCGTCGAAGACGAAGGTGTCGTTCGGGCAGGGGGAGTACGCGATCGGCAGGGACCGCTGCTCACTGGTGGTCATGTGGGTTCCAACTCTCCAATGCGGGCGCGAGCTTCCCGAAGCCCTCGGTGAGGGCGGCGAGGGCGTCGCCGATGCGCCAGGCGGCGCGGTCCCGGGGTCCCACCGGGTTGGAGACGGCACGGATCTCCAGCGCGGGTACCCCCTGCGCGGCGGCGGCCTCCGCCACCCCGAACCCCTCCATGCCCTCGGCGAGCGCGCCGGGGTGCCGGGCCCGCAGGGCGGCGGCGCGGGCGGCGGTTCCGGTCACCGTGGAAACGGTCAGGACCGTGCCGGTACGGGCGCCGAGGGCCTCGGCGGCGACTCGTACGGCTGATTCCGGCGGGCGGTGCGTGACGGTCCCGAAGCCGAGTTCGGTGACCGGGAGGAAGCCGTCGGCGGTCTCGGCGCCCAGATCGGCCGCCGTGATCGCGTCGGCGACGACGAGCGAGCCGACGGGCGCGTCCGGCTGGAAACCGCCGCCGATCCCGGCCGAGACGACCAGGCCGTAGGGCCGGCCGGCCAGCGCGGCGGCGGTCAGCGCGGCGGCGGTGGAGGCGGCGGCGAGCGCCGGTCCGACACCGGCGGCGAGCAGGTCCCAGCCGGCACCGGTACGGCACAGGACCGCGCCCGGCAGCCGTACCTCCTCGGCCGGCGCGGGCAGCGCCCCCGCCACCGCGTCCCGCTCGACGGGGACCGCGGTGGCGATGAGCACGGGAACGGGGGGCGTGGTCAGTCCTCGGCCTTCTCGTTGCCGTCCTTCAGCTTGAAGGACCACATGCCCTTGTTCTCCTTCTCGCCCATCTGGATCGCGAGCGAGTTGGTCTCGCCCTCCGTGCCGTACTGGGCCTTGAAGAAGGCGTTGCCCGGGATCGTGCGGTACGTGTTGTGGCTGAGGTCGGTGGCCGGACGGCCGTTGACCAGGACGAACCAGCCCTCGTCCGCGATCTTCGGGTCGACGCCGATGCGGACGGTGTCGTCCTGGCCGACCTCGATCGACTTCACGTCGTCGGTGTTCTTGACGCAGTCCTTCAGCGAGTCGGCGGACAGCTTGTCGCCGTCGTTGTAGCACAGGGCCTCGGAGTTGACCGAGTTCCCGCCGACGGTGACCGTCGCGACAGGGGTCGGCTTGTCACAGGCCGACAGGACGAGCAGTCCGGCGGAAACGGCGCCGGCAACGGCGACGGCGCGGCGGCGTCGCACAGCGGATTGCAGCGTGGTCATGGCCGAAGGCTATCGGGCGCCCGGAGCCGTCCGCCCACGTGGGGTACGGCGTGCCCGGTTCGTTACGCCACGTGCGCCGGCGGCCGGTTCGTCAGGTCGCGCGTGCCGGGCAGCCGCCGCCCCGGGCCGAGGCGAGCAGCCCGCGCAGGGTGGTCAGCCAGCCGGCGGCCACGAAGACGGCGCCGACCAGCAGCCCCACCGTGCCGTCCAGCGGCATCACGATGCCGACCGCGCCGCCGAACACCCACGCCATCTGCAACAGCGTCTCCGAGCGGGCGAAAGCCGCGGTGCGCACCGCCTCCGGCACGTCCCGCTGGATCAGCGCGTCCAGCGCCAGCTTGCCCAGCGCCTGCGCGCACCCGGCGACCGCCGCCAGACAGGCCACCGGGAACGCCCCGAAGAACAGGCCGGCGAGCAGCGCCACGCCGAGCACCACCGCGACGACGGTCACGATGATGATCTCCGGGGCGCGGGATCTGAGCCAGGCGCCCACGGCCGTCCCCAGCGCGTTGCCCGCGCCCGCCGCGACGCCCACGATGCCGAGCGAGACCGCCGCGGTCTGCCCGGCCAGCGGATGCTCGCGCAGCAGGAAGGCCAGGAAGAAGATCAGGAAGCCGGACAGGCAGCGCAGGGAGGCGTTGGCGCCGAGCGCGTAGGTGACGGCGGGCCCGACCGAGCGCAGCCCCGGCCGTCTGGCCCGCTCCCCGGGCGGACGCAGGGGGCCGGAGGCGAGCAGCGCCACGTCCTCGCCCTTGGCCGAGTCCACCTTGGGCGGCAGGGAGAACGACAGAAACGTCCCGGCAGCGAAGATCACGAAGGCGCCGTACAGCGGCCAGGGGTCGCCGAGCGCGTGCAGCCCGGCCGCCACCGGAGCCGCGGCCCCGGTGGCCAGCAGTCCGGCGAGGGTGACCCGGGAGTTGGCCTTCACGAGGGAGAAGCCTCGTGGCAGCAGCCTCGGTACGACGGCGCTGCGGATGACGCCGTACGCCTTGGAGGCCACCAGTACGCCCAGCGCGGCCGGATACAGCTCCAGCGCGCCGCTCGCCACCGCCCCCGAGATGACCAGCGCGAGCAGCGCCCGGGCCAGCATCGCGCCCGCCATCGCGGCCCGCCGCCCGTGCGGCAACCGGTCCAGGAGCGGTCCGATGACGGGGGCGAGCACGGTGAACGGGGCCATGGTGATGGCGAGATACAGCGCGACCCGGCCGCGCGCCTCGTCGGTGGGCACGGAGAAGAACACGGTCGACGCCAGCGCCACGGTGACCATGACGTCCCCGGCGCCGTTCACCGCGTGCAGTTCGATCAGCTTGCCGAGGCCCGACTCGCCCGCGCCGTGGGCGTGGGTGGCCCTGCGGATGCCGCGTGCCGTGCCGGTGACCGGGAAGCGCAGGGCACGGCCGACCGCGCGGACGGCGCCGCCCACCCGGCCCGAACCGCCGCCCCGACCACTCGCCTTGCCCGTGGCTGCCACGACGTTCATAGTGCCCTGGGACCGGGCCGGACAGCGCGGTACGGCACGGACGGCGGCGTACGGCGGGCAGCACGGGTGGACGGCGTGGCGCCGGATACGGTCCGGGTGGGAAAATGCACGAATCCCGCCCGGTGTAGCGTGCCTGTCTCAGCCATAACGCAGAATGGATGGCAGAGGTGCGCCCGGGCGCGCGGATGCAGACGTCGATGCGGTCCCCAGGTCCGCTCCGTAGGCGAAACCGCCGGAGGCAGCCGCACTCGACGAGACGGCGTAGGAGAGAAGCGATACCTGTGAGCGCAGCGACAACGCGAAGCCGCACCCCCGACCGCCTGTGCGCCGAGGCCGTCGACCTCGCCCGCGCCGCCGCCGAGGAGGCCGCCGCGCCCGGGGTGATCGGCGAGCACACGGGCCTGGTCTCGGAGGGTGACCGCGTTGTCACGCACTTCTTCGAGTGCAAGGAGCTGGGCTACCGGGGCTGGCGCTGGGCGGTGACGGTGGCCCGCGCCTCCCGCGCCAGGATCGTCACGCTCGACGAGGTCGTCCTCCTGCCCGGCCCCGACGCCCTCCTCGCCCCCGAGTGGGTGCCGTGGAGCGAGCGCCTGCGCCCCGGCGACCTCGGCCCCGGCGACCTGCTCCCCACCGACCAGGACGACCTGCGCCTGGAGCCGGGCTATATCGGCGAGGAGGAGCCGCCGCCCAACTCGGCGGTCTCCGAGGAGATGCGGGAACTGGCCGAGGCGGAGGACGCCGACGTCACCCCCGGCACCCCCGCCGTCCAGCTGACGACGCCCTCGCGCGGCTCGATCGCGGCGGTCGCCGAGGAACTGGGCATGCGCCGCGCCCGCGTGCTCTCCCGCTACGGCCTGCACATCGCGGCCGACCGCTGGGAGGAGGCGTACGGCCCGAAGACCCCGATGGCCCAGGCGGCTCCGGCCACCTGCGTCAGCTGCGGCTTCCTCACCCCCATCGGCGGCTCCCTCGGCCAGGCGTTCGGCGTGTGCGCCAACGAGTTCTCGCCGGCGGACGGCCGGGTGGTCTCCCTGGCCTACGGCTGCGGCGGCCACTCGGAGGCGGCGGTCATGCCCAAGCCCCCGCAGCCCGCCGCGCCGGTCATCGACGAGACCCGGGTCGACCCCTTCCCGCTCCGCCCGGCCCGTGACTCCGGCTCGGTCCCGGAGACCGGCGACGACGAGACGGCGGAGCTGGGCCACTCCTGAACGGCGGCCTCCGCTGCCAGACTGCCCCGGTGATCATCAGAACGGCGCAGGAACAGGACCTTCCCGGCTTCCTCGGGCTGGCGTCCCAGGTGGAGCACTGGTTCGGGCCCATGGTGGCGGACCCCGGCTTCACCCGGGCGGTACGGCAGAGCATCGGTACCGGTACGGCGCTGGTGGCGTCGGAGGAGTCCTCCTCCGGCCTCCTCGGCGCCGTCCTCTTCGGTGCCGCTCCGCCGGTCCACCACGTGCACTGGCTGGTCGTCACGGACGGGGCGCGGGGGCGGGGCGTCGGGAGCGCGCTGCTGTCGGACGCGTTCCGCAGATGGGTCCGCGGTCCGGCCACCGTGGAGGTGGTCACGTTCGGCGCGGACCACCCCGGTGCGGTGGCCAGTGGGGCGCGCGTGTTCTACGAGCGCCTCGGCTTCACCCCGGCCGAGCCGGCGGCCCCCGGCCCGGAAGGCGGCTCCCGGCAGGTCTACCGCCGCCACGTCCCCTGAGCCGACCCGCACCTCGGCCCATACGGTCTTGCGTGGCGCGGGCCCCGGCGCGGTACCCCAGCGGTCCGCGAAGGCGTCGACGAGCAGCAGCCCGCGTCCGGAGTCGGCGTCCGGCGCGGGGCGGACCCGCTCCGGCAGCCGGTCACCCCGCGTGTCGGTCACCTCGATCCGCAGCACGTCCCCTACGGGGTACAGCGTCAGCCGGAAGTCCCGCCCGGCCGCGCGGCCGTGGACGACGGCGTTGGCGGCCAGCTCCGCGACGATCAGGGCGGCGGGGTCCATGGGCAGTCCCCAGGAGCGGAGTTGCTCCGTGGCGAGGAGGCGGGCGAGCCGGGCCCCTCGCGGGGTGGGGGACAGCTGTATCGAGAAGTTCGGGGCAGGGGTGGGGGGTTCGCGGTTCACGTACTCAGCGTGTCCGTTTTCGACGCTGCTGAAGAGTGACGGAGCGGTTGCGTAGAGTCACTGTCCGCGCATGTCCGGTGGTGTCCGGGAGTCGGGGTCGTATACGGACCGGTGTTGCCATGGTTGCCGTGGGGCCGCCCGCTTCTCGGCGATTGTCGTGCCTCCGCGAGCTGAGTCAAGGGCGCGTTCCGCGTCGCCTTCGGCGATGGGCCTTCGGCCCACCCTTGACACACCTCGCTCCAGCACGGGGGAGAAGCGAGCGGGCGGCCAGGGGAAAGTGGCCGGCTGGACTTGGTTGGGCCCTGCGGTGGGCTGCGTTCGCATCGTGGGTCGGGGATGCGCGCTCGCGCCTCGCCTGCACGCCGGGTGTGTTTGGCGGCTTGCGGGTTGGTGGGTGGTGTGTGGTGGCGCCGGGGGTGATGGGGGTGACGGGTGATCGGTGGGGAGTGATGGGTGACGGGTGAGTGGTGGGTGATGGGTGGGGAGTGATGGGTGACGGGTGGGTGCTGGGTGCTGGGTGCTGGGTGGTGGGGTGGTGGGTCTGGGGGTGGGTTGTTTTGGACTGCTTGTCCATAACTAGGTCCCCTGTCCCTCGCCTCCTCGCTCCTCGCGTATCTGGGCTGTTGTGGCGGTAGCTGTCGTCCGCCGCCCCGGTTCGCGAGATGGCCGCTCGCCCGCAGGGTCCGCCCGCCGGGCCGCAAGCCGCCGAACCGACCCGGCGTGCAGGCGAGACGCGATCGCGTGCTCACCACAGGGCCTGAGGCCGCTTGACCGGCCCGGCGTGCAGGCGAGACGCGATCGCGTGCTCACCACCGGGCCTGAGGCCGCTTGACCGGCCCGGCGTGCTGGCGAGACGCGACCGCGCACCCGCCACCGGGCCGCAAGCCGCTGAGACCGCCCGGCGTGCTGGTGAGGTGCGGGTGCGTGGCCCTGCCGACGGGGCCTTGTAGCCCACCCTTGGGTCCGGTGCCGGGGTGGGCCACTGTTCTTTCGGCCGCTCGCTCGCTTCTTCCCCGGGCTGGAGCGAGGTGTGTCAAGGGTGGCCCGGAGGGCCATCGGCGCAGCCGACGCGGGACGCGCCCTTGACTCGCCTCGTGGAAGCCCGACACTGGCCGGGAAGCGAGCGGCCCGACGGCCACGCCACCACACCGCCCACTCCGACTCCCCCCGAGCACCCCGACCGACCTCACCCCTCAAGCGGCCGGCCTCCGACCTCAGACCTCCGCCCTCCGACCCCGACCTGGACCTCGTCCCTCCGCTCACTCCCCTTCGGCCCCCAACCCCTCCGCGCTGTACCTTCGTCCTCACGCGGAGGATGGAGAGTGATCGTGAGCAAGTTCGTGCGGCCGGCGGTGGAGGGGGCCGATCCGTTCGGGACGGCCCGGCTGCGGCGCGGGGTCCTCGACGCCTGGGCGACCAGTCCCGCCCGGTTCCGGGAGGACGCCAACGCCGAGGAGGATCTCGTCCTCGGCGGTTACCGGGACCGGCTCGTCGTCGAGTTGGCGCAGAACGCCGCCGACGCCGCCGCGCGCGCCGGGACGGCCGGGCGGCTCCGGCTCACCCTCCGCGACGGCGTGCTCGTGGCCGCGAACACCGGCGCCCCCCTGGACGCGGCCGGTGTCGAGTCCCTGTCCACGCTGCGCGCCTCCGCGAAACGTGGCGCCGAGGACACGCATGCCGCCGTCGGCCGGTTCGGGGTCGGTTTCGCCGCCGTACTCGCCGTCACCGACGAACCGGCGATCGTCGGCCGGCACGGAGGCGTGCGCTGGTCCCTCGCCGAGGCCCGGGAGCTGGCCGCCGAGGTCGCCCGGCACAGCCCCGGACTGGGTGACGAGGTGCGCCGCCGGCAGGGCCACGTGCCCCTGCTGCGGCTGCCGTTCGCCGCCGAGGGCACCGCCCCCGAGCCGTACGACACCGCCGTCATCCTGCCCCTGCGCGACGCCGCCGCCGCCGATCTCGCCGAGCGGCTGCTCGCCGGGGTGGACGACGCCCTGCTGCTCGCCCTGCCGGGGCTGACGGAGGTCGTCGTGGAGATCGAGGGGCAGGAGCCGCGCACCCTCGGCCGCCGTACCGACGGTGCCTTCACGGTCGTGGAGGACTCCCGGGACGGCGTCACCCACTGGCGTACCGCGTCCGCGCACGGGCCGCTGACCCCCGACCTGCTCGCCGACCGGCCCGTGGAGGAGCGGTTGCGCCCCCACTGGTCGGTGACCTGGGCCGTACCCGTGGACACGTACGGTGCCCCGGCCCGGCCCCGTACCAGCCCGGTCGTGCACGCGCCGACCCCGAGCGACGAGCCGCTGGGCGTGCCCGCGCTGCTCATCGCCTCCTTCCCACTGGACACCACCCGCCGGCACGCGGCGCCCGGACCGCTCACCGACTTCCTGGTACAGCGCGCGGCCGACGCCTACGCCGCCCTGCTCGCGGAGTGGCGGCCGGTCGGGGAGGGGATCATCGACCTCGTGCCCGGGCCGCTCGGCAAGGGCGCGCTGGACGGGGCGCTGCGGCAGGCCGTGCTGGAGCGGCTGCCGCGCACCGCCTTCCTGCCGCCGGCCGTCGCGCCGAAGGGCGACGAGGAGCTGCCGGAGGCGCTGCGCCCCCGGGACGCCGAGGTCGTGGAGGGCGCCGGCGCCGACACCGTACGGGTGCTGGCCGAGGTGCTGCCCACCCTGCTGCCGGCGGGGCTGGAGCGCCGCGCCGAGCTGCGCACCCTCGGTGTCGCCCGGCTGCCGCTCGCCGACGCCGTCGACCGGCTCGCCGGGCTGGAGAAGGAGCCGCAGTGGTGGCGGCGGCTGTACGACAGCCTCGCCGGGGTCGACCCGGAGCGGCTGTCCGGGCTGCCGGTGCCGCTGGCCGACAACAGGACCACCATCGGCCCCCGGCAGGTGCTGCTGCCCACCCCGGACGCCGCCCGGATCGACCCGGACGTGCTCGGGCGGCTCGGGCTGAAGGTCGCCCACCCGGACGCCGCGCACCCGCTGCTGGAGAAGCTGGGCGCGCTGCCCGCGACCCCCCGCGCGGTGCTGACCACCCCGCAGGTGCGGGCCGCCGTGGCGGGCTCCCTGGACGAGGACGGCGGTTTGGTCTGGGAGGAGGACGCGCCGGACGCCGAGGAACTGGCCGAGACCGTGCTCGGCCTGGTCCGTGACGCGGGGCTGGAGCCGGGCGACGAGCCCTGGCTGGGTGCGCTCGCGCTGCCCGACGAGGACGGTGAGCTCGCGCCCGCCGGTGAACTGGTGTTTCCCGGCAGCCCCTTCGCCCGGGTCATCCGGGAGGGGGAACTGGCGGCGGTGGATGCGGAGTTGGCCGAGCGGTGGGGCGAGCAGCCGCTCACCGCGTGCGGCGTGCTGGCGGACTTCGCGCTGGTCCGCGCCACCGACGTCGTCCTCGACCCGGACGAACTGGAGCCCCGCGATAGCGACTTCGCCGAGCCCGACGACGCCGGGCTGCTGGACGCCGTGGACGTGTGGTGCGAGGACATCCTCGACCGGTTCCCGGACAGCCCGGTGCCGCCCGTCGCCACCGAACTCGTCGCCGTACGCGACCTGGAGCTCGTGGACGACGACCACTGGCCGGAGGCGCTCGCCCTGCTGGCCCGGCCGCCGCTGCGGGACGCCCTGACCCAGCCTGTGCGCGTCCTGCTGCCCGACGGCACCCACGAGGCCGTGCGGCCGTACACCGCGTGGTGGCTGCGCGGGCACCCGGTGCTCGACGGGCGGCGCCCGGCCGGGCTGCTCGCGGCCGGCGGGGACCCGCTGCTGCGCGGGCTGTACGACGAGGCGGACGCGACCGGGTTCGAGGACGAGCAGGTGCTGCGGGCGCTCGGGGTGCGCACCTCCGTGGGCGCGCTGCTGGACGAGCCCGGCGGCGCGGCCGAGCTCCTGGACCGGCTCGCCGACCCGGAGCGCCCGGTCACGCCCGCCCAACTGCACGGCCTGTACAGCGCGTTGGCGGAGCTGGAGCCCGAGCGGGTGACCCTGCCGGACGAGCTGCGGGCCGTGGTCGACGGGCGCGTGGAGGTCGTGGACGCCACCTCGGCCGTGGTCGTCGACTCCCCGGACCTGCTGCCGTTCACCTCCGGGGTGCCGCTGCTGCCGGTGCGGCCCGCGCGCGCCGCCGAGCTGGCCGAGCTGTTCCAGGTGCGCCGGCTGAGCGAGTCCGTCACCGGCGAGGTGCACTCCGAGGGGGCCGAGCACGATGTGCCGGAGTCGGTGCGGGTGCTGCTCGGGCCGCGCACGCCCGCGGCCTACGTCGAGCACGAGGAACTCGTCGTGGACGGCGTGGAGATCGACTGGCGGCTGACCGACGACGGCGTGCTGCACGCGGCCACCCTGGAGGGGGTCGCGGCGGGGCTGGCCTGGGCGGCGGGGCAGTGGCCGCGCCGGTTCGAGGTGGCCGCGCTGCTGGAGGACCCGTCGCGCACGGAGGAACTGGCCCGGGACCGGTGGTTCGACTGACCCCCGGAGTGGCCCTGTCCATCGAGTCCACGAAAATTTCACATCACTAGTACAACCTTTCACATCCACCCCGGGTCAGATCAGCGGAGTCATCCCGACTCCCTGATCTGAACGTGGGGAAACACATGCGCATCCGTGCCTCTGTCGCCGTCGTGAGCGGCGCTCTGGCCCTGTCCGCCCTCGCCGTGCCGGCCGCCCAGGCCGACATCGGTGTCGGCAACGTCAAGATCACCAAGGTGGTCGTGGACGGCGACAACAAGGTGCAGATCGGTACCTCCGGCGCGGTGACCGTCAAGGTCAGCGTGACCGCGACGGACAACTCGGGCATCAAGGGCGCCGACGCGTTCGACCTCTTCGGTCCGGGCTACGGCATCGAGACCACCGGCAAGCCCGCCTGCACCAAGGTCAACGCCACGACCTCCACCTGCACCGCCTCGGTGAAGATCGACCCGAGGACGGACTACCTCAGCAACAAGAACGCCGGTACCTGGTACGTGGACGCGATGGTCGAGGCCAAGGACGGCGACTTCATCTGGAAGGAGAAGGCCGGCTCCTTCTCCTTCCAGCGCGCCGCCAAGCTGACCGCCAACGCCACCCCGGAGCCGGTGAAGAAGGGCAAGACGATCACCGTCACCGGTGCGCTCACCCGCGCCGACTGGGAGTCGCTGAAGTACGCCGGTTACGGCTCGCAGTCCGTGAAGCTCCAGTACAGCAAGAAGAGCACCACCGGCTACACCACGGTCAAGACCGTCAAGGCCGACTCCAAGGGCAACCTGAAGACGACGGTCAAGGCCTCGGCCGACGGTTACTACCGCTTCTCCTACGCGGGCAACTCCGCCACCGCCGCGGTCAACTCCGCCGCCGACTTCATCGACGTGAAGTAAGTCGCCGGTGTCCCCGGGCCCGGACAGCGGTTCCGGGCCCGGGGCCCCGGCCCGTACCCCCGGGTTGCGCCACCCGGGGGTATTCGGTGGGCCGAACCCGGCCGTGAAGGGCCTGAACCGTGGAAACCGGGGCGTGTGGCGGGGATCTGATCGCGTGAGTCGGCCGACTCCACGATCCCCCTCTCCCTCCAAGGGACCACACATGCGCATCCGTGCCACCGCGGCCGCCGTCTCCGGCGCCCTGGCCCTCTCCGCCCTCGCCGTGCCCGCCGCCCACGCGGCCCCCGCGGCGCCGAACGTCACCTTCTCGAACATGTCGGTCAACGGCGGCAAGGCGATCACCCTCGGTGCCACCTCCACGGTGCGGGTCAAGGCGACCTACACCGTGACGCACCCCGCGACCGTGTCGATGTCCGGCATCCTCACCGGCCCGGTGCTCTACCGCGGCAAGTCGGCGAAGTACGCCGACACCCAGGTGGCCGGCGACGACCCGGGCACCTGCACCAAGGTGGACTCCACCACCGCGAACTGCCGGGCCACGCTCACCATCCCCGCCCGCGAGCTGTACGACTCCGACGCCGGCACCTGGAAGACGGGCGGGGTCGCGGTCGACAGGAAGACCGGCGCCGACACGTGGCGGACGGACCTCGGCACCGTCCCGGTCCGCCGCGCCGCGAGGCTCACCGCCGACGCCACCCCGGAGCCGGTGAAGAAGGGCCGGACGATCACCGTCACCGGCAGGCTGACCCGCGCCGACTGGCCGCACGGCACCTGGGTCGCCTTCGGCGGCCGGTCCGTCAGGCTCCAGTTCCGCAAGGCGGGCAGCGGCACCTACACCACCGTCAAGACCCTCACCTCCTCCGCCAACGGCGCCCTGCGGGCGACGGTGACGGCCGGCTCCGACGGCTCCTACCGCTACCGCTTCTCCGGCACGTCCACCACCTCGGCCGTCAGCGCCCCGGGCGATCACGTCGACGTGCGCTGAGAGGCGCGGGCACGGGTGCCCCGGCGGCGGCCGGGGCACCCGTGCGCGTGCGTCAGACGGTGCTGGCGATCCAGCCGACCGTCTCCGTGACGTGCCGGCCGTCGCTGCGGGTGGTGGCGTTGAGGTTCAGCTCGTTGAAGCGGATCAGGAACCCCTCGCGGTTGACGTCGTGCAGCCGGATGCCCGGCGTCTCGGGGCCGTTGAAGGTCTGGGTCTGGGCCACCACGACCACCGTCGACCCGGCCGGGAAGGGCGTCGGGAAGGTGACCCGGGTGAAGGTGGAGGTGTCCCCGCCCTGGGTCTCGATGGGCTGGTTGGAGGACAGTTGGAGCGAGCCGGTCTGGATCATCGACATGATGACTCCCACTGCTGGTCACGGATGCCGGACGTGCATGGCACCAGTCGCTCTGCCCGGCCCGCCGCGTCACCCATACGGCCGTCACCCTGATAGGTGATTTCGGTGAGGAGATTTCCGGCCATCGGCCGACGGGCCCGGCTAGACCGGGAAACGGCGGCCGACCCATCTCCACAGGTACTCCAGCGCCCCGGACGCCACCGCCGCCACGCCGACCGCCGTCCACGGCATCGTCACGCCGACCAGCTTCAGCGCGAAGAAGTCCTGGAGCGCGGGGACGGCGAGGACCAGCAGGAAGGCCACGCCCATCGACGCCACCAGGATCACCCGCCACCAGGTGTAGGGGCGGGCGATGATCACCAGGACCCACATGGAGACCAGGAACAGGGTCAGCGTGGCCACACTGGTCTCCGCGTCCAGCGCGCCCGGGCCGGAGTAGTGGTGCCGGGCGAGCAGATACGTCAGGAAGGTCGCCGCCGCGGCCACCACCCCGCCGGGGACCGCGTACCGCATCACCCGGCGCACGAACTGCGGTCTGGCCCGTTCCGTGTTGGGCGCGAGGGCCAGGAAGAAGGCCGGGACGCCGATGGTGAGCGTGGACAGCAGGGTCAGGTGGCGGGGCAGGAAGGGGTACTCCACCTGCGCGCACACCACCAGCACCGCCAGCAGCACCGAGTAGACGGTCTTCACCAGGAACAGCGTCGCCACCCGCGTGATGTTGCCGATCACCCGGCGGCCCTCGGCGACCACCGAGGGCAGGCTCGCGAAGCTGTTGTCCAGCAGCACGATCTGCGCGACCGCCCGGGTGGCCTCGGAACCGGAGCCCATGGCGACCCCGATGTCCGCGCTCTTCAGGGCCAGCACGTCGTTCACGCCGTCCCCGGTCATCGCGACCGTACGGCCACGGGACTGGAGCGCGTCCACCATGTCCCGCTTCTGCTGCGGGGTGACCCGCCCGAACACCGTGCCCTCGTCCAGCGCCTCGGCCATCGCCGGCGGGTCGGCGGGCAGCCGCCGCGCGTCCACCGCCGTACCCTCCAGGCCGAGCTTCGCGGCGACAGCGCCGACCGACACCGCGTTGTCCCCGGAGAGGACCTTGGCCCGCACGTTCTGCTCGGCGAAGTAGCGCAGGGTGTCCGAGGCGTCCGGCCGCAGCCGCTGTTCCAGGACGACCAGGGCGGTGGGGCGGGCGTCCCGGGCCGGCTCGGGGTCGTCCAGGTCCCGGCGCGCGCGGGCCAGCAGCAGCACCCGCAGCCCCCGCTCGTTGAGCCGCTCGGTCTCGGCCAGGGCCGGGTCGTCGGGGGCGAGCAGCACGTCCGGGGCGCCCAGCAGCCAGGTACTGGTCTCGCCGTCGCCCTCGCTGAACGCGGCCCCGCTGTACTTGCGGGCGGAGGAGAACGGCAGCGACTCCACGCAGCGCCACTCCTCGCTGTCCGGGAAGGCGTCGATGATCGCCTGGAGGGAGGCGTTGGGCCGCGGGTCGGACTCGCCGAGCGCGCCGAGCACCTTGCGGACGTACGACTCGTCCGCCCCGTTCAGCGGCCGCAGTCCGGTGACGTCCATGCCGCCCTCGGTGAGGGTGCCGGTCTTGTCCAGGCAGACGGTGTCGACGCGGGCCAGGCCCTCGATGGCCGGCAGCTCCTGCACCAGGCACTGCCGTCGGCCCAGCCGGATGACGCCGATCGCGAAGGCCACGGAGGTGAGCAGCACCAGTCCCTCGGGGACCATCGGCACGATCCCGCCGACCGTGCGGGCCACGGCGTCCTTGAGGTCGTTGTTCTCCACGACGAGCTGGGTGACGACCAGCCCGACGGCCGCCGGGACCATCATCCAGGTGACGTACTTGAGGATGGTGGAGATGCCGCTGCGCAGCTCGGAGTGGACCAGCGTGAAGCGGGAGGCCTCCTCGGCGAGCCGGGCGGCGTAGGCCTCGCGGCCGACCTTGGTGGCCTGGAAGGCGCCGCTGCCCGCGACCACGAAGCTGCCGGACATGACCTGGTCGCCGGGGCGTTTGACGACGGGGTCGGCCTCGCCGGTGAGCAGCGACTCGTCGATCTCCAGCCCGTCCGCCTCCGCGCACACCCCGTCGACCACGATCTTGTCGCCGGGGCCGATCTCGATCAGGTCGTCCAGGACGATCTCACCGGTGGCCACCTGGAGCGCCACGCCGTCCCGCCGTACCGTCGGCCGGGCCTCCCCGATCACCGCGAGCGAGTCCAGGGTCTGCTTGGCCCGCCACTCCTGGACGATCCCGATGGCGGTGTTGGCGAGGATCACGAAGCCGAACAGGCTGTCCTGGATCGGCGCGACGACCAGCATGATCAGCCAGAGCACACCGATGATCGCGTTGAACCGGGTGAGGACGTTCGCCCGGACGATCTCCCCCAGCGAGCGGCTGCTGCGCACCGGCACGTCGTTGACCTGGCCGCGCGCGACGCGTTCGGCGACCTCGGCGGGGCCGAGCCCGGCCGGGCGGGTCCTCGGTGACGGCACCGGACGCGCCGGATCGAGTTCCGCGTCCGCGCGTATGTGGCTCATGCATTCGACGGTACGTGCGGACGCGCCCGACCGCCCACCGGCGCCGGGGCACTCGCCGCCCGCCCGCCGGCGCCGGCCGTTACCGGGTGGCCGGATCCGGCGCGGCAGCGGCCCGCTTGATCGCCGCGTCCCGCTTGCGGACGTACCAGACGCCGATCAGCCCCAGGCCGCCGCCGGCCAGGCAGGTCCACAGCCACCAGGTGTGGCCGTGGTCGTCGAACCAGCCGTAGAACGGCAGCTGGACCAGGAAGAGGACGAACCACACGATCGTGCCGCCGGTGATGGTGGCGACCACGGGGCCCTCCAGGGGCTCCGGCGCCTCGTGCTTGGGGGTCCACTTAGCCATGCGCACAGCTTATGCGCCGCCGCTGTCTACGCGCGGAGATAGCGATCTATGACTCATACGTTCATACTGGAGCCGTTTGTCTTTGGCCGCTTCCGCTCGTATGAAACTCCAACAGGGCTCGGGGGAACCCCGTTGGTGATGAGGTCACGCATGTCCACCTCGGCACCTGCCAAGGTCCCCACCCCCGAGAGGCCGGGCGGTGCTCCCGCCTTCGGCTTCCTCGACCGCTACTTCCGGATCTCCGAGCGCGGCAGCTCCGTCGGCCGTGAGGTCCGGGGCGGTCTCGCCACCTTCTTCGCGATGGCGTACATCATCGTGCTGAACCCGATCGTCCTCGGCAGCGCGAAGGACATGTACGGCCACCAGCTGGACAACGGTCAGCTGGTGACGGCCACGACGCTGTCGGCCGCGTTCACCACGCTGCTGATGGGCGTCATCGGCAATGTGCCGATCGCGCTCGCCGCCGGCCTCGGCGTGAACTCGGTCGTCGCGCTCCAGCTCGCGCCGCGCATGTCCTGGCCGGACGCCATGGGCATGGTCGTGCTGGCCGGTTTCGTGGTCATGCTGCTGGTCGCCACGGGCCTGCGCGAGCGGGTGATGAACGCCGTGCCGTTCGGCCTGCGCAAGGCGATCTCGATCGGTATCGGCCTGTTCATCATGCTGATCGGCCTGGTCGACTCCGGCTTCGTCACCCGGATGCCGGACGCCGCCCAGACCACCGTCCCGCTCCAGCTCGGCGTCGGCGGTCACCTCACCGGCTGGCCGGTGCTGATCTTCGTCCTCGGCGCGCTGCTCACCTTCGCGCTGATCGTCCGCAAGGTGCCGGGCGCGATCCTGCTCTCCATCGTCGGCATGACCGTGGTCGCGTTGATCATCAACGCGGTGGCCACCGTCCCGTCCTGGGGCCTGACCGTCCCGAAGTGGCCGGGCAACCCGGTCTCCACCCCCGACCTCGGCCTGCTCGGCCAGGTCAGCCTGTTCGGCGGCTTCCACAAGGTCGGCATCCTGACCGGCATCCTGTTCGTCTTCACGGTCCTGCTGTCGTGCTTCTTCGACGCGATGGGCACGATCATGGGCATCAGCGACGAGGCCAAGCTGACCGACGCCGAGGGCTACATGCCGGGCATCAACAAGGTCCTCTTCGTCGACGGCTTCGCGGTCGCGGCCGGCGGTGCCAGCTCCGCCTCGGCCACCACCGCCTTCGTGGAGTCCACGGCGGGCGTCGGCGAGGGCGCGCGCACCGGCCTCGCGAACGTCGTCACGGGCGGCCTCTTCGCCGTCGCGCTGTTCCTCACGCCGATCGCCACGATGGTCCCGTCCCAGGCGGCCACCCCGGCACTGCTCGCGGTGGGCTTCCTGATCCTGTCGAACTCCATCAAGGAGATCGACTGGGCGGACTACACCATCGCCATGCCGGCCTTCGTGACGATGCTGATGATGCCGTTCACCTACTCGATCACCAACGGCATCGGCATGGGCTTCATCGCCTTCACGGTGCTGCGCCTGGCCGCCGGGCGGGCCCGGGAGATCCCCCCGGCGATGTACGTCGTCTCGGCCGTCTTCGCCTTCTACTACCTGATGCCGGCCCTGGGCCTCACCTGAGCCCGCAGGAATCCCCTTCCGCACGAGCGCCCGGACCACGGTCCGGGCGCTCGTTCCTTTTCCGCCGGGCGGGCGCGGGATCCAGTGGCGGGCGTCACGGGCGGCACGGGCCCGCCCGAGTGGTCTTTAGT
This sequence comes from Streptomyces rubradiris, assembly GCF_016860525.1. NCBI lineage: Bacteria > Bacillati > Actinomycetota > Actinomycetes > Kitasatosporales > Streptomycetaceae > Streptomyces > Streptomyces rubradiris. Next base: position 4,581,450 of record NZ_BNEA01000015.1, read on the forward strand.
AAGAGTAATGAGTTACGCTAAAGAACATGCCGGACCTTACCCATGGCGACGACGCTGCCGCCGTGAACGCCCTCCGCTCCGCCGTGATGCGGCTGTCCCGTCGGCTCAAGCACCAGCGGGTCGACGAGTCGCTGAGCCCCACCGAGATGTCGGTGCTCGGCACCCTCGCCCGCTGCGGCTCGGCCACCCCGGGTGAACTGGCCCGCAAGGAGCACGTCCAGCCGCCGTCGATGACCCGCATCGTCGCGCTGCTCGAAGCCAAGGGACTGGTCCGGCTGGAGCCGCACCCCGAGGACCGGCGCCAGAAGGTGGTCACCCAGACCGAACAGGCCGAGGCGATGCTCGAAGAGAGCCGCCGCAAGCGCAACGCCTTCCTGGCCGGCCTGGCCGAGGGCCTCGACGAGGACGAGTGGGCCGCCCTGCGCGCCGCCGCCCCCGTGCTGGAGAAACTCGCACACCTGTAAGCGCACCGACCGAGGAGGCGAATCCTGTTGAGTACGGGATCCGGAATACCTTCCGCCCCCGCACCGACCCCTACCACCACCGCGCCCGCTTCCGGCAAGTCCTCGATGTTCAGCTCGCTGAGGATCCGGAACTACCGCCTCTTCTTCGCCGGCCAGGTCGTCTCCAACACCGGCACCTGGATGCAGCGCATCGCCCAGGACTGGCTGGTCCTCAGCCTCACCGGCTCCTCGGCCGCCGTCGGCATCACCACGGCCCTGCAGTTCCTGCCCATGCTGCTGTTCGGCCTGTACGGCGGGGTCCTCGTGGACCGCCTGCCCAAGCGGCCCACCCTGCTGGTCACCCAGTCCGCGATGGGCGCCACCGGGCTCGCGCTCGCCGCGCTGACCCTGTCCGGGCAGGTCCAGGTCTGGCACGTCTACGTCGCCGCCTTCGCCGTCGGCCTCGCCACGGTGGTGGACAACCCGGCCCGCCAGTCCTTCGTCTCCGAGATGGTCGGCCCCGACCAGCTCCAGAACGCGGTCAGCCTGAACTCGGCGAACTTCCAGTCCGCCCGGCTCGTCGGCCCCGCCGTGGCCGGCCTGATGATCACCGGCGTGGGCACCGGCTGGGCGTTCCTCGTCAACGGCCTGTCCTTCGCCGCGCCCATCACCGGCCTGCTGCTGATGCGCGCCCGCGAACTGCACGTGGTCGAGCGCGCGCCGCGCGGCAAGGGCCAGCTGCGCGAGGGCCTGCGCTACGTCGCCAAGCGGCCGGAGCTGATCTGGCCCATCGTCCTGGTCGGCTTCATCGGCACCTTCGGCTTCAACTTCCCGGTGTGGCTGACCGCCTACGCGGACGACGTCTTCCACGCGGGCGCCGGCGCCTACAGCCTCTTCAACACCCTGATGGCCGTCGGCTCCCTGGTCGGCGCCCTGCTGGCCGCCCGGCGCGGCACGGCCCGGCTGCGCGTGCTGATCGCCGCCGCGCTGGCCTTCGGCACGCTGGAGATCGTCGCCGCGGCGGCACCGTCGTACTGGCTGTTCGCGCTGCTCATGGTGCCGATCGGGGTGTTCGGACTGACGGTGAACGTCACCGCGAACACGGCCGTGCAGATGGGCACCGACCCGGCCATGCGCGGCCGGGTGATGGCCCTGTTCATGATGGTGTTCATGGGCGGTACGCCGCTGGGCGCGCCGGTGGTCGGCTGGATCACCGACACCTACGGCGCCCGGGCCGGCTTCGCCGTCGGCGGTGTGATCTCGGCGCTCGCGGCCGGCGCCGTCGGCCTGGTCCTGGCCCGCATCGGCGGCCTGCGGCTGGCGGTCGGCTGGCACCACGGCCACCCGAGCGTCCGCTTCGTCCCGCGCGAACGGGAACGGCTGGCCACGGCCGCGTAGGCAGCCCCGCGGTGCCCCGGAGGGCCTAGCCGACCCTCCGGGCCAGCACCTGCCCCGGCCAGGCGTCCGGGCCGTGGGTGTAGGCGTGCGTCGGGGTGAAGCCGTTGGCCTCGTAGTACGCCACCAGCTTGCGGTCGTCACCGGCGTAGCAGTCCACCCGCAGCAGGCCCACGCCCGCCCGCCGGGTCACCTCGGCGGCGTGCGCGAGCAGCGCGCCGCCCGCGCCCCGGCCCTTGAAGCGGCGGTCGGAGGCGAGCCAGCGGATGTACCGCTCGGGCTCGCCGGGCGCCGGCAGATGGGCCAGATGGGCGCCGGGCCCGTCGGCGAGGACGAGAGCGGCCGCCGGCTCCCCGTCGATCTCGGCGATGTACGTGGTGCCCTCGGCCACGGCCCGCTCGACCGCTCGGGCCGTCTTGTTCCCGGAGAGCGGCTCCGTGCCCCACTGACGGGTACGCCCCTGTGAGACCAGCCACTCCACGCCGCTGTCGAGCATGCGGAGTATCGCGGGCAGATCGTCGGGGCCGCCTTCACGGATGGTGATCGTCATCGTCCCATCATGCCCGCCCGGGTCTGGGATCGTGAGGCCATGAGACTCTTCGCCGCCGTACTGCCCCCGGAGCACATCGCGGACGAACTCGCCGCCGAGGTGGACCGGTTGCGGGAGTTGCCGGGGGCCGGCCGGCTGCGGTGGACGGGCCGCCCCGGCTGGCACTTCACGCTCGCCTTCTACGGCGAGGTCCCCGACGACGCCGTACCCGCCCTGGCGGACCGGCTGGCCCGCGCGGCCCACCGGGCGGCGCCGTTCACCCTCGCGCTCGCGGGCGGCGGCCAGTTCGGCCAGGGCCGCGCCTTGTGGGTGGGCGCCCGGGGCGACGTGGCGGAGCTGCGGCTGCTGGCCGGGCGGGCGGAGGCGGCGGCGCGGAAGGCGGGGCTGCCGGGCGGGGAGCACCGGCGGTACAAGGCCCATCTCACGCTGGCCCGCAGCCGGCACGCGGTGGACGTACGGCCGTACGTCACCGCGCTCGCGGAGTTCTCCGGCGACACCTGGACCGTGGCCGACCTGGTGCTGATGCGCAGCCGGCTGCCGGCGTCCGGGGTGCCGGGGGAGCAGCCGCGGTACGAGGCGGTCGGGCGGTGGGCGCTGGGCGGGGCCGGTTAGTCTCGAATACGTGGACCCGAAAACCCGGAACCGGATCATGGCCGGTGCGCTTGTGTTGATGTTCGTGGTGGTGGCTGTGGCGTCGGCCATGCGGTAGGAAAAGGGCGCCGGGGAACCGCGGCCGTTCTTCGGGTGCGGGTTGTCCGTGGCTGGTCGCGCAGTTCCCCGCGGGCCCCTGCGGGGTGCCGTTGCCGGGTATGGGTGCCTGTTTCTTCGGCTGCGGGTCGGTTGTGGCTGGTCGCGCAGTTCCCCGCGCCCCTGTCGGGGCGCCTTTGGCGGGCCTGGGGGAGAGGGGCGGGGAACCGCGGGGCCGTTTTTCGGCTGCGGGCTGTGCCTGGCTGGTCGCGCAGTTCCCCGCGCCCCTTTCGGGGCGCCGGCCCCTCTGTGGCTACCAGGCGAAGGCCTCCGGGGACGGGCCCGGGCCCGGGAAGATTTCGTCCAGGGCGGTCAGCAGGTCCTCGCTCAGTTCCAGTTCCACGGCGCGCAGCGCGGACTCCAGCTGTCCGGCGGTGCGCGGGCCGACGATCGGGCCGGTGATGCCGGGGCGGGTGAGCAGCCAGGCCAGGGCCACCTCGCCGGGCTCCAGTCCGTGCTTGTCGAGCAGGTCCTCGTAGGCCTGGATCCGCGCGCGGGCCGCCGGGTCCTTGAGGGTCTCGGCGGCCCGGCCGGAGGCACGGCGACCGCCCTGGACCTCCTTCTTGATGACCCCGCCGAGCAGACCGCCGTGCAGCGGCGACCACGGGATGACCCCGAGGCCGTAGTCCCGCGCGGCCGGGATGACCTCCATCTCGGCGCGCCGCTCGGCCAGGTTGTACAGGCACTGCTCGCTGACCAGCCCGATGGTGCCGGCGCGGCGGGCGGCGGCCTCGTTGGCCTGGGCGATCTTGTAGCCGGGGAAGTTGCTGGAGCCGACGTAGAGGATCTTGCCCTGCCCGACCAGGACGTCGATCGCCTGCCAGATCTCCTCGAACGGCGTGTCCCGGTCGATGTGGTGGAACTGGTAGAGGTCGATGTAGTCGGTCTTGAGCCGCTTCAGGCTGGCGTCCACCGCGCGCCGGATGTTCAGCGCCGAGAGCTTGTCGTGGTTGGGCCACACCGTCGCGCCGTCCGGGCCCATGTTGCCGTACACCTTGGTGGCGATGACGGTCTTCTCGCGCCGGCCGCCGCCCTTGGCGAACCAGTTGCCGATGATGGACTCGGTCCGGCCCTTGTTCTCGCCCCAGCCGTACACGTTGGCGGTGTCGAAGAAGTTGATGCCCGCGTCCAGCGCCGCGTCCATGATCGCGTGGCTGTCGGCTTCGTCGGTCTCCGGACCGAAGTTCATCGTCCCGAGGACGAGCCGGCTGACCTTGAGTCCTGTGCGTCCGAGCTGCGTGTACTCCATGGTCCACAAGCCAACGACCTGGAGTGCGCTCTAGGCAAGCTCCTGCCGTCGCGCGCGCCCGGAACCGGGCGCGCGCGAGGTGCCGGTCAGCCCTGCGGCCGGTCGAACATGCCGGGTTCGTAGGAGCCGCCCCGGTGGTGCGTGATCACGCCGAGCCGGTTGGCCGCGTTGATCACGGCGACGAGGTACACCAGCGCCGTGGTCTGCTCCTCGTCGTAGTGCGCGCGGACCTCCTGCCAGGTCGCTTCGGACACGCCCTGGTGGGCGTCGGCGAGCCGGGTGCCCTCCTCGGCGAGCGCCAGCGCGGCCCGCTCGGCCTCGGTGAACACGGTGGAGTGGCGCCAGGCGGCCACCAGGTGCAGCCGCGTCGCGGTCTCGCCGGCCGCCGTGGCCTCCTTGGTGTGCAGGTCGGCGCAGTAACCGCAGCCGTTGATCTGGCTGGCGCGCAGCATCACCAGCTCCTGGGTGCGCCGGGGCAGCGCCGACTGCGTGACGCCGAGGCCGAGGGTGGCGAACCGCTTGCCGAGCTTGGCGCCGAGGCCGTTGGCGGTCAGGTCGATACGGGGAGCCGTGGTCATGGGACCGGTCATGGTGTCGTCCTCGCAGGGGAGTGGGTGCCGCGCGGACGCGGGGCGCGGCGTTCTGTCACCCACGAGATGCCGGCGGGAGCGCCGGTGTGACAGGGCGGGGCATGTGACCCGTGTCACCGCGGTGGTCGGCGGTACCGGCAGACCACCGGGGCTGTACGCCTGGGGGCGGGACTAGTCGCGGGGAAAGCCGTCGGTCTTGAGCACGAGGTCGATCACGGTGCCGGTCAGGTCGATGTCCTCACCGAAGGCGACCTTCGTCCGCGTGATGTAGTCGTTCTCCTTGGGCTGCGTGTAGACGTAGCACATGCCCTTGTAGGGGTCGACGATGAGATACAGGGGGACTTCGGCGGCGGCGTAGGCGGCCTTCTTCGGGCCGTAGTCGTTCGCCGCGGTGCCCTTGGAAATGACCTCGGCGACGAATTCGACGTCCTGGTGCTGCCAGTGGCCTGCGTCGTCCATGCGCGCCGAGTCCTTGAGCAGGGCGACGTCCGGGCAGAAGCCGTTCTCGTGACCTGGGAAGTCGATGCGGACGTCGGAGAACACCTGGATGTCCATACCGAACCTGTCCTCCAGCGCCCGCACGATCCGGCGGATGATGCTCCAGTGTGTGCCCCGCTGTGGCGTCATGTGGACGTTGCCCCCGACGATCTCGACCCTGTATCCCTCGGGGACGGGCATGCGCTCGAGCAGCTCGAACCACTCGTCAAGACGCTCGGTGTTGGCGTCGGCCATGTCGATCCTGTCGTCCAGGACGGTCACTTGGCGCTCCTCCCCGGCTTCCTCACGGACCGGGCAGCCGCGCAGTACAACGATAGGCACCACGCCCGCGTAACGCCGGATTTCATCCGACCTGATCAGTCCTCGTACGGCCGTCCGACCCCCCACGCCTCCCACATCGCCCCTGCGAACGCCCCCGCGATCCGGTGCTCCCCGCTCGCGTTGGGATGGGTGCCGTCGTAGGTGTCGGTGTGGATGTCCCACTCCTCGGGCAGCGAGGCCAGCAGCAGCGGCGACCGTGCCTCGTCCAGGTCGGCGACGGTCTTGGCGAGCAGGTCGTTGAAGCGGTCCACCTGCTCGGCGAAGGGCGCGTCGGAAGCGGCCCGGACGTTGGGTATGACGGGCAGCAGCACCATCCGTATCCGCGGGCGGGCCTCCCGCGCCCTCGCGACGAACGCCCGTACGTTCTCGTCCGTCTGTTCGGCGTTGGTGTAGAAGCCCAGGTCGATCAGGCCGAGGGAGACCAGCAGCACGTCGGCCCGGTGGGCGCGCACCGCCTCGCCGATCAGCGGGGCCATGTGCATCCAGCCCTCGCCCCAGCCCGCCAGATGGCCGCGGGGGAAGCCGGGTTCGGCGTAGGCGAGGGACGTCGGGGCGCCGGCCCGCTGGTCGTAGAGCGTCTCGCGCGGGCCGACGAAGGTGAACGGGCCGCCGTACGTCCCGCACAGGTGCCGCCACAGCCGGTAACGCCATGTGTGCTCGCCCGCGCTCCCGATCGTCATGGAGTCGCCCACGGGCATGAACCTAAGCATCGGCTCATCATGGACGATGGCCGGGGCCCGCGGGCCGCCGGGGTGCGTGAGGCCGACCACCTCCCCCGGACCCCCTCCGGGGATGGCAGGCTTGGTTCATGCGTCGATCGTTCGCCGTACTCGCCGGGGTGCTGCTCGCCGGTGCCTGCGCGCTGCCCGCCTCCGCCACCGGGACCGCCGAGGGCGCGGGGAACAAGGAGAACAAGGGGAACAAGGGGTTCACCATCAAGGACCCGCGGATAACCGAGTCCAGCGGGCTCGCCGCCTCCCGGCAGCACCCGGGCGTCTACTGGACGCACAACGACAGCGACGACGGGCCGTACCTGTACGCCGTGGACAGCGCCACCGGCCGGACCGTCGCCCGGATCACCCTGCGCGGGATCGGCTCGCCGCGCGACGTCGAGGCCATCTCCATCGGGCCGGACAACCAGATCTACGTCGGCGACATCGGCGACAACTTCGGCGGGAAGTGGCCGTACGTGTGGATCTACAAGCTGCCCGAGCCGGAGCGGCTGACGGACCAGACGGTGACGGCCACGCAGTACGTGGTGAAGTACGCGGACGGACCGCGCGACGCGGAGTCGCTGCTCGTCCACCCGAAGACCGGGCGGGTGTACATCATCGACAAGAACGAGGAGGGCGGGCACCTGTACGAGGGTCCGGCCGCCCTCTCCACGTCCGGCGCGAACGTCTTCCGCCAGGTCGCGCCCGTCGATCTGTGGGCCACCGACGCCGCGTTCTCCCCGGACGGCAGGCAGTTCGCCGTGCGCGGTTACTTCGGGGGCGTCTACTACGACTGGAACGACGGCCGGATCAAGCGGCGCGGGCGGCTGGACGTGCCGTTCCAGGGGCAGGGCGAGTCCGTGTCGTACTCCGCCGACGGTACGAAGCTGATGTACGGCAGCGAGGGCGCGGAAAGCTCCGTACAGGCGGCCGACGCGCCCGAGCGCCCGGACGCCGGGTCGCCGTCGGGCGAGGGGGGTTCCGACGATTCGGGGGACGAGGGCGGCACTCCGAGCCTGAAGGTGGGCGCCGTGATCCTGGCCGTCGGCGTGGCGGCGTTCCTGGGACTGCGCCGGCTGCGGCGGAGCTGACCGGGCGAACGGCGGCCGGGCGGTGTGCAGCATCCGGTACGGCACCGGGCGCCCTCGTCATGCGCCGAGCGGGCAGGGCAGGTCCGGGCGGGCGCGATGGGGAGCGCAGCCCACCAGGGCCACGGAGAGGAACACGGGCCGTTCGAGGTAGAACCCGAGCGAGATGTCACCGCCGGCCGCCAGCCGGTCGGCGGCGGAGGCGAGCAGGGCGGCCAGGCGGCCGGGGGCGCGGTGCGCTTCGGCGGCGAACCGGGGCGCGTACTCGGTGAGCCGCTCCCCGAGCCAGGCGGCGGCGGCCGACGGCTCGGACCAGGTTCCCTTGACGAGTGAGTGGGGCTTGACCAGCCAGTACGCGGTCTCCAGCGGGGGCAGGTCGCAGGTGGTGAACTCGGCGGTGGCCAGCCGGTATCGCTGGATCAGCTCCGGACTGCTGGTGGGCGGGGGCGGCTGGGGATGGGGCGGGCGCCGGAAGGCTTCTTCGTCGAAGCGGGATTTGGGGCCGGTCCAGAGGTAGGCGTGGTGGTGCACCCGGGTCCTCTTCGGTGTGCTGTGCGGGCCGGTTCCGGGACGACGCCGCCCCGGAACCGGCTGGGTTTCCTGGATCGGTCGAGGCTCAGTGGGCCAGACCGAAGCGGGCCGGATCGATACCGGCGGCGCTCAGCTCGTTCGTGGTGAACCGCAGCGGTTCCATGTCGGGCCGCTTGCTGTCACCGAGGGCCCAGGCGTCTTCGCCGATCCGGGCGAGGGTCACGCAGGACTCGCCGTCCGGGTGGGTGTTCCCACCGCACGCCTTGAGGAACGGGGCGCCACCGAGGTCGAGCGCGTACAGGTCACTTCCGTTCACCATCGCTGTACCTTCCTGCTCCGCTGTTACGGCCGTGTCCGACCGCCGCCGCCCGGGGTGGGCGGGAGTTCTTGGGGGAAGAGGGGCGGACGTGCACGCCCGAAGGGTGGTCCCGGATCTCGGTGGCGTGGCACATGGCCTGCGTGATGTTCCCGGCCTGCTTGCAGGCGAGCAACTGCCGCCAGTTCGCTCCGCAGACGTCACAGCCGGCGACGGGGGCGCAGTCGAGCAGCCACGCGTCGAAGCCGGGGGGAAGCTGGGCCGGGGAGCGGGGTCGGGCATTGGTCGTGGGGGTCACCGGGTCTCCCTAGGTGGAGGTGGGGTGGCTTCGGCGACGACCGTAGGGGGAGGGCAGGGAGAAAGGGGGCGAATATTCTTCGTTATTCTCACGTAGTCACTCTGGATGCATGGACATTCACTCAGAGACACCGAGATGCTGTGTGCGCCAGCTTTATCGACACCCAGGGGGTGGTTGCGCGTGGCGCGCAGGTTGCGGTTCAACGGGACGGGGAGCAGCAGCGGTGGATGTCCCTCCGTGCATGAGGACTTGGACAGCGGGGAGGTCGTCGTGCACGGTCCTCCGCTCACGGATCCGGAAGACATCGCACAGCTCCAGCACCTCTCGGAGGGAGAGGTCGCGATCGTGGTTCCGAGGGACCTGCTGGTCGACTGGACCCCGAAGGAGCGGACGCGGCAGGTGCGGACGATCGATCTGGACGAGTTCGGCGGCCTGTTCGAGAAATTCGAGCACACGGCATGGCGCCTGGAGACGCGCCGCCGATACGCCAGCGACGAGACCAACGACAACTGGCAGCAGTTCGTGGAGACGGGACGAGCCGACTGGACGTTCGACAGCCCGTACTGCGAGGCGATCCGCAAGCAGACCGACCAGGGCAAGCGCGTCGAACGCGTGCGCATTGTGGACCAGCCGCCGACCACGGGCCAGCTCTACCTCCTCGACAACGCCAGGCGGAACGGCGTCATGGGCGAGGACATCCGCAACCTGTGGCGTGCCGACGCGGACCGGCTGCGGCTCCCCGCCGAGGACTTCTGGCTGTTCGACAGCCGGCTCATCGCGCTGCTGCGGTTCGATGACGACGACCAGCTCACGCACGTGGACCTGATTACCGAGCCCGCAGAGGTGGTGCGCTGCTGCATGGTGCGGGATGCTGCTTGGCACCACGCCGTACCGTGGAAGCAGTTCACGGCGGAGATGGGCAGTGACGCGTAAGGGCTAGCACGGGTGACCGGTGAGTACGGACTATCAGAGGGCGCGTGAGGAACTGGGCCGTAGGCTCAGGGAGTTGCGTGTGGACGGGCCTGAAGGTCGGCTCACCGGTGTCCAGCTCGCGCAGCGGCTGGGATGGCGGCAGTCGAAGGTCAGCAAGCTGGAGAACGGCAGGCAGACCCCCACGGACGACGACCTTCGAGCATGGGCCGAGGCCGTCGGGCAGCCTGCCGTGTTCCCGGAACTGCGGTCCCGGCTACGGGGCTTCGAGAGCCACATTCGATCGTGGCGACGTCAGCTCGCGGCAGGACACGCTCCGGTCCAGGAAACCTGGAACACCCTCGTGTCCAACAGCACGACACAGCACGCGCTGAGCACCGCCGCCGTCAGCGGCATTCTCCAGACGGCCGACTACGCCAGGCACGTCTTCGAGCGGCACGCCACACTCCAGCAGTCGCCGAGGGACACGGAAGCCGCGGTGCGGGCCCGTATGAAACGGCAGGAGTGGCTGTACCGGCCGGGCAAGCGGTTGAACCTGCTCATGCCTGAAAGCGTGCTGTGGGGCCGTATCTGTCCGCCGGACGTTTTGGCGGCCCAACTCGACCGCCTGCTGGGCGTGGTGGGCATGGACACCGTCAACCTGGGGATCCTTCCGTTGGACGGCACGCTGCCCCTGACGATGGGGAACTCGTTCGATGTGCTGGACGAACGCCTGGTCGTGGTCGAGGACTGGCACGCCGAACTCTGGCTGGACGACGCCGAAACGATCGCTCTGTATCGCCGCGTGTGGGACACCTTCGCGGAGTCGGCGGTGTTCGGCGCGGAGGCGCAGCAGGTGATCGCCCGGGTGCGGCGGAGTCTCAAGGTCTGAGGCCCCCTGTTGTGTTACGGGTGGTCCAAAACGTGGGGGGCCTCCGAGGGCGGGAGTGTGAAGCGGGCCGCGCCCATGCGTCGGCCGGCGCGTCCACCAGCGCCAGCCCGCGCCCACCCTCCTCGTCCGGGCTGGGGCAGCGGGGCAAGGGCAGCCGGTCCCGGTCAGGGTCGGATACCTCCAGGACTCTCCCGCGATAGCTGGCGGGCCTTCATCCGGCAGTTCGCATGACGCATCGCACACACGAAGGGCGCCCGGTGGGTACCGGGCGCCCTTCGTCGTCGTAGGCGTAGGCGAGAAGGCGGCGTTACTTCACGCACCCGGGAGCCGGGAACGGCGTGGTGGACGCAGGGTGGCCGCCGCCCTCCATGTTGGTGCGGAGCTTGGGCGCCGCTCCCTTGGGGTCGACGATCTGGGCCAGGAACCCGGCGCTCTTGGGCAGCGAGGGGTGGGCGCGGTTGACGACCCCGGCGACGCGCGTGCCGTCGCCGGCGTCCTTGAAGAAGGCCGAGGGACCGTTGAGGCCGTTGCTCAGCACGGCGACGGTCCCGGCCCCGATGAAGTGTTGCGTGATGATCGTGCAGCCCCGGGCGTCGGGGGTGCCGACCTTCGGGAGCGCGTAGGTGCGCGGGCCACCCTTGCCGCCGGTCACCCGGAGCGCGGGCTTGGCGCCCTTGGGGTCGACCAGCCGCAGGGAGAGACCGCGCTGCGTGGCCGTGACGTGGCCGCGGTCGAGCCCGGCCAGGACGCGGTTCATGTAGGGGTCGCCCGAGCGCCAGTTCTCCGGCACGGCACGGATCCACGCCTCGGGGCCGCCCGCCTTGGGGTCGTTGCGCAGGACGGCCACCATGTCCTTGCCGATGGCGACGGCCTTGCCGGCGTAACGGGCGGCGGGGTTGGGCTTGGGGGCGGCCTTGGCGGTGGGGGCGGCGGAGGCGGTCGCCACCGGCAGGACGGCGGTGGTGCCGAGGGCGGTCAGGAGGACCGAGGCGGTCATGAGAGCACGGCGGCGTGCGGACGCGGACATGAAAGGGCTCCTCAAGCGGGCGCGAGAGCGGAAGACAGGATTCGTCGGAGCGGCGACGAGAAAACGATAAGTAGGGGAATACGACACCACTGTCTCCCTATTGTCACGAAATTTCGACAGGAACCGGAACCCTGATCTCCGCGATTGTTCCGGGAAATGTGGCACAGAGGTGCGGTTAAAACGAGGTGAATTCCATCCTGTGCAGCGGCCCAAAACACGAAGGGCGCCCGGTGGGTACCGGGCGCCCTTCGGTTCGTAGGTCGAGAAGTCAGAGCTTCTCGATCACGTAGTCCACGCACTTCGTCAGCGCCTCGACGTCCGCCGGGTCGATCGCCGGGAACATCGCGATCCGCAGCTGGTTGCGGCCGAGCTTGCGGTACGGCTCGGTGTCCACGATGCCGTTCGCGCGCAGCACCTTGGCGACGGCGGCGGCGTCGATCTCGTCGGCGAAGTCGATCGTGCCGATGACCTGGGAGCGCTTGGCCGGGTCGGAGACGAACGGGGTGGCGTACTTGGACTCTTCGGCCCAGGTGTACAGGCGGGTCGAGGAGTCCTTCGTGCGGGCCGTGGACCAGGCGAGACCGCCCTGGCCGTTCAGCCACTCCAGCTGCTCGTTGAGGAGGAAGAGGGTGGCGAGGGCCGGGGTGTTGTACGTCTGGTTCTTGCGGGAGTTGTCGATCGCCGTCGGGAGCGAGAAGAACTCCGGGACGTGGCGTCCGGAGGCGTGGACGCGCTCGGCACGCTCGATCGCGGCGGGGGAGAACACGCCGATCCACAGGCCGCCGTCGGAGGCGAAGGACTTCTGCGGCGCGAAGTAGTAGACATCGGTCTCGGCGATGTCGACCGGCAGGCCGCCCGCGCCGGAGGTGGCGTCCACGAGGACGAGCGCGCCCTCGTCGGCGCCGGCTACCCGCTTGATCGGCATGGCGACACCGGTGGAGGTCTCGTTGTGGGTGAAGGCGTAGACGTCGACGCCCGCCTCGGCCTTCGGCTCCGGGTGGGTGCCGGGGTCGGCGGCGATGACGGTGGGCTCGGCCAGCCAGGGCGCGAGCTTGGCCGCCTTGGCGAACTTGGAGGAGAACTCGCCGAAGCTCAGGTGCTGGGACTTGTTCTCGATCAGGCCGTGCGTGGCGATGTCCCAGAAGGCGGTGGAGCCGCCGTTGCCGAGGATGACCTCGTAGCCCTCGGGCAGGGAGAACAGCTCGGAGATGCCCTCGCGGACCTTGCCGACCAGGTTCTTGACCGGCGCCTGACGGTGGGAGGTGCCCAGCAGGGACGTGCCGGTGGCGGCGAGGGCGTTCAGCGCCTCGGTCCGCACCTTCGAGGGGCCCGCGCCGAAACGTCCGTCGGCGGGCTTGATGTCAGCGGGAATCTGGATGTCGGCCACGGGAGGAGGTTAGCCGCTGGGAGAAGCCCGGGTGGAGTTCTGTCCGTTCGATGAGACGAGATCACCAGGTCGTGGACTTGTGATGTCGTACGACTATTAGTGCGCGCCTGTGGAAAACTTTCCGTGACTGTGCGTGGCCGGATGCATCCTGGACGCATGACGGATCGTGGGGATGTCGCAGGGAACATCGGGGACAGCGGGGGCATCGGAGACACGGATGTCACGGATGCCGCCGCGCTCGCGAGGGCGCTGCGCAAGGCCGTCCGGGGCGAGGTCGGGTTCGATGTGACCGCCCGGGCGCTGGTCACCATGGACGCGTCGAACTACCGGCGGGTCCCGCTGGGCGTCGTGGCCCCGGCAGACGCCGACGACGTGGCCGCCGTGCTGGAGGTGTGCCGGGAGCGCGGGGTGCCGGTGGTGGCGCGTGGCGGCGGCACGTCCATCGCCGGGCAGGCGACGGGTACGGGCGTGGTGCTGGACTTCACCCGGCACATGACCGCTCTGCTGGAGCTGGACCCGGGCAGCCGCACGGCCGTCGTGCAGCCGGGGCTCGTCCTGGACCGGCTCCAGGAGGCCGCCGCCCCGCACGGACTGCGGTTCGGCCCCGACCCCTCCACGCACAGCAGGTGCACGCTCGGCGGAATGATCGGCAACAACTCCTGCGGCTCCCACTCGGTCGCCTGGGGCACGACCGCGGACAGCGTGCGGGAGCTGTCCGTGATCACCGCGCGCGGGCGGCGGCTGCGGCTCGGGCAGGGGTGGGCGGGCGCCCCGGACGGGCTGCGCGAGCTGGCCGAGGGAGAACTGGCCCGGCTGCGGACGGGATTCCCGGACCTGCCCCGCCGGATCTCCGGGTACGCGCTGGACGCGCTGCTGCCCGAGAAGGACGCGGATGTCGCCCGCTCCTTCTGCGGCTCCGAGGGCACCCTCGGCATCCTCACCGAGGCCGTGGTCCGCCTGGTCGACAGCCCCCGCGCGCGGGCGCTGGCCGTGCTGGCGTACGCCGACGAGAGCGCCGCCGCCGAGGCTGCCGCGGGCCTGCTGCCGCTCGGCCCGCTCACGGTGGAGGGCATGGCCGCCGACCTGGTGCCGGCCGGTGCCGGGCTGCCCCGGGGAGGCGCCTGGCTGTTCGTGGAGACCGGCGGGGCGACTGCGGCCGAGGCCCGCGCGCGTGCGGAGCAGGTCGTGCGCGCGGCCGATGTCGTTGACTCCCTGGTGGTGACCGACCCGGCCGCCCAGCGGAGTCTGTGGCGCATCCGCGAGGACGCGGCCGGCACCGCCACCCGGATGCCCGACGGCTCCGAGGCCTGGCCCGGCTGGGAGGACTGCGCGGTCCCGCCCGCCCGCCTCGGCGGGTACCTCCGCGAGTTCCGCGCACTGCTGGCCGCCCACGGACTGCGCGGCACGCCGTACGGCCACTTCGGCGACGGCTGCATCCACGTCCGCGTCGACTTCGACCTGCTCACCGAGTCAGGCGTCGGCCGCTTCCGCCGCTTCTCCGAGGAACTGGCCGACCTGGTCGTGGCCCACGGCGGCTCCCTGTCCGGGGAGCACGGCGACGGGCAGGCCCGCGCGGAACTGCTGCCGCGGATGTACGGCGCCGACATGGTCGCTCTGTTCGAGCGGGCCAAGGCGGTGTGGGACCCGGACGACCTCCTCAACCCCGGCATGCTGGTCCGCCCGGCCCGGCTGGACGAGAACCTGCGCTTCTCGGTACTGCCCCGCCGGCCGGTCGACGTGGCCTTCGCCTATCCGGCCGACGGCGGCGACTTCGGCGCGGCCGTCCGCCGCTGCGTCGGCGTGGCCAAGTGCCGTACGACGACCGTCTCCGGCCCGGCCGTCATGTGCCCCTCCTTCCGGGCGACCGGCGAGGAGGAGCACTCCACCCGGGGGCGGGCCCGGCTGCTGCACGAGATGCTCGCGGGCGACCTGGTCACCGACGGCTGGCAGTCCCGTGAGGTCCTGGGCGCCCTCGACCTGTGCCTGTCCTGCAAGGGCTGCCGCTCCGACTGCCCCGTCGGAGTGGACATGGCCACCTACAAGGCGGAGTTCCTGTACCACCACTACGCCGGCCGCCGCCGCCCGGCCGCCCACCACAGCATGGGCCGCCTCCCGGAATGGCTCCGCTGGGCGTCCCGCGCCCACCTGGCCCCGCTGCTCAACACCCTGGCGGCCGTCCGCCCCCTGGCCGGCCTCGGCAAACACCTGGCCGGAACAGCCCCGGAACGGGACATCCCCCGCCTGGCGCCCCAGACGTTCACCGCGTGGTGGCGCAAGCGAAGGCCGACGGCGCCGGGTGCGGGGGGCTCGTCGTCCGGGAGAACAGGGGGCTCGTCGTCCGGGGGAACAGGGGGCTTGCCGGCCGGGGGTGCGGGGGGCTCGTCGTCCGGGGGAACAGGGGGCTCGCCGACCGAGGGCGCGGGGGGCCGTCCGGCTTCCGTGGCCGGCGACCACCCCACCTCCACGCCCACTCCGGCCCCCGCCCCTACTCCGGCCCCCGCCCCTACTCCGACCTCCATCCCCACACCGGTCCCTGCCCCCGCGCCCCCTCCCACCCCCGGCACCCTCGTCGTCCTCTGGCCCGACACCTTCACCGAGCACCTCGCACCGTCCGTCGGGCGGGCCGCCGTCCGCGTGCTGGAGGCGGCCGGGCTGCGGGTGGCGCTCCCGCCGACGCTGCTGCCGCGCGAGGGGACGATCGGCGACGGCAGGAGCAGGTCGGCCGCCGCGCTGCTCACCGCCCGCCGGGCCCGGGTCTGCTGCGGCCTGACCTACGTCTCCACGGGCCAGCTCGACCGCGCCCGTACGGTGCTGCGCCGCACCCTGGACCTGATGGAACCGGTGCTGCGGGCGGGGGCGCCGGTCGTCGTCCTGGAGCCGAGCTGCGCCGCCGCCCTGCGCACCGACCTCCCGGAACTCCTGCCCGACGACCCGCGGGCCGCCCGGCTGTCCGCCGCTGTCCTCACCTTCGCCGAAACCCTGGAGCGGCACGCCCCGCACTGGACCCCGCCCGCCGTCGACCGTCCGGTGGCCGGGCAGACCCACTGCCACCAGCACGCGGTGCTCGGCGACAGCGCGGACCGCCGGCTGCGCGCCGCCGCCGGTCTCACCGGCGAACTGAGCGGGGGCTGCTGCGGCCTGGCGGGAAACTTCGGCTTCGAGAAAGGCCACTTCGACGTCTCCCGGGCCTGCGCGGAGGAGCAGCTCCTGCCCGCGGTGCGGCAGGCGTCCGAGGACACGGTGATCCTGGCCGACGGCTTCTCCTGCCGCACCCAGCTGGACCAGCTCGCCGGCGTCCGGGGCCGCCACCTGGCGGAGGTACTGGCACAGGCCCTGGACCGGGCGGACGGCACCCGGTGACCGGGGCCCGGCTCTCCCTCGGCCCAGGGACGCACCATCCAGGTCAGTTCCATAAAGGGTTCACACCCCTGACGGAGTCTATTACCCTGGACTCGGTAGTACATGGAGATGTACATGATCTGATCCGATCCAGCACCGGGACCGCCGTGAGCACCGTCAACACCCCCAGCGCCGCGAACTCGACGTCACCAGCGTCCCCCTCGTCACCAGGGGCGTCCGCTCCACGCACTCCCGGCCGGTTCGGCTCCCTCGGTCCGGTCGGGCTGGTGCTGGCCGGCGGCATCTCGGTGCAGTTCGGCGGCGCGCTGGCGGTCACCCTGATGCCCCGGGCGGGCGCGCTGGGCGTGGTGACCCTGCGCCTCGTCGCGGCGGCGATCGTCCTCCTCCTGGTCTGCCGCCCCCGGCTGCGCGGCCACTCGCGCGCCGACTGGGGCACGGTGATCGTCTTCGGCATCACCATGGGCGCGATGAACGGCCTGTTCTACGAGGCGGTCGACCGTATCCCGCTGGGCCCGGCGGTCACCCTCGAAGTCCTCGGCCCGCTGGCCCTGTCCGTCCTCGCCTCCCGCCGCGCGCTCAACGCGCTCTGGGCCGGCCTCGCCCTCGCGGGCGTCTTCCTGCTCGGCGGCGGAGGGTTCGGCAATCTGGACCCCATAGGCGTCGCCTTCGCCCTGGGCGCCGGCGCCATGTGGGCGGCCTACATAGTCTTCAGCGCCCGCACCGGCCGCCGCTTCCCCCAGGCCGACGGCCTGGCCCTGGCCATGGCCGTGGCCGCCCTGCTCTTCCTCCCGCTCGGCATCGCCGAGGCCGGCACCCGCCTGCTGAACCCCACCACCATCGCCCTCGGCTCGGCGGTGGCCCTGCTCTCCTCGGTCCTGCCCTACACCCTCGAACTCCTGGCCCTGCGCCGCCTGCCGGCCTCCACCTTCGCCATCCTGATGAGCCTGGAACCCGCCATCGCCGCCACGGCCGGTTTCCTCGTCCTGGGCCAGTCCCTCAAGCCCGCCGAGGCGGCGGCCATCGCCCTGGTCATCGCCGCGAGCATCGGCGCGGTCCGCACCCAGATAGGCCGGGGCAAGGCCGCGCTGCCGGCCGAGGGGCAGTAGTCCACGATCGTCACTGTAAGTGGTCGTTCAACAGCGCAGAAAAGTCAGCCCCGTGTAAAAGTGGGCTCATGAAGGTCACCGCCCGTGGGCGTGCCGTGCTCGGCGATCCCCGGATCAACCGCGGTACGGCGTTCACGGAGGCGGAGCGCCGGGCCCTGGACCTCGTCGGGCTGGTCCCGCCCGGCGTGCTCACCCAGGACCAGCAGGCCGAGCGCGCCTACGGCCAGTTCCGCCAGCAGCCGGACGACCTGGCCAAGAGCGTGAACCTGACGGCGCTGCACGACCGCAACGAGGTGCTTTTCTACCGGCTCGTCGGTGACCACCTCGAAGAGATGCTGCCCATCGTCTACACCCCGACCGTGGGCACGGCGATCCGCCGCTACAGCACCGAGTACCGCCGCCCGCGCGGCATCTACCTCTCCGTGGACGCCCCCGGCGACATCGAACGCTCCCTGCGCGCGAGCGGCCTCGGCGCGGGCGACGTCGACCTGATCGTGGCCACCGACGGCGAGGGCATCCTCGGCATCGGGGACTGGGGCGTCGGCGGCATCGACATCGCGGTCGGCAAGCTCGCCGTCTACACCGCCGCCGCCGGCATCGACCCGCGCCGCACCCTGCCCGTCATGCTCGACGTCGGCACCAACCGCCGGGAACTCCTCGACAACCCCCTCTACCTCGGCAACCGCCACCCCCGCGTCGACCGCGACACCTACGACGCCTTCATCGACGCCTACGTCACCACCGCCACCCGGCTCTTCCCCGGCGCCCTGCTGCACTGGGAGGACTTCGGGACCGCCAACGCCCGCCGCATCCTCGACCACTACCGCGACCGGGTCCGCACCTTCAACGACGACATCCAGGGCACCGGCGCCGTCAACCTCGCCGCCGTCCTGTCCGGGGTGCGCGCGGCCGGCGTGCCCCTGCCCGAGCACCGGATCGTCGTCTTCGGCGCGGGCACCGCCGGCACCGGCGTCGCCGACCAGCTGCGGGACGCCCTGATCGCCGAGGGCCTGTCCGAGGCCGAGGCGCTCGCCCGCTTCTGGTGCGTCGACCGGTACGGCCTGCTCACCGACGACCAGGGCGACCGGCTCGGCGACGCCCAGCGGCCGTACGCCCGCCCCGCCGCCGAGACCGACGGCTGGCACCGGGACGAGAACCTGCCCGGCGTCCCGCTGGCGGAAGTGGTCCGCCGGGTCCGCCCGACCACTCTCATCGGCACCTCCGGCCAGGGCGGCGCGTTCTCCGAGGAGATCGTCCGCGAGATGGCCCGGCACACCCGGCGCCCGATCATCCTGCCCATGTCCAACCCGACCGACCTGGCCGAGGCCACCCCCGCCGACCTGCTCGACTGGACCGACGGCAGGGCGCTGGTGGCCACCGGCAGCCCGTTCCCGCCGGTGCGGCGGGACGGCACGACGTACGAGATCGGCCAGGCCAACAACGCGCTGGTCTTCCCCGGCCTCGGGCTCGGCACGATCGTCGCCCGCGCCTCGCGGGTCACCGACCGCATGCTGCGCGCGGCGGCCGACGCGGTGGCCCGCCGGACCGCCGACGCGGAGGTCTCCCGGCTGGACGCGCCCCTCCTCCCGCCGATCCGCGAGCTGCGCGCCACGTCGGAGGCGGTCGCGGTGGCCGTGGCCCGCGCCGCGATGGACGAGGGGGTCGCCCGGGCCGCCCTGGACGATGTCGGGGCGACGGTGCGGGCGGCCCGCTGGGAGCCGGTCTACCCACCGCTGGAAGCGATGTGACGACGGCCTGAATCATGCAAGCACGCTTGATTGTTTCACGCGGCGCTGCCATGCTCCCCCCATGGCCGACCCGACGCCCGTCATCGACGACCTGCGTGCCGAGAGCGGTGAACTCGACCTGTTAGTGGCCGAGTTGAGGCCGGAGCAGTGGGAGCTGCCGACTCCCGCGGCCGGCTGGACCGTCGCCCACCAGATCGCGCACCTCTCCTGGACCGACCGCTCGGCACTGCTCGCCGTCACCGACCCGGATGCCTTCCGGGCGCTGGTGGAGAAGGCGCTCGCCGCCCCCGGCTCGTTCGTGGACGAGGGGGCCGAGGAGGGCGCCGCGCTCCCGCCCGCCGACCTGCTGGCCGCCTGGCGCGCCGGGCGCGCCGCCCTGCGCGAGGCACTGCTCGCCGCTACGCCCGGCGCCCGCTTTCCCTGGTACGGCCCGCCCATGTCGGCAGCCTCCATGGCGACGGCCCGGCTCATGGAGACCTGGGCCCACGGCCTGGACATCGCCGACGCCCTGGGTGTGGTGCGCCCACCCACCGACCGGCTCCGGCATGTGGCCCGGCTCGGGGTACGCACCCGCGACTTCGCCTACGGGGTGCGCGGGCTGACCCCGCCGGCCGAGGAGTTCCGGGTCGAACTGCTCGCGCCCTCGGGCGAGGTGTGGGCGTACGGCCCGGAGGGTGCCGCGCAGCGCGTCACCGGCCCCGCCCTCGACTTCTGCCTCCTGGTCACCCAGCGCGCCCACCGCGCCGACCTCGCCCTGACGGCCACGGGCCCGGACGCCGACCGCTGGCTCGGCATCGCCCAGGCCTTCGCGGGCCCGCCGGGCACCGGCCGCCCGCGCACGGCGGCCGACGGGCCGGCGCGGCGGGCCGACGGCAGGGCCGAGGAGTCCGACCGCCCGGCACAGGGAGCCGCCCGGTGAAACCGCTGCGCATAGGAAACTTCTCCGGCTTCTACGGCGACCGCTCCGACGCCCTGCGCGAGATGCTCACCGGCGGCGAGGTCGACGTCCTCACCGGTGACTATCTCGCCGAACTCACCATGCTCATCCTCGCCCGCGACCGGCTGAAGGACCCGTCCGCCGGATACGCCCGCACCTTCCCGCGCCGGCTGGAGGACTGCCTGGGCCTCGCCCACGAACGCGGCGTGCGGATCGTCACCAACGCGGGCGGCCTCAACCCCGCCGGACTAGCGGGGGAGATACGGCGGCTGGCGGACCGGCTCGGCATCCCGGTGCGGGTCGCGCACGTCGAGGGCGACGACCTGACCGCCGCCTACCCCGGCACTCTCGCCGCCCACGCCTACCTCGGGGGCTTCGGCATCGCCGAGTGCCTGCGGGCGGGCGCCGACGTGGTGGTCACCGGCCGGGTGACCGACGCGGCGCTGGTCACCGGGCCGGCCGCCGCGCACTTCGGCTGGCGGCCGGACGACCACGACCGGCTCGCCGGCGCCGTCGCCGCCGGACACGTGCTGGAGTGCGGCACCCAGGCGACCGGCGGGAACTACGCCTTCTTCGCCGAGGGGGACGTACGCCGGCCCGGCTTCCCGCTCGCCGAGATCCACGCCGACGGCAGCAGCGTGATCACCAAGCACCCCGGCACGGGCGGCTTCGTGGACGTGGGCACGGTCACCGCCCAGCTGCTGTACGAGACCGGCGGTGCCCGGTACGCCGGACCCGATGTCACGGCCCGGCTGGACACCGTACGGCTCGTCCAGGAGGGGCCGGACCGGGTGCGGATCGAGGGGGTGCGAGGGGAGGCGCCACCGCCCACGCTCAAGGTCGGGCTCAACCGGCTCGGCGGCTTCCGCAACGAGGTCGTCTTCGTCCTCACCGGGCTCGACATCGAGGCCAAGGCGGCGCTGGTGCGCGAGCAGCTCGCGGACGCGCTCGCCAAGTCGCCGCCCAGCGAGGTGCGGTGGGAGCTGGTGCGCACCGACCGGGCCGACGCGGACACCGAGGAGACGGCCAGCGCGCTGCTGCGGCTCGTCGTACGCGACCCGGACCAGCAGGTCGTGGGGCGCGCGCTGAGCGGGGCCGCGGTGGAGCTGGCGCTGGCCAGTTACCCCGGCTTCCATGTGCTGGCCCCACCCGGGAAGGGCTCACCTTATGGGGTCTTCGAGGATGTGTACGTGCCCCATGTGGGCGCCACACATGTGGCCGCCACACAGGAGCCCGCTCCCGACATGGGCACCGTACCCACCGCCCCCGTGTCCGTCTCCCACGTGGCCGTGCTCCACGACGGCCGCCGCGTCCCCGTACCCCCGCCCCGGCAGACGCGCCCCCTGGCCGTCGTACCGGACCCGCCCCTCCCGGAACCCCTCCCGGCCGGGCCGGCCCGGCGGGCGCCGCTCGGTCTGGTCGTCGGCGCCCGCAGCGGGGACAAGGGCGGGAACGCCAACGTCGGGGTGTGGGCCCGCTCCGAGGACGCCTGGCGGTGGCTCGCCCACACGCTGACGGCCGACACCTTCCGGCGGCTGATCCCCGAGAGCCGGGACCTGCCCGTCACCCGGCACCTGCTCCCGAACCTGCGCGCCATCAACTTCGTGGTCGAGGGCATCCTCGGCGCCGGCGTCGCCGCGCAAGCCCGCTTCGACCCGCAGGCCAAGGCCCTCGGCGAATGGCTGCGCTCCCGCCACCTGGACATCCCGGAGGCCCTGCTGTGACCGTCCTGCGGACCGCTGTCGACCCCGCCGCCCCCGAGCACCGCGCGCACCGCGAGGCGATGCTCGCCAAGCTCGCCGGCCTGGAGGCCGAGCACGCCAAGGCGCTCGCGGGCGGCGGCGAGAAGTACGTCGCCCGGCACCGGAAGCGCGGCAAGCTGCTCGCCCGGGAGCGGATCGAGCTGCTGCTCGACCCCGACACCCCGTTCCTGGAACTGTCCCCGCTGGCCGCCTGGGGCAGCGAGTACCCCGTGGGCGCCTCCCTCGTCACCGGGATCGGGGTGGTCGAGGGCGTGGAGTGCCTGATCACCGCCAACGACCCGACCGTGCGCGGCGGCGCCAGCAACCCCTGGAGCCTGCGCAAGGCGCTGCGCGCGAACGACATCGCCCTGGCCAACCGGCTGCCCTGCATCAGCCTGGTGGAGTCGGGGGGCGCCGACCTGCCGTCGCAGAAGGAGATCTTCATCCCCGGCGGGGCGATCTTCCGCGACCTCACCCGGCTGTCCGCGGCCGGCATCCCGACCATCGCCGTCGTCTTCGGCAACTCCACCGCCGGCGGCGCGTACATCCCCGGCATGTCCGACCACGTGATCATGGTCAAGGAGCGGGCGAAGGTGTTCCTCGGCGGGCCGCCGCTGGTGAAGATGGCCACCGGCGAGGAGAGCGACGACGAGTCGCTGGGCGGCGCCGAGATGCACGCGCGCGTGTCCGGGCTCGCCGACTACTTCGCGCTGGACGAGCCGGACGCGCTGCGCCAGGCGCGCCGCGTCGTGGCCCGCCTCAACCACCGCAAGGCCCACCCCGACCCCGGCCCGGCCGAGCCGCCGAAGTACGACCCCGAGGAACTGCTCGGCATCGTCCCGGAGGACCTCAAGATCCCGTTCGACCCGCGCGAGGTGATCGCCCGGATCGTGGACGGCTCCGACTTCGACGAGTTCAAGCCGCTGTACGGCACGAGCCTGGTCACCGGCTGGGCCGCCCTGCACGGCTACCCGGTCGGCATCCTGGCCAACGCCCAGGGCGTGCTGTTCAGCGCCGAGTCGCAGAAGGCCGCCCAGTTCATCCAGCTCGCCAACCAGCGCGACATCCCGCTGCTGTTCCTGCACAACACCACCGGCTACATGGTCGGCAAGGAGTACGAGCAGGGCGGGATCATCAAGCACGGCTCGATGATGATCAACGCGGTGAGCAACAGCCGGGTGCCCCATCTGTCGGTGCTCATGGGGGCGTCGTACGGCGCCGGACATTACGGCATGTGCGGCCGGGCCTACGACCCCCGGTTCCTGTTCGCCTGGCCCAGCGCCAAGTCCGCCGTCATGGGCCCGCAGCAGCTCGCGGGCGTGCTGTCGATCGTCGCCCGGCAGTCGGCGGCGGCCAAGGGGCAGCCGTACGACGAGGAGGCGGACGCGGCCCTGCGCGCGATGGTGGAGCAGCAGATCGAGGCCGAGTCGCTGCCGATGTTCCTGTCCGGGCGGCTGTACGACGACGGTGTCATCGACCCGCGCGACACCCGTACCGTCCTCGGCCTGTGCCTGTCCGCCCTGCACACCGCGCCCTACGAGGGCGCGCGCGGCGGCTTCGGCGTCTTCCGGATGTGAGGGACCCCATGATTTCCAGTGTGCTCGTCGCGAACCGGGGCGAGATCGCCTGCCGCGTCTTCCGCACCTGCCGTGAGCTGGGCATCCGAACGGTCGCGGTGCACTCCGACGCCGACGCGGACGCGCTGCACGCGCGCGTGGCCGACACGGCGGTACGGCTGCCGGGCGCGGCGCCCGCCGACACCTACCTGCGCGGCGACCGGGTGGTGCAGGCGGCCCTGGCCGCCGGGGCCGACGCCGTGCACCCGGGCTACGGCTTCCTCTCCGAGAACGCCGGTTTCGCCCGCGCCGTGCGGGACGCCGGCCTGGTGTGGATCGGCCCGCCGCCGGAGGCCATCGAGGCCATGGCGTCCAAGACCCGCGCCAAACGGCTGATGGGCCTCGCCCCGCTGGACCCGGCCGAGGTGACCGAGACGGACCTTCCGGTGCTGGTGAAGGCGGCGGCGGGCGGCGGGGGGCGCGGGATGCGGATCGTGCGCCGCCTGGAGGAGCTGCGGGCCGCCCTGGAGGGCGCGCGCGCCGAGGCCGCGAGCGCCTTCGGTGACGGCGAGGTGTTCGTGGAGCCGTACCTGGAGCGCGGTCGGCACGTGGAGGTGCAGATCCTCGCCGACGCCCACGGCACCGTCTGGCCGCTCGGCACCCGCGACTGCTCCCTCCAGCGCCGGCACCAGAAGGTCGTCGAGGAGGCCCCGGCGCCCGGGCTCACTCCTGGGCTCGCGGAGGAGTTGCGCGCGCTGGCCGTACGCGCCGCCCGCGCCGTGTCGTACACCGGCGCTGGCACGGTCGAGTTCCTGGTCGCCGACGGCCGCGCCCACTTCCTGGAGATGAACACCCGCCTCCAGGTGGAACACCCCGTCACGGAGGCCGTGTTCGGGCTGGACCTGGTCGCCGAGCAGATCCGGATCGCCGAGGGCCACGCCCTGGGGACCGAGCCCCCGCACCCGCGCGGCCACGCCGTCGAGGCCCGCCTCTACGCCGAGGACCCGGCCCGTGACTGGGCCCCGCAGACCGGCACCCTGCACCGGCTCGCCGTACCGGACGGCGTCCGCCTGGACACCGGTTACACCGACGGGGACACCATCGGCGTCCACTACGACGCCATGCTCGCCAAGGTCGTCGCCCACGCCCCCACCCGGGCCGAGGCGATCCGCCGGCTCGCCGGCGCGCTGGAGTCGGCCGTGATCCACGGCCCGGTCACCAACCGGGACCTGCTGGTGCGCTCGCTGCGGCACGAGGAGTTCACCGCGGCCCGCATGGACACCGGCTTCTACGACCGCCACCTCGGCGCGCTGACCACGCCCGCCCACGACCCGTACGCCCCCCTGGCCGCCGCCCTCGCCGACGCCCACGGCCGCTCCCGGTTCGGCGGCTGGCGCAACGTCCCCTCGCAGCCGCAGGTGAAGCGGTACGCGATGGGCGGCGAGGAGCACGAGGTCCGCTACCGGCACACCCGGGACGGCCTCGCCGCCGACGGGGTCCGGGTCGTGCACGCCGACGCCCGGCTGGTCGTCCTGGACATCGACGGCGTACGGCGGAAGTTCACCGTCGCCCGCTACGGCGACCAGGTCCACGTCAACTCCACGCGCCTCACCGCCCTGCCCCGCTTCCCCGACCCGGTCGCCCGGCTCGCCCCCGGCTCCCTGGTGGCCCCGATGCCGGGCACGGTCGTCCGGATCGCCGAGGGCCTGGCCGAAGGCGCGACGGTGCGGGCCGGCCAGGGGCTCATATGGGTGGAGGCGATGAAGATGCAGCACCTGATCTCGGCACCGGCCGCCGGGACCCTCACCGCCCTGCACGCCAGGCCCGGACAGCAGGTCGAGCCGGGCACGGTCCTGGCAGTAGTGCAGGAAATCCCTTCCTAGGAGCCCCATGACCAGCGTCATCGAGTCCGAAGAGCACAAGGCCCTGCGCGCCGCGGTAGCCGCCCTCGGCAAGCGCTACGGCCGCGACTACGTCACCCGCACGGTCGCCGCGGGCAAACCCCCCGCCGAACTCTGGTCCGACGCGGGCAAGCTGGGCTATCTCGGCGTCAACCTGCCCGAGGAGTACGGGGGAGGGGGCGGCGGCATAGCCGAACTCTCCATCGTGCTCGAGGAACTGGGCGCCGCCGGCTCACCTCTGCTCATGCTCGTCGTGTCACCCGCCATCTGCGGCACGGTGATCGCCCGCTTCGGCACCGAGGAGCAGAAGCGGCGGTGGCTGCCCGGCCTCGCCGACGGCACCCGGCTCATGGCCTTCGGCATCACCGAGCCCGACGCCGGCTCCAACAGCCACCGCATCACCACCACGGCCCGCCGGGACGGCACCGACTGGCTGCTCACCGGCCGCAAGGTCTTCATCTCCGGTGTCGACATGGCCGACGCCGTGCTCGTCGTCGGCCGCACCGAGGACGCCCGCACCGGCAGCCTCAAGCCCTGCCTGTTCATCGTCCCCACGGACGCCGAGGGCTTCCATCGGCACCCCATCGACATGGAACTCAACGCTGCCGAGAAGCAGTTCGAGCTGACCCTGGACGACGTCCGGCTGCCCGCGGAGGCGCTCGTGGGCGACGAGGACGCCGGGCTGCTGCAACTGTTCGCCGGGCTGAACCCCGAGCGGATCATGACGGCCGCGTTCGCGATCGGCATGGGCCGCTACGCCCTCGGCCGGGCCGTCGAGTACGCCCGCGAGCGTACGGTCTGGAAGGCCCCCATCGGCGCCCACCAGGCCATCGCCCACCCCCTGGCGCAGGCCCACATCGACCTGGAGCTGGCCCGGCTGATGATGCAGAAAGCGGCCCTTCTCTACGACTCGGGGGACGACATCGGCGCGGGCGAGGCCGCCAACATGGCCAAGTACGCGGCGGGCGAGGCCTGCGTGCGGGCCGTCGACCAGGCCGTGCACACCCTCGGTGGCAACGGCCTCACCCGGGAGTTCGGGCTCGCCTCGCTCATCACCGCGGCCCGCGTGGCACGTATCGCACCGGTGAGCCGGGAAATGATCCTCAACTACGTCTCCCACCAGAGCCTGGGCCTGCCCAAGTCGTACTGAGCGGTCCGGCGCGAGGAGGAACCGTGTTCCGCAGCGAGTACGCAGACGTTCCGCCCGTAGAACTCCCCATCCACGACGCCGTCCTGGGCCATGCGGCCGGCTTCGGCGACCAGCCCGCCCTGATCGACGGCACGGACGGCACCACGCTCACGTACGAGCAGGTGGACCGGTTCCACCGGCGCCTCGCCGCCGTCCTCGCCGGCACCGGCGTCCGCAAGGGCGATGTCCTCGCCCTGCACAGCCCCAACACCGTCGCCTTCCCGCTCGCGTTCTACGCCGCCACCCGCGCCGGGGCCACCGTCACCACCGCCCACCCGCTGGCCACGGCGGAGGAGTTCGCCCGGCAGCTGCGCGACAGCGCGGCCCGCTGGATCGTCACCGTCTCCCCGCTGCTCCAGACCGCCCGCCGGGCCGCCGAACTCGCGGGCGGCGTACGGGAGATCCTGGTGTGCGACAGCGCGCCCGGCCACCGCTCGCTGACCGACCTGCTCGCCACCACCGCCCCCGAACCCCGGATCGCCATCGACCCGGCCGAGGACATCGCCGTACTGCCGTACTCCTCCGGCACCACCGGCACCCCCAAGGGCGTCATGCTCACCCACCGGCAGATCGCCACCAACCTCGCCCAGCTGGACTCCGCCGTCCCGGCCGGCCCCGGCGACCGCGTCCTCGCCGTCCTGCCGTTCTTCCACATCTACGGCCTCACCGCGCTGATGAACGGGCCGCTGCGCAAGGGCGCCACCGTCGTCGTCCTGCCCCGCTTCGATCCGGAGACCTTCCTGGCCGCCATCGACGAGCACCGCGTCACCGGCCTGTACGTGGCCCCGCCGATCGTCCTCGCCCTCGCCAAGCACCCGGCGGTCGGCCGCTACGACCTCTCCTGCCTGAAGTACGTCATCAGCGCCGCCGCCCCGCTGGACGCCCGGCTCGCCCGCGCCTGCTCCGAACGGCTCGGCCTGCCCCCGATCGGTCAGGCGTACGGCATGACGGAGCTGTCGCCCGGCACCCACGTCGTCCCCCTGGACCGGCTGCGCGAGGCCCCCGCCGGCACGGTCGGACGGCTCGTCGCCGGCACCGAGATGCGGATCGTCTCCCTGGACGACCCGCACCGCGACCTCGGCACCGGCGAGCCCGGCGAGATCCTGATCCGCGGCCCGCAGGTGATGAAGGGCTACCTGGGCCGCCCCGACGCCACCGCCGCCCTGATCGACCCCGACGGCTGGCTGCACACCGGGGACGTCGGACACGTCGACGCGGACGGCTGGCTGTTCGTCGTGGACCGGGTGAAGGAGCTCATCAAGTACAAGGGCTACCAGGTGGCCCCGGCCGAACTGGAGGCCCTGCTGCTCACCCACCCCGGCATCGCCGACGCCGCCGTGATCGGCGCCCGCGACGAGGAGGGCAACGAGATCCCGCACGCCTTCGTCGTCCGCCACCCCGGCGCCGACGGCCCGGCCGAGGACGAGGTCCTGGAGTTCGTCGCCGCACGGGTCGCCCCCTACAAACGCGTCCGCCGGGTCACCTTCACCGACACCGTCCCCCGCGCCGCCT
This sequence comes from Streptomyces rubradiris, assembly GCF_016860525.1. Classification (NCBI taxonomy): domain Bacteria; kingdom Bacillati; phylum Actinomycetota; class Actinomycetes; order Kitasatosporales; family Streptomycetaceae; genus Streptomyces; species Streptomyces rubradiris. Next base: position 4,609,455 of record NZ_BNEA01000015.1, read on the forward strand.
CCGGCAAGATCCTGCGCCGGCAACTCAGGGAGTACACATGACCGGCCGGCAGCTCAGGGAGCGCGCATGACCGGCCGGCAGCTCAGGGAGCGCGCATGACCGGCCGGCAACTCACGGGAGCGCGCATGACCGGCCGGCGATTCAGGGAGTACACATGACCGACCCCACCGCGCCCATCGGCCGCACCCGCGCGCGTGCCGTGGAGACGCTCAGCCTCGACGCCACCGAGACCCGCAACCCCCTGTCCGCGGCCCTCGTCACCGGGCTCGCCGACGCCCTGGCCGACTGCGGTGAGGACCCCGGGGTGCGGGCCGTGGTCCTCACCCACACCGGCACGACGTTCTGCGCCGGCGCCGACCTGCGCGACCCGCCCGCCCCGGACGCCCTCGTGGCCCTGTTGCGGCGGATCGTGGAACTGCCCAAACCGGTGGTCGCCCGGGTCACCGGGCACGTCCGGGCCGGCGGCCTCGGCCTGCTCGCCGCCTGTGACATCGCCGTCGCCTCCGCCGCGGCCACCTTCGCCTTCACCGAGGTGCGCATCGGCGTCGCCCCCGCCGTGATCTCCCTGCCGGTGCTCCCGCGCGCCGACCCCCGCGCCCTGGCCCGCTACTACCTCACCGGCGAACGCTTCGGCCCGGCCGAGGCCGTGACGCTGGGCCTGCTGACGGCGGCGGCGGACGACGTGGACGACGCCCTCGCCCCCGTCCTGGACGGCCTGCGCCGGGCCTCCCCCGAGGCCCTGGCCGAGACGAAACGGCTGCTCACGGCTAGGGTGCTGGAGACATTCGACCGGGACGCGGCCGAGCTGACCGCGCTGACGGCCCGGCTGTTCTCCTCCGGCCACGCCCGGGAGGGGATGACGGCCTTCCTGGAAAGACGTGATGCGGCATGGGTGGTGTGAGGACGACCGAACGCGAGCGCGTTCCCAAGCAGGACCGCAGCCGGGCCACCCGGCAGCGGCTCCTGGAGGCCGCCGTGGCCTGCCTCGCCGAGCGCGGCTGGGCGGGCTCCACGGTCGCCGTCGTCGCCGAACGCGCCGGTGTCTCCCGGGGCGCCGCCCAGCACCACTTCCGTACCAGGGAAGACCTCTTCACCGCGGCCGTCGAGTACGTCTCCGAGGAGCGCTCGCTGGCGCTGCGCGCCCTGTTCCCGGACGGCCCCGCCGACCGCCGGGCCGTCGTGGCGGCCCTCGTCGACCTCTACACCGGCCCGCTCTTCCGCGCCGCCCTGCACCTGTGGGTCGCCGCCTCCGACGAGGAGCAGCTGCGCCCGCGGGTGACCGAGCTGGAGGCCCGGGTGGGCCGCGAGACCCACCGCATAGCCGTCGAACTCCTCGGCGCCGACGAGTCCCGCCCCGGCGTCCGCGAGACCGTCCAGGGCCTCCTCGACATGGCCCGCGGCCTGGGCCTGGCCAACCTCCTCACCGACGACACCGCCCGCCGCGAACGGGTCGTCGCCCAGTGGGCGGCCCTGCTGGACGACGCCCTGGGCTGAACCGTCCGTACGGCGGCACTCCTCACGCGGCGCGTTACCCTTGGCCCATGCTTCCGATGCTCGTCCGCCGCCGCCACGTGGACTACGTGCGCGTCACGAGCACGGGCTGTCGGCACCTCGCCGCCTGACAGCCCCCTGCATCTCTCTTTTTCTTCCTTTTCCCGGCACCGGGGGCCGCCCGTACCCCTCGGCGGCCGGCCGTGCCCCGTACACCCGCGGACGCACCATGACCACGCACACAGCGATGTCGTACGACCAGCTTCCGATCATCGACCTGTCGGCCGCCGGCCGAGGCCCCCAGGCCCGCGCCCTGCTCCACGCCCAGCTGCACAGCGCCGCCCACGACGTCGGCTTCTTCCAGCTCGTCGGGCACGGCGTGACCCGGGCCGAGACGGACGCGCTGCTCACCGCCATGCGCGCCTTCTTCGCCCTGCCCGAGGCCGACCGGCTCGCCCTCGACAACGTCAACTCGCCGCACTTCAGGGGCTACACCCGCACCGGCGACGAGCGCACCGGCGGAGCCCGCGACTGGCGCGACCAGCTCGACATCGGCGCCGAGCGCCCGGCCCGTGTCCCCGGCCCCGGCGAGCCCCCGTACTGGTGGCTCCAGGGCCCCAACCAGTGGCCCGCCGCGCTGCCCGGGCTGCGCACCGCCGCCCTCGCCTGGATCGACCGGCTCAGCGCGGTCGCCCACCGGCTGCTGCGCGAACTGCTGACCGCCATCGGCGCCCCGGCAGGCTTCTACGACCCGGTCTTCGGCGAGCACGCCCACCCGCACCTCAAGCTCGTCCGCTACCCCGGCAGCGCGGCCGACGGCACCGGCCAGGGCGTGGGCGCCCACAAGGACTACGGGTTCCTGACTCTGCTGCTCCAGGACACCGTCGGCGGCCTCCAGGTCCAGCGCGAGGACGGCCGCTTCCACGACGTGCCGCCCCTGGAGGGCGCCTTCGTCGTCAACCTCGGCGAACTGCTGGAGGTGGCGACCAACGGCTATCTGCTGGCCACCAACCACCGCGTCGTCAGCCCGCCCGGCGCCACCGAGCGCTACTCGGTGCCGTTCTTCTACAACCCCCGCCTGGACGCGCGGATCGACCCGCTGCCCTTCCCGCACGCCGCAAAGGCCCCCGGCGTCACCGCCGACCCGGCGAACCCCCTGTACGCCGAGTACGGCTACAACGAACTCAAGGGCAAGCTCAGGGCCCACCCGCTGGTGGCGGAGCGGCACCACCGGGACTTGCCGGCACCGGCCTGATCACCTCCTCGGGCTCCCTCTCAGCGGGTCATCCCCTCGTATCCCTGGATGTCCCGGGGGCTGCGCGGCCCCGGCCCCACGTACCGGGCGGAAGGCCGCACCAGCCGTCCCGTGCGCTTCTGTTCGAGGATGTGCGCGGACCATCCCGCGGTGCGGGCGCACGTGAACATGGAGGTGAACATGTGCGCCGGCACCTCGGCGAAGTCCAGCGTGATCGCCGCCCAGAACTCCACGTTCGTGGCCAGCACCCGGTCCGGCCGCCGGTTGTGCAGCTCCTCCAGCGCGGCCTTCTCCAGCGCCTCGGCCACCTCGAACCGCGGCGCCCCCAGCTCCCGCGCCGTGCGCCGCAGCACCCGGGCGCGCGGGTCCTCGGCCCGGTAGACCCGGTGCCCGAAGCCCATCAGCCGCTCGCCCCGGTCCAGGGCTGCCTTGACGTACGCCTGCGCGTCGCCGGTGCGCTCGATCTCCTCGATCATGCCGAGCACCCGGGAGGGCGCGCCGCCGTGCAGCGGACCGGACATCGCGCCCACCGCGCCCGACAGCGCGGCGGCGACGTCGGCGCCCGTGGAGGCGATGACCCGGGCGGTGAATGTAGAGGCGTTCATGCCGTGTTCGGCGGCCGAGGTCCAGTAGGCGTCGACGGCCGCGACGTGCTTGGGGTCCGGCTCGCCGCGCCAGCGGATCATGAACCGCTCCACCACCGAGCTCGCCTTGTCGATCTCGCGCTGCGGCACCATCGGCAGACCCTGCCCGCGCGCGGACTGGGCGACGTAGGACAGGGCCATGACCGCGGCGCGGGCCAGGTCCTCGCGGGCCTGGCGTTCGTCGATGTCGAGCAGCGGCCGCAGGCCCCACACGGGGGCGAGCATGGCGAGGGCCGACTGCACGTCCACCCGGATGTCACCGGAGTGCACCGGGATCGGGAACGGCTCGGCGGGCGGCAGACCGGGGTTGAAGGCGCCGTCGACCAGCAGCCCCCACACGTTGCCGAACGAGACGTGACCGACCAGGTCCTCGATGTCGACGCCCCGGTAGCGCAGGGCGCCGCCCTCCTTGTCCGGTTCGGCGATCTCCGTCTCGAACGCGACGACTCCTTCGAGCCCGGGTACGAAGTCGGACATCAGGCGGCTCCTCGTGAAGTGTGGCGGTGGTCATCCCGGTGATGCCTCGGCGCGCCGGCGGTCACCCATGGTCAACCCAACCGCAAAGGGAGCAGCACGATAACGCCCGGTGCCACGGTTGGGGAGACCACACGACACCGCGTGCCATACCCGTTCTATACGGCAAGATGACCGCGTGACCGATCGCGACCCGCTTCCGGACCCCGTTCTCGACCCCGCTGCCATGCGCAAGCAGTACCGGGCCGACGGCCTCGCCGAGGAGGACCTCGCCACCCATCCGATGGACCAGTTCGCCCGCTGGTTCGAGGACGCCGCCCGGGCCGCGCTGCACGGGACGCTCTACGAGCCCAACGCCATGGTCGTCTCCACGGTGGACGCGGCCGGCCGCCCCAGCTCCCGCACGGTCCTGCTGAAGCAGTACGACACCGAGGGCTTCGTCTTCTACACCAACTACGGCTCGCGCAAGGCCCTCGACCTCGCCGGGAACCCGCACGTCTCGCTGCTCTTCCCCTGGCACCCGCTGGCCCGCCAGGTCATCGTCACCGGCACCGCCCGGCGCACCGGCCGCGACGAGACCGCCGCCTACTTCCGCACCCGCCCGCACGGCTCCCAGCTGGGCGCCTGGGCCAGCGCCCAGTCCACGGTGATCGCCTCGCGCTCGGAACTGGACGCCGCCTACGCCGAACTCGAGGCCCGCTACCCGGAGGACGAACAGGTCCCGGTGCCCCCGCACTGGGGCGGCTTCCGGATCACCCCGGAGACGGTCGAGTTCTGGCAGGGCCGCGCCAACCGCCTCCACGACCGGCTGCGTTACACCGCCCGGCCGGACGGCACCTGGACGGTGGAGCGCCTCAGCCCCTGACTCGGGGGGCACGCGCGGGCAGGGGGCGCGGAAAACGCAGACGACCCGCGGGCTGGGTTCCTCCAGGGAGGAGCCGGCCGGACGTACCGGCAGCCCGCGGGTCGGGTGACTGCTTGGGATTGGGCCGGCTGCGCGCATCTCTCACGCGCTGGTCCGGCACCGCACATGGTGTGGTGTCGGGCCGCTAGCCCGCAGCCACCTCACGCGTCCGGTTGTCATACATCTGCCGAACCACCTCCCTTCTCGTGTACCGACAGCGTAAGAAGCACCCGGGACGCACTCAACTGTTTTTTCTTGCGGGAACAGGGTGTGTGCTGGGTCACGTTCCAGTTGAATGAAGGCCGGTGAGGGAACCGGGCGCCGTGTGTACGGGCGCGCAGGCAGTTTCCAGGGGGTCCAGGTGAGTGCTTCGCGGCGGAGTGGGGCCACGGACGAGCTGGGGCCGGACGAGCCCGGTGCGCCGGGCTCCGACCTGCTGGCCGCACTGCTCGACGGGATGGACGCGGCGTTGTGCGCGTTCGACGCCGACGGGGTCGTCACGCACTGGAACCGGGAGGCCGAGCGGATCCTCGGCTGGACGGCCGCCGAGGCCGTCGGGCGGCACGGCTTCGCCGGGTGGGCGGTGCGCAGCGCCGACGCCGAGGAGGTGCAGGCCCGGCTGATGTCGGCGATGCACGCGCCGGGCCGCCAGGTGCACGAGTTCGCGCTGGTGACCAAGGACGGCGGGCGGATTCTCGTGCGCACCCAGTCGGCCGCCGTGCGCGGGCCCGACGGGAAACCCGCGGGGGTGTACTGCGCGTTCAGCGAGGTGCACGCGCAGATCGACCTGGAGCGGTCCATCGCGCTGAGCGAGGCGCTGTTCGAGGACGCCGCCTGGGGGGTCGTCCTCGTCGACGCCGATCTGCGGCCCGCCGTGGTCAACGCCTACGCGGCACGGGCCCTGGGCGTCGGACGGACCTCGGCGCTGGGCCGGCCGCTCGGCGAACTGCTCGGGCAGGGCGCGCAGGAGCTGGAGGCCGCGCTGACCCACGTCCTGGCCGAAGGCGCGCCGCCCGCCCCCGCCGAGATGTGGGTCGTCGTGCGCACGCCCGAGGGCGAGCGGCGCCGCTGCTGGCGCAACGGGTTCCTGCGGCTGGCCTCGCCGCTCGCCGAGGAGCCGGTGCCGCTCGGCGTCGGCTGGCTGTTCCAGGACGTCACCGAGGCCAGGCAGGACCAGCAGGAGGCGGCCCTGCTGCGGTTCCGCTCCAACCAGCTGCACCGCGCGGCCCGGGCCGCCGCCGAGTGCGAGGACCCGGCGGAGGCGGCCGTCGTCCACCTGGACTTCGCCCTCGCCGGGTTCGCCGACCATGCCCTGGTCGACCGGCTGGCGGACGGCCCGCGCGCGGAGGGCGGGGGCGACGTGGAACCGGTCCGGCTGGTGCGGCTCGCCGCCACGCCCGCCGGGGCGCCGGGACCGAGCCTGCTGACGGGCGCGGCCGGACTGCCCGTGCGCTACCCCGAGGACCATCCGGCGCGGCAGTGCGTGCGGCGGGCCGGGACCGTGCGCGCGGAGGCCGGCGAGGTGCCGGCCGAGCGGGCCCGGGAGTGGGCGCTGGAGCGACAGTGGCCCGGCGACGCGGTGTACGCGCTGTGCGCAGTGCTGCGCAGCCGGGGGCGGACTCTGGGCGTGCTGACCTTCCTGCGCGGCGCCGGCCGCAGCCGCTTCGAGCGCGCCGACACGGCCTACGCCGAGGACGTCGCCGTACGGATCGCGGCGGCCCTGGACCTGGCGGAGGCCGTACGCGGGCGGTAGGCCCGGCGGGCGGCGGGCCCCCGGGGTGCGGCGCGCGGTGCGGGGTCAGCGGCGGTAGAAGATCCGGTCGCCGTACTGCGCCATCACCCGGCCGTTCCACTCGTGTCCGCCGTCGACGTTGCCGGAGCGCAGCAGCGGCGGCTCGATGCCGCGGTCGGCGAGGGCGGCGGCGGTGGTCGCCATGACGGCCTGGAGCAGGGCGGTGGTGACGACCGTGGAGGCCGGGGCGAAGGGCGCCGGGATGGTGTCCAGGGTGAGTTCGGCGTCTCCCACGGCGATCTTGGAGTCCAGGACGATGTCGCAGTGGTCCTTCAGGAAGGTGCCGGTGGCGTGCCGGGACGTGGTCTCGGCGGCGTACGCCACCGAGGTCACGCCGATGACCTTCAGGCCGCGGGCACGGGCGCCCAGGGCCATCTCCACGGGCAGGGCGTTGCGGCCGGACAGGGAGATGATCACCAGGGTGTCCCCGGCACGCACCGGTGAGGTGTCCAGGACGGCGCCGGCCAGGCCGTCGACCCGTTCGAGGGCGGAGCCGAGGGTGGCCGGGGTGACGTCGACGCCGACGACTCCGGGGACGGCGAGCAGGTTCATCAGGGCCAGGCCGCCCGCGCGGTAGACGACGTCCTGGGCGGCCAGTGAGGAGTGTCCGGCGCCGAACGCGAACAGGCGGCCGCCGGCCGCGACGGTGTCGGCGAGCAGGGCGCCGGCCGCGGTGATCGCCTCGGCCTCCTCGTCACGGACCCGTTGCAGCAGGCCGATGGCGGCGTCGAAGAACAGGTCGGCAGGCGTGCCGTCGCTCATGCGTTGCCCCTTCGCAGCGTCTGTGTCGCGGATCACGGTGCGGTCTGGACCATCACGGTGTCAATACGGTCGCGTCCGCCGCCGTCGGATGCGGCGCGGCGGCCGGGCCGGGGCCGCGCTACGATCGCCCCGCGTGGGGGCGACCGGCCCGCGCGCTCGTCTCCGACAAACGGCCCGTTCCCCCTCCGAACAGCCCTGTTTCCCTGCTGCCGCCCGGTTGTCAGTGGGATCCGGCAGAATTGATGTCCAGGGGGGCCGCGCACGCGCCGGGCTGCCGGCAGAGGTAATCGAGGGGCACGTATGTCCGGACTGATCGACACCACGGAGATGTATCTCCGCACCATCCTCGAACTCGAAGAGGAAGGCGTCGTCCCCATGCGCGCCCGCATCGCGGAGCGGCTGGACCAGAGCGGGCCGACGGTGAGCCAGACGGTGGCGCGCATGGAGCGCGACGGCCTGGTGTCCGTGGCCAGCGACCGGCACCTGGAGCTCACGGAGGAGGGGCGCCGGCTGGCGACGCGCGTGATGCGCAAGCACCGCCTGGCCGAGTGCCTGCTCGTCGACGTGATCGGGCTGGAGTGGGAGCAGGTGCACGCCGAGGCGTGCCGCTGGGAGCACGTGATGAGCGAGGCCGTGGAGCGGCGGGTGCTGGAGCTGCTGCGGCACCCCACCGAGTCGCCGTACGGCAATCCCATCCCGGGCCTGGAGGAGCTGGGCGAGAAGGACGGCGCGGACCCGTTCCTGGACGAGAGCATGGTCTCGCTGGCCGACCTGGACGCGGGCACGGACGGCAAGACGGTCGTCGTGCGCCGTATCGGGGAGCCGATCCAGACGGACGCGCAGCTGATGTACACGCTGCGGCGGGCGGGCGTGCAGCCCGGCTCGGTGGTGAGCGTGACCGAGTCGCCCGGCGGTGTGCTCGTGGGCAGCGGCGGCGAGGCGGCCGAGCTGGAGGCGGACGTCGCCTCCCACGTGTTCGTGGCCAAGCGCTGAGCCGGGCCCCTGGACGAGCGGGGGCCCCGGACGAGCAGGGGCCCCGGCGCCGTGTGGCGCCGGGGCCTGTCCTCCCCTGTTGCTGACCCGGAGCCCCGAGCTCTCAGGGTCATCCCCCTCGGACCGGCTTTTCCCCGAGCGGTCCGCCTCCTGCCAGGAAGATCCCCTCACACACGGCGATCATTCATCGCGCGGTGTCACTCAAATGAGGGGTGTTGACCGCGAAAACGGAGTTTCAGGGCGCGCGTTCGAGAGGGGAACGGATCAGCGATCCCTTCCGCAGGCGTAGGCCAGCGGGGAGATCAGTTCCTCCACGTCCGGCAGCCAGCGGTTCGCCGGGGTCGGGCGGCGGGCCCACTGCACGGCGCCCCGGCACCCGAACCGGGTGGGCGGCGCCGCCACGTACGCGCCCTCGCCCAGCGCCACCAGGTCCAGTGACGGCAGCGACCAGCCCAGCCGCCGCACCAGATCCGCCACCTTCGCCGAGGCCCCCGGCAGCACGAAGAACTGCATCCGCCGGTCCGGGGTCAGCGTGACCGGACCGAGCGTCAGTTCCATCCGCTCCATCCGGGCCAGCGCCAGGAACCCGGCGCTCTCCGGGACGGACACCGCCTCGAACGTCCGTCCCGTCGGCAGCAGGATCGACGCCGCCGGCTGCTTCTGCCACATCCGGCGGGCGACGGTCGCACTGCCGGTCGCCTGGGTCGCCCAGTCGGGGCGCGCGGGGTGCGCGCCCGGCGCGGGGCAGGCAACCTCACCACAAGAGCAGCGCTGCGTGCCGCCGGCGGTCTCCAGCCAGGTGCCCGGCACCACGTCCCAGTGCCGCTCCTCGGCGTAGCGTACGGCGGTCTCCAGCAGCGATGCCCCGCGCTGCCGCGGAATCTGACCGGTCATCTGCGTGTTCTCGGCGCCCGCGATCGTCTCTTCCACGCTCCTCTCAACTCCCTTGCCCACCTGGGGTTACGGCCCCGGGCGCGCGCGGGGGAGGAGCATCGTTTCGACGGCCGGGGCGCATGGAGGCACGGCCGGGGGCGCGCGCGAGGAAGCCCGGCGTGGGCGGGGTAGCCAGGGAGTGGGCCGGCATCCTCCATTACTTCCGGCAAACCGCACATGTCGCGCATTGACGGTATGTCTACTGGGCAGTGATCGTCCCGACCGGACCGACCGGGACGGAGCCGCGGGCTCCGCAGGGTCGGTCGAACACGCTCCAGGGACCGCAACGCAGGGGGTAAGCACATGGCCGCAAGGCCTCTCGTGGCGAGGCAGCCGAACGAACGGCTGCAGGCACTCATCCAGGAAGCGGGGTGCTCGAACGCCGGGCTGGCCCGGCGGGTCAACATGTGCGGCGCCGAGCACGGCCTCGACCTGCGCTACGACAAGACGTCCGTGGCCCGCTGGCTGCGCGGCCAGCAGCCACGGGGCCGGGCCCCGGCGATCATCGCCGAGGCGCTCGGGCGCAAGCTCGGCCGGACGGTCACGATCGACGAGATCGGCATGGCCAACGGCAAGAATCTCGCCTCGGGGGTCGGCCTCCAGTTCTCGCCGACGGTACTGGGAGCCATCGAGCAGGTCTGCGAGCTGTGGCGCAGCGACGTGGGACGCCGGGACTTCCTGTCCGGCTCCTCCGTCGCCGCCTCCGCGCTGGTCGAGCCCAGCCGGGACTGGCTGATCTCGGCGCCGGACACCCAGGTGGCCCGGCAGGCGGGCCCGCGCGTGGGCCAGTCCGACGTGGCCGCCGTGCGGTCCATGACCCAGGCGCTGGTGGACCTCGACCACCAGTACGGCAGCGGGCACGTCCGCCCGGTCGTCGTGCACTACCTCAACAGCGTGGTGTCCGGGCTGCTCGCGGGCTCCTACCGGGAGGCGGTCGGCCGCGAACTCTTCGCCACCGTCGCCCGGCTGACCGAACTGGCCGGGTACATGGCGGTGGACACCGGCCAGCCGGGCCTGGCCCAGCGGTACTACATCCAGTCGCTGCGCCTCGCCCAGGCCGCGGGAGACCGCGGGTACGGCGGTTACGTCCTGGCCGCCTCCATGAGCCACCTCGCCGCGCAGCTCGGGAACCCGCGCGAGATCGCCCAGTTGGCGCGGGCGGCGCAGGAGGGCGCGCGCGGGCATGTCACCCCGCGCGCGGAGGCGATGTTCCACGCCGCCGAGGCGCGCGGGCACGCCCTGCTCGGCGACGCGCGCGCGGCACAGGCGGCCGGCGGACGCGCGGTGGCGGCGCTGGAGCGCGCCGACGCCGCCGACGGCGACGACCCGGCGTGGATCGCGCACTTCGACCAGGCCTATCTGGCCGACGAGTTGGCGCACTGCCACCGCGACCTCGGGCAGCCCGAGCAGGCGGCGCGGTACGCCGAGCAGTCGCTGGCCGGGCACCCCGCCTCCCGGGCCCGCCGCCGCGCCATCGGCTATGTGCTGCTCGCCACCGCCCAGGTGCAGCAGCGCGAAATCGAGCAGGCCTGCAACACCGGTATGAGAGCGGTGGAGTTGCTGGAGACACTGCGCTCCAACCGGGGCGCCGAGTATCTGGACGACCTCCAGCAGCGCCTGGAGCCGTTCCAGGAGGAGGCGGTGGTACGGGAGTTCGGGGCCCGCCTCGAACTCCAGCAGGCCGCGTGAACAACGGCCCCGCGGCACGGTGAACGCACGGGAACGGCACCCGGTGGGCGCCGGGTGCCGTGCGCGGCGCGCCGCGGGGCCGGCGCTGTTATCGCCGTCACAGCACGGCAGATCACGTCCTGAGCTGCTTGGCACCCGGCTCGGGGGACCCGGTAGCGTGTGCCGACGATTCACAAGGTCCCCCATTAGTAGGAGTCCCGGTGACGCAGAGTGGACAGGGCGAGGAGCCCTCGGCGCGGCCCGCGCGCGAAGGCATCGTGCTGCCCTCGGACGGAGGCGAGCCCCTGCTGCCGGGCACGACCGCGCCGCCCGAGCCCTCCGCCCCGGCCGGCGGACAGTCCTGGGACGGTTCCTGGGGTCCCGGGCAGCAGGCGCCGGCGCCGGGCCAGGGCTGGCCCGCGGCGGCGGCCCCGCAGTGGACCGGCCAGGGGCAGCAGCCGCCGTCCGCCGCGGGCCCCGGCCCGCTGCCCCCGGAGGGCGCCCCGGCCCCGGCCCCGTCCTACGGCGGCCAGACACCCGGCTACGGCGACTCCCAGGCCGCCCCCGGCGCCTACGGCACGCCCCCGCAGCCCGGCTACGGCGCGCCCGGCCCGTACCAGCAGCCCCAGCAGCCGTATCCGGGTCAGCAGCCCCAGCAGCCCCAGCAGTCGTATCCGGGTCAGCAGCCCCAGCAGCCCCAGCAGTCGTATCCGGGTCAGCAGCCCCAGCAGCCCCAGCAGCCGTACCAGGCACAGCAGAACCCGCAGCCTCAGCAGGCGCATCCCGGGCAGCAGAACCAGCAGCCGTACCCTGGGCAGCCGTATCCGGCGTCGCCCGCCCCGCCGACGCCGTCCGCCGCGGGCGGCCCGCTGCCCCCGCCGGCCGACGCCGCGACGCAGTACCTCCCGCCGGTCACCGCCCGGAGCGGCGCCGACGAGGGCGCCACCCAGTACATACCGCCCGTGCAGGCCGCGCCGGCCGACGGCGCCACGCAGTACCTCCCGCCGGTCGGCGCGGCTCCCGCAGGCCCCGGTGACGAGGCGGCCACCCAGTACATCCCGCCGGTGGCCTCCGGCGCGCTGCCGCCGGAGTCGGGCGCCGAGGAGACCCGCTACCTCGGCCGGACGCCCCGGCAGCCGGGGCCCGCGCCCTCCGACGCGGAGGCCACGCAGTACATCCCGCCCTACGCCGCCGAAACCCAGGTCCAGGCGCCGGTGCCGGCCGCGGACCGGCAGCCGCCGGCCGAGTTCGACAACCTCTTCCGCGGCGGCCCCGCGGGCGACGACGGCCCGGCCGGTTCCACCCAGCAGCTCCCGGTCGTCGAGCAGCCGGGCGCCTACCCCGGCCCGGAGCCGTCCGCGTACCGCCCGGCGTCGCCGTCGTACGACCGCGGGCCGGACGACGGCGGCGGACGGCGTGGCCGGTCGCGGGTGCCGCTGATCGCCGCCGCCGCGGTGGGCCTGATCGTGGTCGGCGTGGGCGCCGGCGCCCTGCTCAGCGCCGGCGGCGGCGACACCAAGGACGCGGGCGGGGACGACACCCCGGTCGTGGCCGCGTCCCCGGCCGGCTCGGACTCCCCCTCGCCCAGCGCCGACCCCGCCCGGCAGCAGGCGGTGGAACTGGACAAGCTGCTCGCGGACAGCGGCAGCAGCCGGGCCGCCGTGATCCAGGCGGTGGCCGACGTCCGCAAGTGCGACAACCTCGACCAGGCCGCGGCCGACCTGCGGGACGCGGCCCGGCAGCGCGGCGAGCTGGTCACCCGGCTGAACAAGCTGCCCACGGACAAGCTGCACGCCCAGGGCCACCTGCGGGACGCGCTGACCAGGGCCTGGCAGGCGTCCGCCGCGGCCGACAACCACTACGCGGCCTGGGCCGACCAGGTCAAGGGGCGCAAGGGCTGCCACAAGGGGCAGGCGCGCTCCACCGGCGAGACCCAGGCGGGCAACCAGCAGAGCAAGACCGCGACCGAGCAGAAGGGCAAGGCGGCCCCGCTGTGGAACGCGATCGCCCGGCAGTACGGTCTGACCCAGCGCCAGCCCACCCAGCTGTGACGCCCCCGGCGGGGCCCGGCGCCGGGACCCGTCAGGGCACCTCGGCCCGCGCCAGGACCGGCGTCATGTCGAAGACCCCGTTCTTGTCGCCGACGCGCTCCCCGGCCGAGACCAGCCTGCCGTCGCGGACCACCTGGAGGGTGACGTCGGCGTTGACCAGCCGCGGGAAGCCGACCGCGGCGAGCCTGCCCGCGTAGGGCCAGCTCAGGGTCGGGGTGAGGCCGCCGGTGGAGACCCGCAGCCCGTCGTTGAGGGTGCGCCGCACGGCGTCGGGGCTCACCTCGCCGTCGCCGATCTCCTCCAGGACGGCCCGGAGCACGGTGTAGGCGATCCAGGTGGTCTGCACCCCGGCGTCGGCGGGGTCGATGCGGTCGTCGTCGAAGGCGGCCTCGCTGATCACCTTCTTCATCGGGGCCCAGCGCGGATCGGAGGCGGCCGGGTACCAGCCGGTGACGTACGCCCCCTCGTACGGGCCCAAGGCCCCGCCCGTGGCGTTGATCACCGTCTGGTCGACGCTGCCGAGGACGGTCGCCGTGCGCACGTCCGGGTGGCTCGCGCGGACCCGCCGGAAGGAGTCCATGAAGGTGTCCGTGCGGTCGCCGAGCGCGGGCACCACACAGCCCTCGCGGGCCGGGTCCGCGGTCGCGTGGCGCAGCGCCCGCTCGGCCTGGTCGCCGTACTCGGTGGCGTCCTCGGCGGCGAGCTGGTCGCCGGCGTCCGCGTGCCCGCCGGCCCTGAGGCCGGCGTCGAGCAGCGCGGGCAGCTGGTCGCCGGCGATGCTGTCGGGGCGGACCAGGGCGACGTTGCCGCAGCCGGCCGCGAGGGCCTTGCCGAGGCCGGCCAGCAGAGCGGGCTGGCCGCCGTTGACCGGGTAGGACATGGTGCCGGTGAACTCGTCGTTGGTGACGCCGTAGCCGCCGATGTAGGGGATGCCGGCGCCCTCCAGCGGGGCGAGGAAGGAGTCGCCGAACTGGCTGTAGGAGCCGACGACGGCGACCACGTGCTCGGCCGCGGCGCGCTTGGCGCACCTTGCGGCGCCCACGCTGTCGTTGTGGTCGTTGCAGGTCAGCACCTTCAGCTCGCGACCGCCCACGCCGCCGTGCGCGTTGACCCACTTCGCGTAGGCGAGGGCCATGGCGGGCATGCCGGGCTTGTTGGTCGCGTCGGTGTCCTGCGGGGCCCAGGTCATCACCGTGACCGGCGCGTCCCCGGAGCCCCCCGTGGCACCGGGGACGAGCCCGCACGCGGCGGTGAGCGACACGCACAGGGCCACGGCGCACGCGGCGAGGGCGCCGGCCCGGACGGGGCGGGAGGAGCGGGAAGGGGCGGGAACGGGGAGGGAGCGAGTGCGTCGCCTGCCGGTCATGGACACGCACGATTCCCTCACACCGCTAACCCCTGAGTGACCCTTGGTCAACGACGGGTGACGGCGGGGTGAATTACGGGGGCCGGTGGGCGGTGGCGGGCGCGGAACGTACGATCGGTGACCGTGCAAGGTTCGGAGAACTCTTCCCGTCGTGGCCGCCGCTCCTCCACCATGGGCGGCATGCCCCTCAACGACATGCCGTGGTGGCGGTGGCGCAGCAATGTGCGCTCGGCGCTGCACATGCTCTCCGACCCGCTGTTCCAGCGCGAGGTCTGGCTGGCCGGGGTCGACGGCTACGGCGACGTCACGGACGCCGTGTACCGGCTGGTGGAGGACACCTGGCTGGACAACTGGTCGGCGGAGAAGTACGTCGGCACCATATTCCGGGACTCGCAGGAGGCGGCGCTCGTCGACACCGCCGTGCTGCGGCTGCTGCGGATCATGCACCAGGTCGGCCCGGACGCGCCGGTCGCCGCGTACCTGGACCACCCCGGCTGGCCGGACGCGGTGCGGGCGGCGCGGGACGCGCACGTGCGGATGTCGGTGAGCGACGGGGACGACCCGGACACGGCCCCGAAGAGCCTGGAGGTCCTGCGCATTCTCACGCGTTCTGTTTAGCGGATGGCGGCACGCGCTGTTTAGCGGATGGCGGCACGCGCGGGGTGGCCGGTATGGGAACCTGTAGTGCATGACAAATCAGTCAGCTTCCGCCGCCGCCCCGGCCGACCAGTACGTCCTGACGCTCTCCTGCCCGGACAAGCAGGGCATCGTGCACGCCGTGTCCAGCTACCTGTTCATGACCGGCTGCAACATCGAGGACAGCCAGCAGTTCGGCGACCACGACACGGGCCTGTTCTTCATGCGCGTCCACTTCTCGGCCGAGGCCCCGGTGACGGTCGAGAAGCTGCGGGCGAGCTTCGCCGCGGTCGGGGACTCCTTCCACATGGACTGGCAGATCCACCGGGCCGACGAGAAGATGCGCATCCTGCTCATGGTCAGCAAGTTCGGGCACTGCCTGAACGACCTGCTGTTCCGGGCGCGGATCGGCGCGCTTCCGGTGGAGATCGCCGGCGTGGTGTCGAATCACACCGATTTCGAAGAGCTGGTGGGTTCGTACAACATTCCCTTCCATCACATCCCGGTCACCAAGGACACCAAGCCCGAGGCCGAGGCCCAGCTGCTGGAGCTGGTGCGCGAGGAGCGGGTCGAACTGGTCGTCCTCGCCCGCTACATGCAGGTCCTCTCGGACGACCTGTGCAAGCAGCTCAGCGGCCGGATCATCAACATCCACCACTCGTTCCTGCCGAGCTTCAAGGGCGCGAAGCCGTACCACCAGGCGCACGCCCGGGGCGTGAAGCTGATCGGTGCGACGGCGCACTACGTCACCGCGGACCTGGACGAGGGGCCGATCATCGAGCAGGAGGTCGAGCGGGTCGGGCACGGTGTGACGCCGGACCAGCTGGTGGCCATCGGCCGGGACGTGGAGTGCCAGGCGCTGGCGCGGGCCGTCAAGTGGCACGCCGAGCGGCGCATCCTGCTCAACGGCCGCCGGACCGTGGTGTTCGCCTGAACCCGGGCGCTGAGGGCGGCCCTCACGCCTGCTCGGGCACCGTGAAGTAGCGGGCGAAGGCCGGGACGACGTCCCGCTCGTCGATCCTTCCGTCGCCGTCGGTGTCGAGCGCGGCGGCGGCCGTCCCGGCGGGCCCGGCCGGCACGCGCAGGGCGCGCAGGACGCGGGCGGCGTCGGGGACGGTGATCCGCCCGTCGGCGTCCGTGTCCGCCACCGCCAGGGCCGCGTGCAGGAAGGGGCGGGCGATCTCGGCGAACCGGCCGGGGTTGTCGCGCAGCCGCTTGACCGCGCCGGTGACGAACTCCTGGCGGGTGATGCGCTGGTCGCCGTCCCGGTCGGCGATGCCGGCCATGCCCTGCCAGAACGCCTCCGCGCCGGCGTACAGCGCCTGGCCCGTGGCGGAGCGGGCGGGCACGGCGAACTCGGTGAGCAGGGCCTTGGCCGCCGCGCTGAAGTCCTCGCGGTCGATGTAACCGTTGCCGTCCTGGTCGAGGCCGGCGAACCGGGCGGCGATCCGGCGTTCGTACTCGGTGCTGACCATGTGTGGGGGCCGCCTTACGTGTGCGTCGTACAGGGGGGCCGCGGGACCGGTGGGTCCGTGGGGCCTGGCTGGGAGCGTACGACGCCGGTGGCCGTCGGATGGCGGAAAACCGACGACTGTGCCAAGACCGGGTGAATCCCGCGACAACGCCGTGGCCGGACCGGGACGTCGTCACACCCGGCGGGTGCTCAGGCGGACAGCGGTCCCGCCTCGTCCGTGGTGGCGGAGTCGAGGTCGGGGTGGACGTCGAAGAGCCGGCGGACGCCGAGCGCGCCGAGGACGCGGTTGACGTGCGAGCCGTCGACGGCGCCCCGGTCCGGCAGGATCAGCCGCAGCCGGCCCTGGCAGGAGCGGATGAGCCGGCGGGCGGCGATGAGGACGCCGACCCCGCTGGAATCGCAGAAGAACACGTCGGAGAGGTCGACGACGAGGCTGTGGTGTCCCTCGGCGACGGCGTCGTGCACGTGCTGGCGCAGCACCGGCGAGGTCATCAGGTCCAGTTCCCCGGAGACCCGGAGCACGGCCCACCGGCCTTGCTCGACGCCGGTCACCTTGAATGCCACGGCCATGCCCCTCCGCTCGCGGGATGTCCCGGAACCGCCCGGAAACGGAAGCAGTTCCTACGTTTCCTTTCGCGCGGCTGCCCAGCGGCCGTTCCCTGAAACGTGAAGCCGCAAACGGCGGGTGATCAATAAGGGGCTTATTTCAGTCATCAACGATCGTCTTTGATCAAGTGTGCGCGTGTCTCGCGTGAAGGTTGTGTGAAGAGGGCACTATCACGGGAGGTGGCTTCAGGGGCGCACATTGGCACAAAGGGGCGTGCGCTGTCGGAGGGGCCGTCTACATTCGAGAGGGCGGGCCGACCGGCCCGGTGGCCGGCAGACGGTGAGGGGAGGGGACCGCATGGCCAGGAACGACCTGTCGCCCCGGTGGGACCGCAAGATGCAGCAGCGGCTCGCCCGTGGTGAGGCGGCGGCCCTCGGCGAGATGTACGACCGGTTCGCCTCCCTCGTGCACAATCTGGCCCACCGCGTCCTGGACGACGAGCGGGCCGCCGACTCCGTCACCCGCGAGGTCTTCGCCCACGTCTGGGAGCATCCCGAGACCTACGACCCCAAGGAGGGCCCGCTGCGCTCCTGGCTCGCGGAAGTCACCCAGCGGCTCGCCGTACAGCGGCTGCGGGCCCGGGAGGAACTGGAGCAGCCGCTGCGCGAGGCACGGGAGAGCACGGTCCGGCGCGCCTCGGTCGCCGCCCGCGCCGACTACATCGTCCACTCCATGCCCGCCCCGCTGCGGGCCGCCCTCGACCTGGCCTACAACCAGCGCCGCGACTACCGCCAGACCGCGGCCGACCTCGGCGTCACCGAGGACGAGGCCCGCCGCCGGCTCCGCCTCGGCCTCCAGCTCCTGGCCACCGCCCACGACGCGGGCACCCCGCCGGGATACCGGGGTGCGGTGTGAACGGCCCGCACCGCTTCGAGGAGGCGCACGAGAACGCCCACGGCGCGGCGGACGACGGCCGCCGGGACGAGGACGGGCCCGGGGAGCACCGCGAAAGCGGCACTGGTGTGCACCGCGGCCCGGCCGGCTCCGGAGGGCGCTTCGGGCCGCCGGGCGGTGCCGCCGCGGGCTCCGGACGCTCCGGGGCCGGGCCCGCTCCGCGCATACCCACGCCCCGAACCTCCGTGGAGGACGGCGGGTTTCCGCCGTCCGGCCGCGCCGACCTGGGGGACCGCGTACCCGTGCCGCCGCTCGACCTGTCGCACGACGTCCTGAAGTCGCTGCTCGGCGCCTGGGCGCTGGCCGCCTGCTCGGCCGCGGAGACGGCGGCCGTGGAGGAACACCTGGGCGGCTGCGGTGCCTGCGCCGACGAGGCCCGCCGGCTGCGCGAGGCGGTCGGCCTGCTGCACCAGCCGGAGAGCCTGGACCTGGACCCCGGTCTGCGCACCCGGGTCCTGGAGAGCTGCCTGCGGCGCCGGCCGCCGCGCATCCCGGTCCCCGACTGGGCCGCGCCGTACGACGCCGAGACCGCCCGGCTGGACGCGCTGCTCCAGGACTTCAAGGACGCGGAGTGGCAGGCGCCGGTGGAACTGCGCTGGTTCGAGAACGACGTCCCGGTCGTCCGCCGGACCACCGTCGCCGGGGTCATAGCGCACCTGCTCGCGGTGGACGGGCTGATCGCCGCCGCGCTCGGCCTCGCGGACCCGCTGGGCCGGTCCGCCGGCCCGACCGGAGCGGGCGCGGCGGGACCGGCCGGCCGCACGGAGGCCTACTGGCGGTCCGCGCACCTGCCGCCGGCGCACGCGGTGCGCGGAGCCTGGCGGGAGCAGAGCCACGCCCTGGTGCGCACGGTGTCCTTCACCGGCGGCCGCACGGGCGGACTGCCGGTGTCCTACGGCGAGTTCACGCTGCCCCTGCACGACGCGATGCTGGACCGGGCCTTCGAGTGCTGGGTGCACGCCGAGGACATCGCCAAGGCGGTGGACTACCCGTACGCGGCGCCGACGCCCCGGCACCTGCACCGGATGATCGGCCTCGCGGCCCGCGTGCTGCCGACGGTGCTCGCCGAGCGCCGCCGCGCGGGCCTGTCCGAGCCGGCCCGCCACACCCCGCACCTGGTGCCGGCCGGGGCGCCCGGCCGCAGCCTGCGGCTGGAGATCGAGGGCGACGCCGGAGGCGAGTGGCTGATCCCGCTGGACTCACCGGCGGCACAGGGCTCCGCGGAACTGGAGGTGGCCCGTGTGGTGCTCGACGGCGCCGAGTTCTGCAAGCTCGCGGCCGGACACGTGTCCCCGGAGGACGCCGCGGCGGGCCAGACGGGCGACCGCCGGGCGATCCGGGACGTGCTGTACGCGGCCGCGAGCCTCAGCCGGATGTGACCGGCGCCGGAACGGCCGGCGTCAGAACCGGCTGTCCGGACCCGGCAGGCCGCGGGAGCCCGGGAGCGGCAGCGGGAGCAGGCTGCCGCGCTCGGCCGCCTGAGGCGTGGCCTTGCAGGTGATGTCCTTCGACGGCAGCTTGCCGGTGGTCAGGTAGGTGGTGGCCGTCTTGTCGGCGCACGACTTGTTGCCGTAGACGCCGTGTCCGACACCCCCGGCGACGGTGACCATCTTCGCGCCCTTCATGGCACGGCGCAGGCCCTGCCCGCTGGTCAGCGGCGTCTGGGAGTCCCACTCGTTCTGCAGGATCAGCGCGCGGACCTTGTTGTCCACCTTGGTGGTGGGCTCGCCGCCGGTCTTCCAGAAGGCGCACGGCTTGATGGAGGAGCCGAAGTCGCCGTAGAGCGGGTACTTCTTCTTGTCGCGGATCGCGTCGGCGCGGTACTGCTCCGGGTCGCGCGGCCAGTCGCGCTGGTCGGCGCAGAGGACCGACCAGAAGGCGGCCTCGCCGTTGTCCTCGGGCGTGGCACGGGCGAACGACGGCGGAACGGGCGCCGGCGTCCTCAGGCCCCGGCCGGCGGGCGTGCCCGCGGCGGCCTTCTTCAGCGTGACGACCCACTCGGCGGCGTCCCGCACGCTGAAGAACGCGGCGCGGCTGGTGAGGCGGATGTCGTCACCGGTCATCCGCGTGCCCTCCACGTCGATCGGCTTGCGGTCGGCCTGGGCGACCAGGTCGTAGAAGGTCTTGCGGACGGCCTTCGGGGTCGCGCCCAGCCCGTAGGCGGAGTTCCGCTCGGCGGTCCACTCGGTCCAGCGGGTGAAGGCGGGTTCGGCGCCCTCCGCCCAGACCTGGATCATGCCGCGCCAGACCCGGGCCGGGTCGACGGCGCTGTCCAGGACGATCCGGTCGGTGCGGTGGGGGAACAGCTGCGTGTAGACCGCGCCGAGGTAGGTGCCGTACGAATAGCCGAGGTAGGAGATCTTCTTCTCGCCGAGCACGGCGCGGATCACGTCCATGTCGCGGGCGGTGTCGCGGGTGGAGATGTGGCGGAGCTTGTCGCCCTGCCTGGCGTAGCACTTCTCGGCGACGGTCCGGGCCCACGCCACGTCCTTGGCGAACGTGGCCTTCTTGTACGGGCGTTGCCAGTCCTGCTCCTTGGCGGTCAGACCGCAGCCGACGGGGGAGCTCGCGCCGACGCCCCGCGGGTCGAAGCCGACGAGGTCGTAGGTGTTCTTCACGGATGCGGGCAGTTCGCCCCCTATGTACAGGGGCATGTCGAGGCCGGAGCCGCCCGGGCCGCCCGGGTTGAGCAGCAGCGAGCCCCGGTGCTGCTTCTTGGTGCTCGTCTTCCACCTCGATATCGCGAGGTCGAGCTTCTTGCCGCCGGGGCGGCTGTAGTCGAGCGGCACCTTGATCGTGGCGCACTGGAAGGAGGCCGGCGTCTCCGGGTCGCAGCGGTGCCAGGCGGGCTTCTGCGCGAGGTACCGGCCGAGGGGATCGCCGGCGGCGGACGGGGCGGCGGAGGCGGTGGCCGGGAGGAGCACGGGCACCATGACGGCGGCGGCACCGGCCGCCAGCAGGGAGGCGGTTCTACTGCTTCGCACGAAGGACGTCCTCGGGTAGGTGGACAGAAGTCCCATCCACCCTCGCGCGCACGGGAGTCGGGCGAATCCTCCCTGAAGTCGCGTTCGGCACGCCTGGGGTCGGAGACGGCGCGCGGCGAATGGTCCCGGAGGAGGACAACCGGGACCGGTGTCGCGGCGTCTTCCTCAGGAGTGCGAAAACCGTTCCCTGAGGCGGTACTTGAGCACCTTGCGCAAGGTGTCGTCGCGCGGCAGCTCGGCCAGCACCTCCAGCCGTTCCGGGAGCTTGTGCACGGACAGGCCGGCCGCCCGGAGGAAGGACACGATCTCCGCGAGGGTCGGCCGCGCGGTGCCCGGCCGGTGTTCGAGAACCGCGCAGAGCAGTTCCCCGCGCTCGGGGTCGGGCAGGCCGATCACCGCCGCGTCGGTCACCGCCGGGTGCGCGGCCAGCAGGTCCTCGATCTCCCTGGCGGAGATGTTCTCCCCCTTGCGGATGATCACGTCCTTGCGGCGGCCGGTGAGGACCAGGTGCCCGGAGGCGGTCAGGTGTCCCAGGTCGCCGGTGCGCAGGAAGCCGTCGGCGTCGAAGGCGGCGGCCGTCTGGGCGGGGTCCAGGTAGCCCTGGCAGACGGCCTCCCCGCGCAGCCGTATCTCGCCGTCGACGATCCGGATCTCCATGCCCTCGCCGGGCCGGCCCTCCGTCGTGGCCAGGTTCTCCGGGGTGTCCTCGGGATCGCCCATGGTGATCATCGGGGCCTCGGTCATGCCGTAGCCGTGGGTGAGCCGCACGCCCAGTTCGCGGACCACCGCGTGGTACAGCTCGGGCGGCCTGGGCGCGCCGCCGCCCGCGAGCAGCCGCAGCGAGGGGAGCAGCCGCTCGCCCGGCCGCCGGCGCTGCTCGGCCAGGAACATCGAGTAGAAGGCCGTCGAGCCGCCCGCCACCGTCACCCCGTGCCGCCGGTACTCCGCGAGCGCGCCGGGCAGCGCGAACCGCTCGGACAGCACCGCCGGGAAGCCGTACAGCAGGAGCATCACCGTGTAGTCGGGCCCGGCGATGTGGGCGTACGGGAAGGCCATGGAGCCGACGTCGTGCGGGGTCAGGCGCAGCGCGTGGGCCAGGCAGGAGCCGGCGGCGATCAGGGAGCGGTCGGTGTGCAGCACGCCCTTGGGGTCGGAGGTGGTGCCCGAGGTCCAGTAGATCCAGCGGACCGAGGTGCCCTCGGCGGGCGGCGGGGGCAGCACGGACGGGTCGCCGTCGGGAAGGGTGCCGTACGCCTCGAACACGCCCGGCGCGCCGAGCCGGCGGGCCATCGCGGTGTGGTCGTGGCCGCGCCAGACGCCCGGTACGGCGAAGAACTCCGCCTCGGTGGCGCGCAGCGCGAAGCCGGCCTCCCGGTCCCGGTAGTAGGGGATCAGCGGGGACTGCACGGCGCCCAGGCGGGCCAGCGCCAGGGACAGCAGGACGGTCTCGACGCGGGTGGGCAGCTGCCAGGCGACCACCGTGCCGGGGCGCACCCCCATGCCGTACAGGCCGGCCGCGACGCGCTCGGCGCGGACGCGCAGGTCGCCGAAGGTGAGCGCCCGGTCCTCCTGGAGCAGCACCGGGCGGCCGGGCGTGAGCGCGGCGCGGCGGGTGACCAGCTCCCACAGCGTGCGGGCGGAGGCGAGGGTGTGCGGGGTCTCGTTCATGGCTGCCCCCTGCTTGGCTGACGACTCGTCAGCTGAGATGCTAACTGACGGACCATCAGATAAGTACCGTCCGGCGGAGGGGACCATGGCGAGAGAACTGCCCCGCATCATCAGCGTCGACGACCACGTGATCGAACCCGCCCACCTCTTCGAGACCTGGCTGCCCGCCCGCTACCGGGACCGCGGACCCCGGCCGCTGACCGCCGGGATCGGGGAACTCGCCTACGTGGGCGGGAAGTACCAGATCACCATGGACCCCGAGGGCCCGCCCACCGACTGGTGGATCTACGAGGACCTGAAGTTCCCGTACAAGCGCAACATCGCCGCCGTCGGCTTCGACCGGGACGAGATGACCCTGGAGGGCATCACCCGCGAGCAGATGCGGCGCGGCTGCTGGGACCCCAGGGCGCGGCTGGCGGACATGGACCTCAACCACGTCGAGGCCAGCCTCTGCTTCCCCACCTTCCCGCGCTTCTGCGGGCAGACCTTCGCCGAGGCCCACGACAAGGAGGTCGCCCTGGCCTGTGTCCGCGCCTACAACGACTGGATGGTGGAGGAGTGGTGCGGGGACAGCGGCGGCCGGCTGATCCCGCTGTGCCTGGTCCCGCTGTGGGACGTGGAGCTGGCCGTCGCGGAGATCCGGCGCAACGCCGCGCGCGGGGTGCGGGCCGTCACCTTCTCCGAGATCCCCACCCACCTCGGGCTGCCCTCCATCCACTCCGGCTACTGGAACCCCTTCTTCGCCGAATGCCAGGACACGGGGACGGTCGTCGCCATGCACATCGGCAGCAGCTCCCAGATGCCCGCCGCCTCCCCGGACGCGCCGCCCGCCGTGCAGGCCTCCTTGAGCTTCAACAACGCGATGGCCTCGATGACGGACTACCTCTTCAGCGGCGTCCTGGTGCGCTTCCCGCGGCTGAAGCTGGCCTACTCGGAAGGCCAGATGGGCTGGATCCCGTACGCCCTGGAACGCGCCGACGACGTGTGGGAGGAGCACCGCGCCTGGGGCGGGGTGCGCGACCTGGTGCCCGAGCCGCCGTCGACGTACTACTACCGGCAGATCTACTGCTGCTTCTTCCGCGACCGGCACGGTGTCGCCTCGCTGGACGCCGTCGGCCGCGACAACGCCACCTTCGAGACCGACTACCCGCACGTCGACTCGACCTTCCCGCACACCAAGGAGGTCGCCCTGGACCACGTGAAGGACCTGGACGACGAGACCGTGCACAAGCTGATGCGGGGCAACGCCATCCGCATGCTCGGCCTGGACCTGGACTGATGGACCTCTCCTACACCCCGCAGGAAGAGGAGTTCCGGGCCCGGCTGCGCGCGTGGCTCGCCACGGCCCTGCCCGGCCTGCCCGCCAAGCCGCCCCCGGACGACTGGCCCGCCCGCCGCGCCTACGACCTGGGCTGGCAGCGGATGCTGTACGACGCCGGGTACGCCGGTGTGCACTGGGACTCCTCGCCCGTCCTGCGGCTGATCTTCCTGGAGGAGACCGAACGGGCCGGCGCGCCCTACGTGGGCGCCAACTTCGTCGGGCTGCTGCACGCCGGGCCCACGATCGCCGCCGAGGGCACCGCCGGGCAGCGGGCGCGCTGGCTGCCGCCGATCCTGCGCGGCGAGCAGGTGTGGTGCCAGGGGTTCAGCGAACCGGGCGCGGGCTCCGACCTCGCGTCGCTGCGCACGCGCGCGTGGCGGGACGGTGACTGCTACGTGGTGACCGGGTCCAAGATCTGGACCTCGCACGCCGAGGTCGCCGACTGGTGCGAACTGCTGGTGCGCACCGACCCCGACGCCCCCCGGCACCGGGGCATCAGCTGGCTGGCGCTGCCCATGGACGCCGAGGGGGTCACCGTACGGCCGCTGCGCACGCTCGCCGGGCCGGCGGAGTTCGCCGAGGTGTTCCTGGACGAGGTGCGGGTGCCGGTCGCCCACCGGGTGGGGGAGGAGAACGACGGCTGGCGGGTCACGCAGGTCACCCTCTCCTTCGAGCGCGGCACCGCCTTCGCCGGCGAGGTCGTCGCCTGCCGCCGGGTGCTGGCCGCACTCGCCCGCGCCGCCCGGGAGAACGGCCGCTGGGACGATCCCGTGCTGCGCCGCGCGCTCGTCCGGCTGGAGGCGGAGTTCCGGGCGCTGTGGCGGCTGGTCCAGTGGAACGTGAGCGAGGCGGAGGCGAGCGGCGGGGTCCCGGGCGCGGGCGGCTCGGTGTTCAAGCTCCGCTACTCGCACGCCCGTCAGGAGCTGTACGACACCGCGGCCGACGTCCTGGGCGCCGACGCCCTCGACCTGGACCGGCCCTGGGTGCCGGACCGGCTGTCGGCGCTGGCGTACACCATCGCCGCCGGCACCTCGCAGATCCAGCGCTCCATCGTCGCCGAGCGCATCCTCGGCCTGCCCAGGGGGAGATGACCGTGCGATTCCGGCTCGACGACGACCAACTCGCCCTGCGCGCGGGGGTGCGGGAGCTGCTGGGGCGGTGCTTCGGGCGGGAGCGGCTGCGGGCGGCCGTGGACGCGCCGGGCCGGCTGGACCGGGCGCTGTGGCGCACCCTCGGCGCCGCCGGGTTCTTCTCGCTGCGGCTGCCGGAGGCGGACGGCGGGGCCGGAGGGGGCCTGCCGGAGGCCGTCCTGGTCTTCGAGGAGGCGGGCCGGGCCCTGCTGCCCGGCCCCCTCGTGGCCACCCACCTCGCGGCGGACGCCGTACCCGGCGCGGCGCACGGAGAGACGGTCGTGACGGCCGTGGACGGGGAGCTGGTGGAGTGGCTGGACGCGGCGGACACCGTGCGCGGGGACGCCCGGGACGCCGTGCCCCTGCGGTCCGTCGACCCGCTGACACCACTGCACCGGCTACCGGAATCCCGTTCTCCCGCGCCCGATCCGGTCGCCGTTCTCCTCACCGCCGCCGAGCAGTTGGGGACGGCCGGGCGGGTGTGCGAGCTGGCCGTGGGGTACGCGCGGACGCGGGAGCAGTTCGGGCGGCCGATCGGGGCCTTCCAGGCCGTGCAGCACCTGTGCGCGGAGCTGCTGGTGCGGGCCGAGACCGCCCGGGCCGCCGTCTACGCCGCCGCCGTGACCGCCGACCCCGCCGACATCGCCGCCGCCCGGCTGCTCGCCGACGAGGCCGCCGTGCGGGGGGCCCGGGACTGTCTCCAGGTGCACGGCGGCATGGGGTTCACCTGGGAGGCGGATGTGCACCTGCACCTGAAGCGGGCCTGGGTGCGGGCGCGGAGGGCCGGAGGGAGCGCGTGGAGCGAGGAACGGCTGGCCGCCGCGCTGGCGGACTGAGCCGGTGGCGGTTTCCGCCGGTCGTCGACGGTGAAGCGTTGGCCAATGATATTTCGGTCGTGGCGCTCATAGGTAACGCTGCGCGACAACCGGTGACGACCTCCGGCGGGCTCGTCACGGTGCGTGGTCGCCCGGCCGCTCCGGTACGGTGGGGGCGCGGCGCGGGACCGCGCGAGCGGGCCGGGCCGGTGCCGCCCCGGGTCGATTTCGGGCCAAGTGGCGCCCGCCGCTGCTCGCACGGCGGTTGGGGATTCGGCCCCGGGTTTGTTCGACTCGGCGTCACGAGCGTCGCACAGTATCCCCTATACGTACTCCTTCGCGCGGGAATATGCCCGAAGCGCTTGTTGGCGTGACTGTCAGTCAACCATGCTGTGCAGTAAGGGAGTCACAGTCCGTGACTCCCGGCTCTGGTCGTTGTTCTGGCCATGCAGAAAATGGCTACGATCGTGGCCCTCGTCGTGATCGTCGCCGCGGCGGACGCCGTGGCGCGCGGACGGTGCGGGGTCATGTGTCCGCCGGTTCGGATGGTGTGAGCGGTGCAGGTGCTTCGAGTGCAGCTGGAGATCCGGCCCGACCCCGCGGAGGTGGGGCGGGCCAGGCGGTGGGCCCGCTCGCGGCTCGCCGGGTCGGGCATAACGGCGGACGAGCCGCTGGCCGAGACCTTGATCCTGCTCGTCTCCGAGCTGGTGACCAACGCCGTGGTGCACACCGGCCGGCCGGCCGTGCTGCGGCTGTGCCTGCCGGGCGCGGCGGCCGGGAACGGCACGCCGGCCCCGGTGCGGGTCGAGGTCGCCGACACCAGCTCGCGGGCGCCCCAGCCCCGGTGTGCCGGCGACGACGCCACCGGCGGGCGGGGCCTGGCCCTCGTGGAGTGTCTCGCCGACCGCTGGGGCTGGAGCCCCGAGGGCGCCGGCAAGAGCATCTGGTGCGAACTGGACCGCTGTTCACCGCCCCGGCGGAACGCCGCGCTGGCGTACGGGGGCGGACTGCCCGCGTACGAGGGCTTCGCCTTCGAAGCGGTGTAGCGGCCCGGGTGCCGCCGTTCACGGGACGGGGGCCGCGAGCGCACCGGTACCCCGCCGTTCACGAGACGGCCACCGGTACCCCGCCGTTCACGAGACGGCCGCCGGCGCACCGACGTTCTTGAGATGCCCACTGGCGCACCGGTGCCGCCGGTCACAGGACCGCCACCGGTGCCACCGGCGTGCCCGTCGCGCCCACGAACGGCTCGGGCATCGCCGACAGCAGGAACGCGTACCGGCCGGTTTCTCCACAGGCTGTGGACAATTCTTCGAGATTCCAGTTCTGGCCCTGCGGCATGCCCATCTCCACCAGATGCAGCGCGTGCACGGGCAGCCACAGATTCTCGATCTCGGGCGGAAAGATCTCGAACGTCAGCGTGTCGTTCGCGACCGCGGCCACATCGCGCGCGTGGAACCACTCCGGGCAGCGCACCGACAGCCCCGGCGACGGATGACCGTACCCGTGCCGGTCCCCGGCCAGATACACCCGCACCTGCCCGGTCCGCACCAGTACGACGTCCCCGGCCCGCACCCGGACCCGGCCGAACTCCTCGGCCTCCTCCAGGTCCTCCGGCGTCACCGCGTGGCCCCCGGCCAGCCGCTCCACGCCCCGCGCGCCCGCCACGTCCAGCAGCACCCCGCGCGAGACCAGGTGCCGCACCTTGTCGATGCCGCCGAACTCCGCGCCGCCGTGCGCGGTGACCGTGTCCGCCGGGCGCCCGTTGTACAGCGTCCCGGAGTGCGAGACATGGGGCAGCGCGTCCCAGTGGGTGCCCGCCTGGAGGCCCATCGTCACCACGTCGTCGCTGCACGCCACGGTCCCCGGGCCGAACAGCTCCTGGTTGAGCTGCACCATCGCGTGCAGCGGATTGACCCGGCCCGGGATCACCCCGGTCTGCACCCCGTCCTGCCGCAGCGGCAGGGCCAGCGGGACCCGCCGGCCGGTGCGCACCTCGCCGGCCGCCGCCCGCACCACCTCGTCGGTGATCAGGTTCAGGGTGCCGGTCTCGTCGCCGGCCCCCCAGCGCCCCCAGTTGTTCACGCGCCGGGCGATCTCGTGGAACTCCTTGGGCAGTGCCATCCGGTGCCTCCCCGGGGCTTGTGTCCGCGCGTCCGCCGGGCCATAGAATCTAACGGACCGTCAGAAACCGCGGGAAGGGGCCGGGCGTGGGGAACTTCTTGGCAGGCAAGGTGGTCGCCGTGACCGGTGCCGGGCGCGGGATCGGCCGGGCGGTCGCGCTGGCGGCGGCGGCCGAGGGCGCGAAGGTCGTCATCAACGACTACGGCGTGGCGGTGGACGGCGCCTCGCCCACCAGCGAGGTCGCCGAGGCCGTCGTCAAGGAGATCGCGGCGGCGGGCGGCGAGGCCGTCGCGGTCGCCGACGACATCTCCACCATGGCCGGCGGACAGCGGGTCGTGGACACGGCCGTGGAGACCTACGGCCGCCTCGACGGAGCCGTGTGCGTGGCGGGCATCCTGCGGGAACGGATGCTGTTCAACATGACCGAGGAGGAGTGGGACCCGGTCCTCGCCACCCACCTGAAGGGCACGTTCACCGTGTTCCGGGCCGCCAGTGCCGTCATGCGCGGACAGCGCTCGGGCACCCTCGTCGGCTTCACCAGCGGCAACCACCAGGGCTCCGTCTCCCAGGCCAACTACAGCGCGGCCAAGGGCGGGATCATCTCGCTCGTGCGCAGCGCCGCGCTCGGCCTGCACAAGTACGGGGTGACCGCCAACGCGGTGGCGCCGGTGGCCCGTACCCGGATGTCGGCGGGCGTGCCCACGCGCCTGGCCGAACTGGGCGAGCCCGAGGACGTGGCCGCGCTGGTGGTGTACCTGCTGTCCGAGCGGGCCGCCGCCCAGGGCATCACCGGGCAGGTGTACACCGTGGCCGGGCCGAAGATCGCCGTGTGGGCCCAGCCCAGGGAATTGCGCGCCGCCTACGCCGAGGACGGTCACTGGACCCCGGAGCGCATCGCGGAGTTCCTGCCGGGGACGGTGGGCACCGACCCGATGCCGCTGCTGAACGAGGTGGCGGCCATGGAGCGGGCCGCGCGCGGCGGCGCGCGGCCCAACGCCTGAGGCGGCGGCATGGACTTCGACTTCGGCGCGCGGGACGAGGCGTTCCGCGCCGAGGCCCGCGCCTGGCTGACCGCCCACCGGGGCGCGGCCACGCGCGGCCGTGACTGGGAGCGGACGCTCGGCGCGGCCGGCTGGATCGGGCTCGGCTGGTCCGAGGCCGGGTACGGCAACCGCACCGCCACGCTCACCCAACAGGTCGTCTGGGCCGAGGAGTACGCCCGCTGCGGCGCCCCGCCGCGCTCCGGGCACATCGGCGAGAACCTGCTCGCCCCCACCCTCCTCGCGCACGGCGACACCGGGCAGAAGAGGCGGTTCCTGCCGCCCGTCGCCGCCGGCGAGGAACTGTGGTGCCAGGGCTACAGCGAACCCGGCGCCGGGTCGGACCTCGCCGGGGTGCGCACGGCAGCGGTCCGGGACGGGGCGTACTACCGGATCAGCGGGCAGAAGACCTGGACCTCGCTCGCCCACGAGGCCGACTGGTGCTTCGTGCTGGCCCGGACCGACCCGGGCTCGCGCCGCCACCACGGGCTGAGCTTCCTGCTCGTGCCCATGGACCAGCCCGGCCGGATCGAGGTGCGGCCCATCCGCCAGCTGACCGGCACCAGCGACTTCAACGAGGTCTTCTTCGACGGGGCACGCGCGCGCGTGGAGCACGTCGTCGGTGCGGAGGGCCAGGGCTGGCGGGTGGCGATGAGCCTGCTCGGGTTCGAACGCGGGGTGTCCACCCTGGCCCAGCAGATCGGCTTCGCCCGGGAGCTGGCCGAGGTCGTGGCCACGGCCGTCGAGACCGGGGCCGCGGCGGACCCCGTGCTGCGCGCCCGGCTGATACGGCAGTGGGCCGAGCTGCGCGCCATGCGGCTGCACGCCCTGCGCACCCTCGGCGGCCCGGGCGATCAGGGGGCGCCCAGCGTCGCCAAGCTGCTGTGGGCGAACTGGCACCAGAGGCTGGGCGAACTGGCGGTCCAGGTCAGGGGAGCGCGAGCGGCCGTCGGGCCCGCCGACTGGTCGGCCGGGGCGCCGTACGAGATCGACGCGGCCCAGCACCTGTTCCTGTTCAGCCGCGCCGACACCATCTACGGCGGCTCGGACCAGATCCAGCGCACCATCATCGCCGAGCGCGTGCTCGGCCTGCCGGCTGAGGCGAAGGGGGCCGTGTGATGCGCGCGGTGGTGTTCGACGGCAGCCGGACCGAGGTCGTCGGCGATCTCGCGGTCCGGGAACCCGGGCCGGGCGAGGTGCTGGTGGCGATCGCGGCGGCCGGGCTGTGCCACAGCGACCTGTCGGTGGTGGACGGCACCATTCCGTTCCCGGTGCCGGTGGTGCTGGGGCACGAGGGCGCCGGGATCGTGGAGGCGGTGGGCGCCGGAGTCGGCCATGTCGCCCCCGGTGACCACGTGGCCCTGTCCACGCTCGCCAACTGCGGCACCTGCCCGGACTGCGACCGGGGCCGGCCCACCATGTGCCGGCGGGCGATCGGACGCCCGGGCACCCCGTTCCGGCGGGGCACCGGCCCGGTGCACCAGTTCGCGGCGAGCTCCGCCTTCGCGGAACGTACGGTCGTCAAGGCCGTGCAGGCGGTGCGGATACCGCCGGACATCCCCCTGACGTCCGCCGCGCTGCTCGGGTGCGGGGTGCTCACCGGCGTCGGCGCGGTGCTGAACCGGGCCCGGGTGGAGCACGGGGACAGCGTGGTCGTCATCGGCGCGGGCGGGGTCGGGCTGAACGTCCTGCAGGGCGCGCGGCTCGCGGGCGCCGCCGCCGTCGTGGCCGTGGACGCCGACCCGGCCAAGGAGGCGGTGGCCCGGCGGTTCGGCGCCACCGAGTTCCTGACCTCGGCGGAGGACGTCCGGGACCTGCTGCCGACCGGAGCCGACCACGTCTTCGAGTGCGTCGGACGGGTGGAGCTGGTCGAGCGGGCCGTCGGCCTGCTCGACCGGCACGGCCAGGCCGTCCTGCTCGGCGTGCCGCCCGCCGGGGCCGAGGCGTCCTTCCCGGTCTCCGCCCTCTACCTGGACAAGTCGATCCTCGGCTGCCGCTACGGCTCCTCGCGCCCGCAACGGGACATCGCCCGCTACGCCGAGCTGTACCGCCAGGGCCACCTGCTGCTGGACGAACTCGTGACGGCCGTCCACCCGGTGGAGGACTTCGCCAAGGCCCGCACGGACGCGGAGGAGGGACGGGTGGCACGGGTGGTACTGACGTTCTGAGGCGGCCTTGCGGGGCGTCAGGTCGCGGAAGGGCAGTGCGCTTTGTGCGCGGACGCGAGGGCCGGACCGGACAATGGCGGAGCGGCCGGGCGGAGTTATCCACAGGCGCCGGAAATGGGGGAGGCGGTTGTCGGCGCCGCCCCCTACCGTCGAGGCATGAGCTACCGCGAAGTCGTTTCCCGGCGGGTCCTGACCTGGGCCCTGGTGGCCGTCGGCGCCCGGATGCCGGTGGCGATGGCCCCGCTGGCGCTGGTCTTCCTGGTCCGTGAGCGCCCCGGCGGCTACGCGCTGGGCGCGGCCCTGGCCGCCGCCTACGTCATCGGCGAGATCGTCGGTGCCCCGGTGCTCGGCATGCGCCTGGACCCCGGCCGGGCCCGCCCGCACCTGGCCGCGGGTCTGGTCGCGGGCGCCGTCGGCTTCGCCGGCCTCGGGGCGTTCGCGGCCGCGCCCGCCGCGCTGCTCGCCGCCTTCGCCTTCCTCGCCGGGGCCGGTCCCGCCGCGGTGCCCGGCGGGCTGCGAGCCCTGCTCACCTCCCTGGTCCCCCGGCACGCGGCGGCCCAGGCGCTGTCCGTCGAGTCGATGCTCACCTTCGGCGTCTGGGCCGTCTCCCCGGCCGCCGTCACCGGCCTCGCCCTCGGCGTCGGCCCCCGCCTGCCGCTGCTGCTCGAAGCCGCCCTGATGGCGGCCGCCGCGCTGGGCCTGTGGCTGCTGCCGGCGGGCTGGGCGGCGGAGCCGGACGGGGCCGGCGGGCGGGGCGCCTCGAAGCTGCGGGTGCTGGCCCGCGCCTGGCCGGTGTACGTCACGGGCGCGGCCGGGCTGTCCCTGCTGTCGCTGGCCGAACTGGTCCTGCCCGCCCTGCTCGAACAGCGCGGGATCGGCGTGGGCTGGGCGGGCCCGCTGCTGACGGTGATGTCGGTGGCCTCCGCCGCGGGCGCCTTCGCGTACGGGTTGCGGTCCTGGCCGGGCCGGCTCGCCACCCGCAGCGTGGTGCTGATGGCGGGCATGTCGGCCGCGGTGTGCCTGGTCGCCCTGATACCGGCGGCACCGGGCATGGCGGTGGCGCTGGCCGTGGCGGGACTGCTCCAGTCCGGAGCGCTGCTCACCCGCAACCTGTCCCTGCGCGAGGCGCTCCCGCCGCACGCCCTGGCGGCCGGCTACTCGGTCATGTACGCCGCCGTCGGCGCCGGGTACGCGGCCACCGGCTCGCTCGCCGGCGCCCTGCTGCCGCACACCACGCCCTCGACGGCGATCCTGGCGGGCGTGTCCCTGACCCTGCTGCTGACGGCGGTCGGGTGGTGGGGTGAGATACGCGTCGGCCGGTCAGCGCGGGGTGCCGGTGGCGGTGCCGGTGCCGGGGCCGGTGCGGACGGGGCGCTCGGTGCCGCCGGCGGTGCGGAAGGTGCGCCGGTAGGCGGTGGGGGTGACGCC
Organism: Streptomyces rubradiris; assembly: GCF_016860525.1. NCBI lineage: Bacteria > Bacillati > Actinomycetota > Actinomycetes > Kitasatosporales > Streptomycetaceae > Streptomyces > Streptomyces rubradiris. Next base: position 4,642,077 of record NZ_BNEA01000015.1, read on the forward strand.
CAGCGCGGCCTGTAGGTGCTGGCGCATCGACTGGGCCGTGCCGAAGCCGGACTCCCGGGCCACCTGGTCCATCGACAGCTCGGTGGACTCCAGCAGTTGCCGGGCCCGCTCCACGCGCTGCTGGGTGAGCCACTGGCCGGGGCTGATGCCGGCCTCCTCGCGGAAGCGCCGGGTGAAGGTGCGCACCGACATCGCCTCCTGTGCGGCCATGTCCCGCAGCTGGATCGGCTCGTGCAGCCGGCCGAGCGCCCAGGCGCGGGCGGTCGCCGTCGTCGCGAGCTGGGGATCGGGCACCGGGCGCTGCACGTACTGGGCCTGGCCGCCGTCGCGGTGGGGCGGTACGACCGTGATCCGGGCGACCTCGTTGGCGACCGCCGAACCGAAGTCGCGCCGGACCATGTGCAGGCACAGATCGATCCCGGCGGCCACCCCGGCCGAGGTCAGCACGTCGCCGTCGTCGATGAACAGCACGTTGGCGTCCACCTTGACCTTCGGGAACATCCGCTGGAACCGCTCGGCGTCGGCCCAGTGCGTGGTGGCCGGGCGGCCGTCCAGACGGCCGGCGGCGGCGAGGACGTAGGCGCCGGTGCATATGGAGGCGAGCCGGGTGCCGGGGCGGACATGGGAGAGGGCGATGGCGAGTTCGTCGGTGAGCCGGCCCTCCTCGTAGACCGGGCCCAGCTCGTACGAGGCCGGGATGATCACCGTGTCGGCGGTGGCCAGCGCCTGCGGGCCGTGCGGGACGTGGAGGGTGAAGTCGGCGTCCGTGTCGACCCGGCCGGGCGGGCGGACGGAGCAGGTGACGACCTCGTACAGGCGGCGCCGCAGCGCGTCCCGGGGCCGGCCGAAGATCCGGTGCGGGATGCCCAGTTCGAAGGGCAGCAGGCCGTCCAGAGCGAGGACGGCGACCCGGTGCGGGCGGAAATCCCCTTCGGAGGTCATGGCCCGATCCTAGCGAATGCTGTCCTTCGGGCCACTCGATGTGACAGGTGCGAAAAACGGAATCTCGTGACGTGACTCAGACAAGCCCAGCCGCCACCCCTGTCCAAGCCCCGCCCGCCCCGCGCCGCCGAGTGCACCGCGCCTGGTTCGTCGCCGCCGTCACCTTCGTCACGATCACGGGCGCGGCGGCCTTCCGTTCGCTGCCCGGTCTGCTCATCGACCCGCTGCACCAGGAGTTCGGCTGGTCGCGCGGCACGATCGGCGCGGCCGTCTCCATCAACCTGGCCCTGTACGGGCTGACCGCGCCGTTCGCCGCGGCTCTGATGGATCGTTTCGGCATCCGCCGGGTGGTCGCCGCCGCGCTCACCGTGATCGCGTTCGGCTCCCTGCTGACCGTGTGGATGACGGCCCCCTGGCAACTTCTGCTGTGCTGGGGACTGTTGGTGGGGCTGGGCACCGGGTCCATGGCGCTGGCGTTCGCCGCGACGGTCACCAACCGGTGGTTCACCGAGCGGCGCGGCCTGGTCAGCGGCATCCTCACCGCGGCTTCCGCCTCCGGCCAGTTGGTCTTCCTGCCGGTGCTGTCCTGGGTGGTGGAGGACCACGGCTGGCGGCCCGCCGCGGTCACGGTCGGGCTGACCGCGCTGGCCGTGGTCCCCCTGGTCTGGCTGCTGCTGCGCGACCACCCGGCCGACCTGGGCGAGAAGCCCTACGGGGCACGGGAGTTCGTGCCCAAGCCGCCGCCGGTCACCGGCGCCGCCCGCCGTACGCTCACCGTGCTGTCCGGCTCCGTGCGCACCGGCACCTTCTGGTTGCTGGCCGGCACCTTCGCGATCTGCGGTGCCTCCACCAACGGCCTGGTGCAGACCCACTTCGTGCCCGCCGAGCACGACCACGGCATGCCCGTGACGACGGCGGCCTCGCTGCTCGCGGTCATCGGCGTGTTCGACGTCGTCGGCACGATCGCCTCCGGCTGGTTCACCGACCGGTTCGAACCCCGCCGCCTGCTCGCCGTCTACTACGCCCTGCGCGGACTGTCCCTGCTCTTCCTGCCGATGCTGCTCGGCCCCTCCATAAAGCCGTCGATGATCTTCTTCATCATCTTCTACGGACTGGACTGGGTGGCCACCGTCCCGCCCACCCTCGCCCTGTGCCGCGAGCAGTTCGGCGAGGACAGCGCCATCGTCTTCGGCTGGGTGCTCGCCGCCCACCAGATCGGCGCGGCCCTCGTCGCCTACCTCGGCGGCGTCGCCCGGGACGTCTTCGGCTCCTACGACCTGGTCTGGTACGCCTCCGGCACGCTGTGCGCGGCGGCCGCCCTGATGTCCCTGGTCATACGGCGCACGGCCCCGGCCGTCGCGCCCGCCGTATCCTGAACGCACCAGCAGCGAAAGGAAAGTCCCGTGACACTCGGCATGGTCCTCTTCGACGTGTTCCTCGTGCCCGCCCACGCCGGAACACCCCGAGGAGCACACCGTGTCGAAGACCGACCGGACCACCGACGAACCCCTGCCCGCCCGCTGGCACTCTGAGAGCGGACTGCCCGCACCCCGCCGCCTGGTCGTCGCCGACGACCGTATCCGCGCCGCCACCGCCTACCGGCTCGCCTGCGAGGGCACCGCACTGCTGTGGCGGGGCGACTACCCGGGCGCGCGCCACCTGCTGCGCGCCCTGGAGCGCCGCGTCGACCGGACGGCGCCCGGTCCCGCCGCCGCGCCGGCCGAGACCTTCCGCCTCCAGCGCCGCTTCCGCGCGCACCGCGCCCGGGTACTGGGCCGGCTCACCGTCCTGCTGGAGCCGGACCACGGCCTGGACCTGCGCCGCGCCCCCGACGTCCGGGCCGCCTGCACCGCCGCCTACGGCCCGCCCGAGGGCCCGCGCCTGATCCCGCTGCGCGAACTGCTGGGCGTCCTGGGCGCCCACCAGTGGCGGGAGCGGGGCGTCGAGGTCCCCGCGCTGGGCGCCCGGGTCCACCCGCACTACGGCGTCTTCGCGCCGGTGCGCGGCGAGTACGTCGACCTGGTGGCGCGGGCCCCGCTGCCGCCCGTGCGCACCGCCTTCGACCTCGGCACCGGTACCGGTGTCCTCGCGGCCGTCCTGGCCCGGCGCGGGGTCGGCCGGGTGGTGGGCACGGACATCAGCCCCCGGGCCCGGGCCTGCGCCCGGGACACCGCGCACCGGCTGGGGCTGGCGGACCGCATCACGGTCACCGGCCCGGACCTCTACCCGCCCGGCCGGGCCGGTCTCGTCGTCTGCAACCCGCCCTGGCTGCCGGGCCGCCCCGTCTCCACGCTGGAGCAGGGCGTGTACGACCCGTCGGGCAGGATGCTGAGCGCCTTCCTGACGGGCCTGCCGGAGCGTCTGGAGCCGGCCGGGGAGGGCTGGCTGATCCTCTCCGACCTGGCCGAACACCTCGGTCTGCGCACCCGGGACGACCTGCTGACGGCGATCGAGGCGGCGGGGCTGCGGATCGCCGGCCGGATCGGCACCCGCCCGCGCCACCCCCGGGCGGCCGACCCGCGCGACCCGCTGCACGCGGCCCGCGCCGCCGAGGTCACGTCCCTGTGGCGGCTGGTGCCGCGCTGACCGGGGCTCAGTCGTCGGCGAGCCGGGCGAACCGGCCCCGGTGGAACAGCAGGGGCCGGTCCGTGCCGTCGGTGCCGAGGGCGGTCACCCGGCCGACGACGATGAGGTGGTCGCCCCCGGTGTGCACGGCGTGCACGGCGCAGTCGATCCAGGCGACGGCGCCGGCCAGCCGGGGCGCGCCGGAGACGGGCGCCGGGTCGTGGGCGACCCCGGCGAACTTGTCCGCGCCGCTCACCGCGAACGCCCGGCACAGCTCGTCCTGCCCGGCGCCGAGCACGTTGACGCAGAACACCCCGGCGCGGGCGATGCGCGGCCAGGTGGTGGAGGCGCGGCCGACCATGAAGCAGACCAGGGGCGGGTCGAGGGAGAGGGAGGCGAAGGACTGGCAGGCGAAACCGGCCGGTCCCGGACCGTCCCGCGTCTCCCGCGTCGCCGGGGCCGTGACGACCGTGACACCGCTGGCGAAGTTCCCCAGCACCCGGCGGAACTCCGCCGGGTCCACCGGGGCGCGCTCGTCCACCGGCGCCCGCCCGTCCTCCGATGCCCGCTCGTCCGCCGGGACGCACCGCAACCGCGGCCGGGCCGGCGGCTCCACCGGCCCGGGTCCCAGGTACCGCACGGCGGCCGCCGCCGCCCCCGCGTGACCCATCATTGCCTCATTGAAACTGACGGACCGTGAGATGGGAAGGTCAGCGGCCGTCGAAGTGCGGCGCCCGGCGCTCCGTGAACGCCCGCAGCCCCTCCCGGGCGTCCCGCGTCGTCATGTTGATCTCCTGGGCCCAGGACTCCGCGGCGAACGCGGCGGCGCGGCCGTCGTCCAGGGAGGCGTTCACCAGCTGCTTGGTCAGGGCCAGTGCCCGCGTCGGCCCCGAGGCCAGCCGGGCCGCCCACGCGCGGGCCGTCGCCGCCAGCTCGGCGTCCGGGACGACCAGGTTGACCAGGCCCAGCCGCTCGGCCCGTCCCGCGTCCACCGCGTCGCCGAAGAACATCAGCTCCTTCGCCCGGTGCGGGCCGGCCAGCCGGGGCAGCAGATAGGCGCCGCCGCCGTCCGGGACCAGGCCGCGCCGCACGAACACCTCGATGAACCGGGCCGACTCGGCGGCCAGCACCAGATCGCAGGCCAGGGCCAGATGCGCGCCGAGCCCGGCCGCCGTGCCGTTCACCGCCGCCAGGACCGGCTTCTCGCAGTCCAGCACGGCCGCGATCAGCCGCTGTGCGCCCAGCCGCAGCACCCGCGCCACATCCCCCACCACCCGCGCCCCGTCTCCCGGTGCCGCGGCCCCCGCTCCCTGCGCTCCGTCTCCCGGCACGGGCGTCGAGTCCTCCGCCGTCCGCGCTCCGTCCCCCGGCACCGGCGTCGAGCCCCCCGTCGCCCGCCCACCCGCACCGGCCCCGCCCCGCAGGTCCGCGCCCGCGCAGAAGCCGCGTCCGGTGCCGGTGAGCACCACCGCCCGTACCGCCGGATCGGCCGACGCCCGGGCCAGCAGCCCGATCAGCCGCTCCCGCATGTCCGGGGTGAGGGCGTTCAGCGCCTCGGGGCGGTCCAGGGTGAGGTACGAGACCCCGTCGCACACCTCGTGCCGCACGTCGCCCGTCACCGGCACACCACCAGCGCGTCCAGCGCCACCGCGCCCTGCCCCCGGTCCAGCACCATCAGCGGGTTGATGTCCAGCTCGGCCAGGTGCGAGCCCAGCTCCAGGGCCATCCGCTGGACCCGCAGGACGACCTCCACCAGCGCGTCCACATCGGCCGGCGGGCGGCCCCGCACCCCGCCCAGCAGGGCCCGGCCGCGCAGCTCGTCCAGCATGGCGCGGGCCTGCTCCTCGCCGAAGGGCGGGACGCGGACCGCCGTGTCGCGCAGCACCTCCACCAGGATGCCGCCGAGCCCGGCCGTCACCGTCGGCCCGAACAGCTCGTCGTGGGTGACGCCGACCATCATCTCCACGCCCCGCTCGATCATCTGGCACACCAGGACGCCGTCCAGCCCGACGTCCTCGTAGCGGGCGATGTCGGTCAGCTCCCGGTAGGCGTCGCGGACCTGGCTCGCCGAGGTCAGGCCGATCTTCACCAGGCCCAGCTCGGTCTTGTGCGCGATCCGCGCGCCGGAGGCCTTCATCACCACCGGGTAGCCCACCTGCCCGGCCGCCCGCACGGCCGCCGCCGCGCTGGTCACGAGCTGCTCGCGCGGCACCCGGATGCCGTAGGCCCGCAGCAGCTGCTTGGCCGCGTGCTCGCTGAGCCGGGCGCCCGGCCGCAGCAGTGCCTCCGCCTTGCGGAACGAGGGGGAGGGGGTGCGCGGGGCCGTGTCGAACGGGGAGCGGTAGCCGCCGGTGAAGCGGTGGTGGTCCAGCCAGGCGCGGACGGCGCGCAGACAGTTGCCGACCGTGCGGAAGGTGGCCACGCGGGAGGAGCCGAGCAGCACCTCCCGGTACGCCGGCTCGGTCCCGGCCGGTGACCCCCACACCACGCACACCAGCTTGTCGGTCTCCTCGGCGGCGTCGGCCAGGTCGCGCACCAGCCGGTCGCTGAGCGGCGGGAAGGGGCCGGTGACCGGGCAGACCAGCACCCCGACGGCCGGGTCGGCGAGCAGCGCGTCGATGATCTTCCGGCCTCGCTCGTCGCCCACCGGGTGGCCGCCGTTGTCCACCGGGTTGGCCACGTTCAGGTAGTCCGGTATCCACTGGTGCAGCTCGGCCTGTTTCTCCGCCGACAGCGTCGGCAGCCGCAGCCCCGCGCCGGTGGCGAGGTCGGCGACGTGCGCTCCGGTGCCGCCCGAGATGGAGTAGACGACCACCCCGTCCGATCGCGGCGGCCGGGCCCGGGCCAGCAGCGCGGCGGTGTCCTGGAGTTCGTCCAGGGCGTCGACACGGATCACGCCGTACTGCCGCAGGGCCGCGTCCACCACGTCGTCGGCGCCGGTGAGCTTGCCGGTGTGCGAGGCGGCGGTGCGGGCGCCGGCCTCGGTCCGGCCCACCTTCACGGCGACCACCGGCACCCCGCGCCGGGCGGCCCGGTCGGCGGCCAGCAGGAAGGCTCGGCCGTCCTTGAGCCCCTCCAGATAGCAGGCGATCGCGCCGACCTCGGGCCGCTCGGCGAACCAGGACAGGAAGTCGGCGGTCTCCAGGTCGGCCTCGTTGCCGGTGGGCGCCCAGTGGGAGAGCCGGATGCCCAGTTCCTGGAGGGCGAAGACGGGCCGGCCCTGGTGCCCGGACTGGGTGATCAGCGCGATGGCGGGCCCGGTCAGGTCCTCCCGGAACCGTTCGAAGGCGTTGAGGTTGGTGTTGGGGCCGAGCAGCCGCACCCCGGCGTCCCGTGCCGCCTCGGCGAGGCGTTCCTGGGCCTCGGCGCCGGCCTGCCCGGTCTCGGCGAACCCGGAGGCGAAGACGACCACGAACCGCGCCTTGGCATCGGCGAGTTCACCGATCACCGGCAGCGGGTCGGCGACCAGCAGCACGGCCAGGTCGACCGGTTCGGGCAGCCGGGCGACGGAGGGGACGCAGGGCAGGCCGAAGACGGACCCGCGGGTCGGGTGCACCGGGTGCACCCGGGCCCCGACCCGGCCGGCCCAGTCGAGCAGTTGCCGGGTGATGCCGGTGTTGGGCCGCCCCTCGGCGTCGGAGGCCCCGATCACGGCGACGGACCCGGGCCGGAAGAACCGGGCGAGGTCGGGTACGTCCGCGTGCAGCGGGCGTCCGCTGACGTCGAGGTCCGCCACCCGGTCGTGGACGGCGGGGCCGGGCCGCTGCTCACCGCAGGCGATGACCCGGGCCTGGCGGGAGTCGGTGGTGAGGGTGCCGTGGGTCGATCCGAGCATCGTTCCGCCCGCCTCCCTGTGAGACAGCACTAACTGACGCTGTGTCAGGTTACTGAACTGACGAGGAGTCAGGAATGGCCCGGGAGGCAAAGTTACCGGCGGGCTACTTCGGCTTTTTCACGGTCGGCTTGACGACTGGCTTCACGACCGCCTTCGCGGCCGGCTTCACGACCGCCTTCGCGGCCGGCGTACCGGCAGATGTCTCCACCGCCTTCGCCGCCGTCGTCCCGGCGGACTTCTCCACCGCCTTCGCGATCCGTCCCGCGTCGATCGCCAGCTCCCGCAGCATCCCGCTGATCGGGTTGGTGAACCCGGTGAAGTACAGGCCGGGCGCCCGCGGGGAGGTGCGGCCGCCGTGCACCACCGGCCGGCCGCGCCCGTCCAGCACCCCCAGGTGTCCGACAAGACCCTCCAGCGCGCGGACGTACCCGGTGGCCGCGATCACCGCGTCCGGCGTGATCCGGCTGCCGTCGGCGAGGACCACCGCGTCGCCCTCGAACGCCTCCACGGCGGCCACGACCTCCACCCTGCCCGTACGGACGGCGTCGACCAGGCCGACGTCCTGCACCGGGATCGCGCCCTGCTTCACCCTGCTGTACAGGCCGGTGTCCGGGCGCGGCAGCCCGTGCGCGGACAGGTCGGGAGTGCTCAGCCGCCCCACGGGCCCCGCGAGCCGGTCCACCAGCCGCACCGGCAGCCGCCGGACGAGGACGCCGGTGTACTGGGCGGGCCAGCCGAGGGTGGAGCGGCGCAGGATGTGCGGGGGCGTGCGCACCGCCAGGCGCACCCGCGCGGCCCCGCCCTCCGCCAGGTCCACGGCGATCTCCGCGCCCGTGTTGCCGACGCCGACGACGAGCACGTCCCGCCCCCGGTAGGGAGTGGCGTCGCGGTACCGGGCGGCGTGCAGCAGTTCCCCGGCGTACTCCGTGCTGCCCGGCCAGTCGGGCAGCCGCGGGGTGTGGTTGAAGCCGGTGGCGACGACCACCGCGCTGCCGGTCAGCTCCCGCCCCCCGGAGGCGCGCAGCAGCCACCCGGCGCCGTCCGCGGTCCGCTCCACGCGGTGCACCTCGACCCCGGTGACGATCTCCAGCCGGTGGTGTTCGGCGTACTTCTCCAGGTAGCGCACCACGTTGTCCCGGGACACCCACCGCCCGAACCTGCGGGGCATCGGCAGGCCGGGCAGCGCGGACAGCCGCCGGGTGGTGTGCAGCCGCAGCCGGTCGTAGTGGCCGCGCCAGGAGGCGCCGACCCGGTCGGACTTCTCCAGGACCACGGCCCGCACGCCCCGCTCCCGCAGCTCCCGGGCGACGGCCAGGCCGCCCGGTCCGGCGCCGATCACATAGACCGGAGGGTCGGCGGGGACCGGCGGACGGGGGACGTCGGCGGGGTGGGAGGCGGCCATGAGCGGGAGCGTAACCACCCACCCGGTTGATGGGTCTCGGTCAAGCCCGGAATTGGTTGCGGATTGATCACGGGTGTACGGGAAGGGGGCGCCGGATGTGAACGAACCGGCCCCGCAAGACCGTTGGAGCGGGCCGACTCGCGGGTGGGCATCCTCAGCGGTCTGACGTACCGTCAGATTCATGGACTCGATATGGCTCGACGGCGCGCAGTGGCTCGCGGTGCTGCGGATCGGTCTCGGCCTGTGGTGGCTGGAGAGCTGGCGGCACAAGGACAAGAAGGCGTGGTTCGAGCGGGGCAGCGGCATCGCCTGGGCCGCGGACGTGGCGGCGAGACACCGCTGGGCGCCGGTCCGAGCGGGCTTCGAGACGGTGGTGGGTCCCCGCCCGAAGCTGATGGCCTACGTCGTCGCCTACGCCGAACTGGCCCTGGGACTCGGCCTGATCACCGGGTTCCTGACCCCGGCCGCCCTGATCGGCGGCCTGCTGCTGAACGCCGTCTACTTCGTGCTGATGATCCACGACTGGGCGGAACAGGGCCAGAACTCGATGATGGCCCTGATCTCCGCCGTCGGCCTCTTCGGCGTGTCCTGGCAGACCTGGTCGCTCGACGCGGCGCTGGGGTGGCTGTGACGACCGGCCCGCGCCCCGACCTGCCCGAGCCCGACGCCCTCACCCGCCCCTACTGGGAAGCGGCGGCGCGGGGCCGGCTGCTGATCCGCCGCTGCGGGGTCTGCGGCCGGGCCCACCACTACCCCCGGGAGTTCTGCCCGCACTGCTGGAGCGAGGAGGTGACCTGGGAGGACGCGGCCGGCCGGGCCACCCTCTACACCTGGTCCGCCGTCCACCACAACGACCTCCCGCCGTTCACCGCCCGGACCCCCTACCTGGCCGCGGTGGTCGACCTGGCCGAGGGCCCCCGGATGATGACGGAACTGGTGGACTGCCCACCGGACGCGGTACGGGCCGGGATGCCGCTGACGGTGACCTTCCGGGAGGGCATTCCGGTGTTCCGGCCGGCGGTGCCACCGCTCTGACGGAGCACGCGCGCCCATCGGTCGCTGGGACGCGGGCCCCTCACGGCCACAACAGCGCCCGGCTCCAGCCGAACCCGGTGCTGCGGTACTCCAGGCGTACGTGCCGCCGCTGCGGGTCGCCCTGGAAGAACTCCACGGTCTGCGGGCGCAGCCGGTACAGCGTCCAGGTCGGCGACGGCTCCGCCGGGTTCTCCCGGGCCCGCTCCCAGGCCGCCTCGGAGGCCCGGTGCAGCTCCGTGAGCGAGTCCAGTTCCTCGCTCTGCCGGCCGGTGAGCGCGGCGGCCAGCGCGCCCGTGGACCGCGCGTGCAGGTCGGCCTGGCTCTCCTCGGCCGGCGCGGCGGCGACCGGTCCGCGCAGCCGTACCTGGCGGCCCAGCACCGGCCAGTAGAAGGCGAGGGCCGCATGCGGCCGGGCGGCCAGCGCACGGCCCTTGCGGCTGGTGGCGTGCGTGGCGAACGACCAGCCGTCCGCGTCGGCACCGTGCAGCATCACGATCCGCACGTCCGGCAGGCCCTCCTCGTCCGAGGTCGCCAGCGACATGGTGTGCGGCTCCGGCTGCCCCGCCGCCACCGCGTCGGCGAACCAGTCCGTGAACAGGGCGAGCGGGGTGGGCGGGGCGGTGTCCGGGTCGAACGGCGGCAGCCGGGTGACCTCGGGGTCCCAGACCCGCAGCGAGCGGAGCAGTTCGTGAAGATCGTACTGTGCCATGGGGGGAGTATCACCGCCGGTGCCGCGCCCAGTCCCGCAGGCACCGGTGGACCGCCTCACAGTCCCGTGCTCCCCCCGACTGGCACCACCGTCCCCTGCTCACTCCCGGCCCGGCACCACTGTCCCGTGCTCACTCGCGGCCCAGCACCACCGTCCCCGAGGAGCAGAACCAGCCGCCGGTGCCCGAGGCCACGCCCAGCCGGGGCAGGGCGCCGTCCCGGGCCCGCACCTGGCGCTCCCCGGCCTCGCCGCGCAGTTGCCGTACCGCCTCCACCAGCAGGAACAGTCCCCGCATCCCGGGGTGCTGGGCCGCCAGGCCGCCCCCGTCGGTGTTCACCGGCAGCTCCCCGCCCCGTACCCGCAGCCGGCCCCCCGCCACGAAGGCACCGCCCTCGCCCTTGGCGCAGAAGCCCAGGTCCTCCAGGGTCACCAGGGTCATGTAGGTGAAGGCGTCGTAGATCTCCGCGAAGTCGATCTCCGCCGGTCCGACCCCCGCCCGCGCGAAGGCCAGGCGCCCGCTGACCGCCGCCGGGGAGAGGGTGAAGTCCGGCCACTCGGACATGGTGGCGTGGGAGACGTGCTCGCCGGTGCCGAGGACCCACACCGGGGCGGTGCGGCAGTCCCGTACGTACTCCTCGGCCGCCAGCAGCACCGCCGCGCCGCCGTCCGAGCGCAGGCAGCAGTGGAGCCGGGTGAAGGGATCGGCGATCAGCGGGCCGGACAGCACGTCGTCGACCGTGACCGGGTCGCGGAACATCGCCTCCGGGTTCAGGGCCGCGTTCGCCCGCGCCTGCACCGCCACCTCGGCCAGCTGCTCGACCGTCGTGCCGTACTCGATCATGTGCCGGCGGGCCGCCATCGCGTACTTGGCGATCAGCGTGTGGCCGTACGGTGCCTCGAACTGGAGCGGGCCGCGGGCACCGAAGGACAGCGTGCCGGTACGCCGGCCCGCCTTGATGTCCGCCCGCGCCGTCGAGCCGTACACCAGCAGCACCGCCCGGGCGTGGCCCGCCGCGATCGCGTCCGCCGCGTGCGCCGCCATCACCTCCCAGGTGGCGCCGCCGACCGAGGTGGAGTCCACCCAGGTGGGGCGCAGGCCCAGGTACTCGGCGACCTCCACCGGCGCCAGCGTGCCGAGGCCCGCCGAGGCGAAGCCGTCCACCCGGGCGCGGTCCAGACCGGCGTCCGCGAGGGCCCGGCGGGCCGCCTGGGCGTGCAGGGCGTACGGCGTGGCGTCGTCCAGCCGCCCGCAGTCGGCGAGGGCCGCGCCGACCACCGCCACCCTCCGGCTCCCGTGGCTCATGAGCGGACTCCTCCCTCTGGGCTTCTCGCCGCGACCCACCTAATATGACGCCCCGTCAGATGAGGAGGGAAGGCCATGGACACGCGCCTCACCGCCGAGCAGCAGGAGATCCGCCGGACCCTGAGGGAGCTGCTGGGCGACCGCTGCGGTCCGGCCGCGGTCCGGGCCGCCGTCGACTCCCCGTCCGGCTACGACCCTCAGCTGTGGTCCGCCCTCGCCGACGGCCTCGGCCTGCCCGGCCTCGCCCTCCCGGAGGTCTGCGGCGGTGTCGGCTGCTCGGTCACCGAACTGGCCCTGGCCTGCGAGGAGACGGGCCGGGCGCTCGCCCCCTCCCCGCTCCTCGCCACCTGTGTCCTCGCCGCCCCGCTGATCCTCGCCCTCGGCACCGACGCCCAGCGCGCGGAGTTGCTGCCGCGCCTCGCCACCGGCTCCCTCACCGCCGCCCTCGCCGTCGCCGGGCCCGCCCTCGCCACCGCCCTGGACCTGACCGGCGCCAACGACGGCTACCGTGCGGGCGGCGGCCGGGCCGGCGGGGTGCAGGCGCGGCGCGCGGGCGGCGGCTGGCGGCTGTACGGCGAGGTGGCACAGGTACTGGACGGGCACAGCGCGGGGCTGCTGCTCGTCGCCGCGCACACCGGGGGTTTCGCCCGCTCGCGCACCCTGCTGTTCCTGGTGCCGGCCGGGACGACGGGCCTGACCCGGACCCGGCAGACCGCGTTGGACGCCACCCGGCCGCAAGGTCGCGTCCAACTACGCGACGTGCCGGCCGAGTTGCTGGGCTCCGAGGAGACCGACGTGCTCCCCGCCCTCGCCGCGACGGGGGACACCGTGGCCGCCGTCCTCGCCGCCGAGGCCGTCGGGGCGGCCGGCCGGGTGCTGGAGCGGACCGTGGAACACGCCTGTCAGCGCAGGCAGTTCGGGCGGCCCATCGGCTCGTTCCAGGCCGTCAAACACCGGCTGGCGGACGTGTACGTGGCCGTGGAGGCGGCGCGTTCCACCGCGTACCACGCCGCGTGGGCGGCGGCCCGCGGTCCGGGCGCGGGCGGCCTCGCCCTCGCCCAGTGCCTTCAGGCCCTGCGGCACGCCGCCGCCGAGGCCGTCCAGCTGCACGGCGGCATCGGCTTCACCTGGGAACACGACGCCCACCTCTACTTCAAACGAGCGGCCGCCGACGAACTCCTCTTCGGACCGCCCCACCGCCTGCGCGCCCGGGCGGCCGAGAGGGAGGGGTTGTTCACGGGGGGCGAGGGGGCGGGGTTGTTCATGAGCGGTGAGGGGACGGGCTTGCTCATGGGCGGTGGGGGAGCGGGGTCGCGCGTGGGGGGAGGGGCCGCTGGTGCGTGGGTGGGCGGTGCGGTGGTGGGGACGCCTTCGGCTGGTGGGGCGGCGGGCGCGGGTGCGGTCGGGATGCCGGGGAGGTGGCAGCCGGACGGCCTGCCCGCGGGGCCCTGCGCGGGCGGCGAGGTGGTCGTCTGATGGCCCGCGCCACCGGCCCCGAGCCCCGCGCCACCGGCCCCGAGCCACTCGCCCAGCGTGAACGACCCCTCGGTCTCCGCCTCGTCCAGCAGGTGTCCTCCACCCGGCTCTTCGCCAAGGCGGCCCCCCGGGTGATCCCCGCCCTCGACCGGGCCGTGCACCGGCTCACCGGGGGCCGGGTGCTGCTCAGTGCGCGGATGCTGCCGGGGGTGATCCTCACCTCCACCGGTGCGCGCAGCGGACTGCCCCGCCGCACCCCGCTGGCCTGCGTACCGGAGGCGGACGGCGGCTGGCTGCTGATCGGCTCCAACTTCGGCCGCCCCGCCCACCCCGCCTGGACCCGCAACCTCCTCACCCACCCCGACGCGACGGTCAACTGGCGGGGCCGGGACATCCCGGTCACGGCCCGCCTCCTCACCGGAGCGGAACGCATGGCGGCCTGGCAGGCGGCCCTCGCCCTCTGGCCGCCGTACGCGGTGTACCAGTCCCGGGTGGAGCGGGAGATCCGCCTCTTCCGGCTGACCCCGCGTGTGCCGGGAGCGGCCGTCGAGGCACGGGAACGCTAGAGCGTCGCCAGCCGTTCCACCAGCAGGAACGCTCCGATGCCCAGCATCGCCGCGCCCGACGTGCGGGTCACCGCGCGGGCCGCCGCCGGGCGGGCCGCGAGGAGGGCGCGGGCGAGGGCACCGACGGTGAGGTAGACGGCCGCGCAGCAGGCCATGTGGAGCAGGCCGAGCACCGCCGTCTGTGCCGGGACGGGGAGGTGCGCACCGCGCAGGGTGAGGAACTGGGGGAGCACGGAGAGATAGAGGAGCAGGCCCTTGGGGTTGAGACCGCTGATCGTCGCACCGCGCAGGAAGGGGCGGGCGTCGGTCGCCGGTGCCGCGCCCGCATCCGTCCGGGCGGATGCCGGTCCCGTCGCCCCGGGCACCGCCGGCCGGCGCAGCACTCCCCAGCCCAGCCACAGCAGGTAGCCCGCGCCCGCCACCGTCACGGCCGTCAGCAGGCCGGGGGAGCCGGCCACCAGGACCGCCAGGCCCGCTGTGGCCAGGGCGGTGTGGAGGGCGTAGCCGCAGACCAGACCCGCCACCGCGCGCGGTATCCGGCCGCCGCGCAGGGCGGTCGTGATGACGTACGCCCAGTCGGCGCCCGGTACGCACACCAGCAGCAGGTCCACGGCGAGGAAGGAGAAGAGCAGTCCCGAGTCCATGTCGGGCACATTAGGCGCGAATTACCCGAAAGTGTTTCCGAAGTTTGCTCGTGATCACGAGTTGTGCGCAAAAATCTTCCTCATGGACGACGTGGACCGGAAAATCCTTGCCGAGCTTCAGCAGGACGGGCGGCTGACCGTGACCGAGCTGGCCGCCCGGGTGCGGCTCAGCGTCTCCCCCTGCCACCGGCGGCTGCGCGAACTGGAGCGGGCCGGCGCCATCCAGGGCTACCGCGCGGTGGTGGACCCGGCCTCGCTCGGCCTGAACTTCGAGGCGCTGGTCTTCGTGTCGATGCGTCAGGAGGACCGGGACACGGTCGCCGAGTTCGAGCGGGCGGTCGGCGAACTGGAGCATGTGCTGGACGCCCAGCGGCTGTTCGGCGAACCGGACTACCTGCTCCGGGTGGCCACCGCCGACCTGGCCGCCTTCCAGCGGCTGTACGACGAGCGGCTGGCGACCCTGCCGGGGGTGCAGCGGCTGACCTCGACGCTGGTGATGAAGCACGTGGTGCGGGACCGTCCGCTGCCCGCATAGGCGGCGGGCGGTGGTTCAGGGGATGAACCACCGCCCGCGAGACAGGACTTGGATCTTCACAAAGGGGTGAGAGGGGCGCGGACGCCTACTTGGACGGCTTCTTGCCGGTCACGCCCAGGTGCACCAACAGCGCCAGGTTCGGCTTGAGTTCGGCCTGCTTCACGCCCCAGGAGGTGAACCCCTTCTGGTGGGCCGCCACCGCCGCGAGCATCGCGACCAGCGAACCGGCCACCGCCGCCGGGTTCACGTCCTTGTCCACCCGGCCCTTGGCCTGGAGCTCCGCGATGGAGTCGGCCAGGGAGTTGTTGACCGAGTTCAGGATCTTCATGCGGATCTTGTAGAACCGTTTGTCCCCCTCGGCCGCGCCCAGGTCCACCACCCGCAGGATCGCGTCGTTGCGGCGCCAGAAGTCCAGGAACCCGTCCACGAGTTCCTGCGCGGTCTGCCAGCCCGACTTGCCGGTCCAGGTGCGACCTTCGAGCAGTTCGGTCAGCCCCGCGCCCTCGGCCGCCATCCGCTCGGCGATCTCCAGGACGGCGCCTTCGACGTCGGGGAAGTACTGGTAGAAGGTCGCGGGCGACGTGCCCGCCCTCCGGGCGACATCGATGACCTTGACGTCCCGGTAGGGGGAGGAGCTGAGCATCTCGCTGAGGCAGTCGAGCAGCTTCTGCCGGGTCGCCTGCCCACGCCGGCCGGCCACGCGGCCGTCGACGGTACGCACTTGTCCTGTCATGCCGTCAGCTTACCGAGGGGTGATGGGAGCGCGATTCGGCCGACTGCAAATGGGGTGCGCGGGGGGATCGGGGGTGGTGTGCCTGGTCTGCGGCGTGCGCGTGTCCCGGTTACTTTTGCCGCATGGCCGAAAACAGGGCATCCACGAACGAAGAGACATACGGGGAGGGCGTCCCCTGCTGGGTCGACGCCCAACTGCCCGACGTCGAGGCGGGCAAGCGGTTCTACGGTGAGCTTTTCGGGTGGACCTTCCAGGAGGCGTACGGCTCCGCGGTGTGGGCGCTGCTGGACGGGGACCGGGTCGCCGCGCTGGCCCCCAAGACGGACGGCCGCATGCCCACCGTCTGGACGGTCTCCTTCGCCACCCCGGACGCCGGGGCCCTCGCCCGGCGGCTCACGGCGGCCGGCGGCCGGATGATCACGGACCCGTACCCGGTCGGCGACCTCGGCACCGCCGCCCTGGCCGCCGACCCCGGGGGCGCGGTGTTCGGCCTGTGGCAGCCCGGCACACACCGCGGCTTCGGGCGGCGGCGCGCGCCGGGCGCCTTCGTGTGGGCCGAGCTGTACACCCGGGACACGGCCGCCGCCAACGCCTTCTACGGCGACCTCTTCCACGACGCCCTGTTCGGCTCCGGGGCCGCGCCCGACTTCGGCCGCGCGGACGTCACCGAGGTGTTCCCGGCCGAGATGCCCCCGCACTTCGTCGCCCACTTCGGGGTCACCGACCTGGCCGGCGCCCTCGGGGCCGTCCAGCGGCTCGGCGGCCGGGTGCAGGCGCCGCCCTTCACGACGTCGTACGGCACGGTGGCCGTCGTCACCGACAATCAGGGGGCTTCGTTCGCGCTGCTCCAGCGGTGATCCATCCGCTTTTGGGATGAATTAATGTGAGACACCCCGACTGTCACCGGGTTCGCAACCAGCCGCCCGGCCAGGAAGAATCGGGGTGCGTGCCGCCATGGCGGTGCGGTGGTGAGACGCTGCACTTCGGTCGCGTACATATGGGGTGGCGCGGCTCGTACGGGGAGGTGGCAGGCAAGTGGTGGATCAGCTGACGCAGCACGATCCGCGGCGGATCGGGCCGTTCGAGGTGCTGGGCCGGCTGGGGGCCGGCGGCATGGGGCTGGTCTATCTCGCGCGCTCGGCGTCCGGCCGGCGCGTGGCGATCAAGACGGTGCGTACCGAACTGGCCGAGGACCAGCTCTTCCGGGTCCGCTTCACCCGTGAGGTGGAGGCGGCCCGCGCGGTCTCCGGTTTCTACACCGCGGCCGTGGTCGACGCCGACCCGCGCGCCGCCGTGCCCTGGCTGGCCACCGCCTACGTCCCCGCGCCCTCGCTGGAAGAGATAGTGAACGAGTGCGGGCCGCTGCCGGCGCAGGCCGTTCGCTGGCTCGCGGCGGGCGTGGCCGAGGCCCTGCAGTCCATCCACGGCGCCGGGCTGGTCCACCGCGACCTGAAGCCCTCCAACGTGCTCGTGGTCGAGGACGGCCCCCGGGTGATCGACTTCGGCATCGCCTCCGGGGTCTCCAACACCCGGCTGACCATGACGAACGTCGCCGTCGGCACCCCCGCCTACATGTCTCCGGAGCAGGCCAAGGACTCCCGCAGCGTCACCGGCGCCAGCGATGTCTTCTCCCTCGGCTCCACCCTCGTCTTCGCCGCCACCGGACACCCGCCCTTCCACGGCGCCAACCCGGTCGAGACCGTCTTCATGCTGCTGCGCGAGGGCCCCGACCTCACCGGCCTGCCGGAGGAGCTGCGCCCGCTGATCGAGGCGTGCATGCAGATGGAGGCCACCGCCCGGCCCACCCCGGCCGACCTCCAGGCCCAGCTCGCCCCGCACCTGTTCGGCTCCGGCTCCGACGACAGCGGCACCGCCTCCGCCTGGCTGCCGGAGAAGGCCGTCGCGCTGATCGAGGCCCGCCGCGGCGGACGCCCCGCCGGCCGGCCCGCCCCGGCCCCGGCCGGCGGCCCGCGCGGCGCCGTCCGGCAGACGGCGCCCCCGCCCCCGCCGTACGACCCCCCGGTCCCCGTACCGCCCCCGGCGCCCGTGTCCATGCCGGGCCCCGCGCCCGTACCGGCGGCCCCCTCGGCCCCCGTGCCCATGCCGGTGGCGCCCTCGGCCCCCGTGCCGGTCCCGGCCGGCGCCCCCGACACCGGCCCGGTCCGGCTGGCCGGCGCCTCGGTGCCCATCGGCCCCGGCCCCCGGGTCGCCGACGCCCGCGCCGCCGCCGTCAAGGCGCCGCCGCCCGAGGCCGGCCTGGTGGCCAGCTGGTCCCGGCCCCGCCCCGGCGTGGCCACCGCCGACCCCGCCGTACCGCCCGTCCCGCCGGCGCCCCCGGAGCCCGCGAGCGGCTGGCGGCCCTGGCGGTTCCGCATGTCGAACGACGTGTGGGGCACCCCGGCCGTGGCCGGCGACCTGGTCTACGTCACCTCCTTCGAGGTGCACGCCCTGGACGTGTCCACCGGCCGCCGCCGCTTCAAGACCCGGGACGTCGCCTGGTCGATGGCGGTGGCGGACGGCCGCATCCACGCCTCCGACGGCCCCACCCTGTACGCGCTGGACGCCCGCGAGGGCACCGACCTGTGGCGGCTGCCCACGGACGCCTGGGTGTACTGCCTCAAGGCCGACCGGGGCACGGTCGTCACCGGCACCCGCGGCGGCGGCGTCCAGGCGTGGGAGGCGACCGGCGGGCGGAAGCTGTGGGAGATCACCGGCTGCCAGACCGACTTCGAGTCCCCCGAGGCGGGCCCGGTCGTGCACGACGGCACGGTCTACGTCTGGCAGGACGCCCGGCTGCGCGCCCTTGAGGCCCGCACCGGCGAGGAGCGCTGGTCGTACCCCATCGGCGACGCGGCCTCCTGCGGCGGCGTCCCGGTGCGCCTGGCCCCGGCGCCCGACGGGTGCGTCTACATCAGCGCCGGCACCCGCGTCCTCGCCGTGGAGGCGGTGAGCGGCCGGGTGCGCTGGCACTTCGAGGCCCCGGCGGTCTTCCTCAGCCCGCCCGCCTTCGCCCCCGGCCCGGCCGTCACCGGCGGCGGGGTCTACCTCGCCGACTACCTCGGCACGGTCTACGCCCTCGACGCCGCCGACGGCCGCGACCGCTGGCGCATCGCCACCGAGGCCCGCTCCTCCGTGGAGCCGGTGCTGGTCGCCGCCGGGCACGTGCACGTCGGCAGCGGCAAGGGCCTGTACACCCTGGACGCGGTCACCGGCACCCCCAAGTGGCGCTTCCAGGCGGGCGGCGACGTCGTGGGCGCGCCCGCCGTGGCCGAGGGCCGTATCCACTTCGGCTCCACCGACCACCTCCTGTACACCCTGAAGGCCGACGACGGCCGGCTGCGCTGGAAGCTCGCGACCGGCGGCGAGATCACCGGCTCCCCGGTGGTCAAGGACGGCGTGGTCTACGCGTGCAGCAAGGACCGGTGCGTGTACGCGCTGGACGCGGAGAAGGGCACGGGCACGGCACGGACCGCGTGACGCACCCGGGCACCGGCCGGACCGCGTGAGGCACCCGGGCACCGGCCGGACCGCGTGAGGCACCCGGGCACCGGCCGGACCGCGTGAGGCACCCGGGCACCGGCCGGCGCGCACCCCGTGACGCCGGCTAGCGCACCCGGTACTCCCGCCGCCGGCCGGCGAACAGCTCCGCCTGGCGCGCGGCCGGCAGATTGCCCAGCGCGACGAGGTGCGGCGCCTGCGCGAACGCCTGCGCGAGCGCCGCCTCCCGGGCCGCCCACAGCGCCCGCACGGTCCCCTGCACCCCCTCGGGCGGATACCCGGCGAGCACGGCGGCACAGCGCACCGCACCGGCCAGCGCGCCGCCCTCCTCGGTCACTTCGGAGACCAGGCCGGTCTCGTGGGCCCGCCGTGCGGAGATCCGCTCGGCCGTCCCCATGAGCATCATCCGCGCGGCCTCCCCGTACGGCATGCGCAGCGCCATCAGCGCGGACTCGTAGGCGCTGACCATGCCGTACGTGGTGTGCGGGTCGAAGAAGACGGCCGTCGGGTCGGCCACGACGAAGTCGCTCTCGCCCAGCAGGTAGAACGCCCCGCCGCAGGCCATCCCGCGCACGGCGGCCACCACCGGCTTCCACAGCCCGTTCGCCTTCGGCCCTACGTCCAGCAGCGGATCGTCCTGCATGTACGGCGACGGGGGCTGCGGCACCACGGCGTCCCGGTCGATCCCCGTGCAGAAGGCCCGCTCGCCGGCCCCGGTGAGCACGACGGCCCGCACCCGTTCCGCGAACCGCAACGTCCGCCAGATGTCCCTCAGCCCGTCGGCCGTCTCCAGGTCGATGGCGTTGAGCCGGTCCGGCCGGTCCAGGGTGACGACGGCGACCCGGGTGTCCTCGTCGACATCGAGGCGGACGCCGTTCACGCGAGCACCCACTGCGGCAGCCCGCCGGAGAAGACGGCCCGCACCCGGGCGCCGATCCGCAGCCGGCCGGGATCGACGGAGTCCAGCCGGGCCCCGGCGTGCGCGACCACGTTCCCCACGAGCCGGATCCGCGGGTGCTCCGCCAGCTCCACGACGACCACGTTGTACGGCGCCTGCTCCGCGTAGCCGGGCAGCAGCGGGGGATGCGGCACGACGTACGACCACACCCGCCCGCGCCCCGGCACCGGCCGCCACTCGCTCGCGAAGGACCGGCAGTGCGGGCAGCAGGGCCGGGGCGGGAAGCGGGGTTCGCCGCAGTCGGCGCACGCTTGGACGCGCAGCTCGCCGCGGGCCGCGTACTCCCAGAAAGGCGCGCCGTCGGCGTCGGTGACGGGGGTCAGCATGGCGGTCAGCTCCTCAGCAGCAGGGCGGAGGTGGGCACGTCCTCACCGGCCGTGACCAGGCAGGTGGCGGCGCCGGGCACCTGGGCGGTACTGGTCCCGCGCAGCTGCTTCACGCCCTCGGTGATCAGGTTGAAGCCGTGCACGTAGGCCTCGCCGAGCCCGCCCCCGCCGGTGTTGACCGGCAGCCGGCCGCCGGTCTCCAGGGCGCCCCGCTCGGTGAAGGCGCCGCCCTCGCCGCGCGCGCAGAAGCCGTAGCCCTCCAGGGACAGCGGGATCAGCGGGGTGAAGGCGTCGTAGATCTGCGCCACGTCGACGTCCCGCGGGGTGAGGTCGGACTGTCTCCACAGGTGCCGGGCGGCGGTCCAGGCGGGGCCGGTGAGCGGGTCGTCGGTCCAGTAGTTGACCATGCCGTGGTGCTGGGCGGGCAGCCCCTGGGCGGCGGCGTGCACGTACACGGGCCGCTGCCGGCAGTCCCGGGCCCGCTCCCGACCGACGACCACGCAGGCGAGCGCCCCGTCCGTCTCCAGGCAGTTGTCGTACAGGCACAGCGGCTCGCTGATCCACCGGGAGGTCATGTACATCTCGCGGGTCAGCGGCCGGTCGTACATGACGGCGGCCGGGTTCTGGTTGGCCCGGTTGCGGCATGCCAGCGCCACGTTGAACAGGTGGTCGCGGGTGACGCCGTACTCGTGCATGTAGCGCCGGGCCAGCATGGCGACCTCGTCGGCGGGCCGCAGCAGCCCGAAGGGGCGGGTCCACTGGGCCGGGGTGGGCAGCTGCGCGGTCGTGTTCGTCCACGGCCGGGGCCCGCTGCCCCGCTTGCGCGACCGCCAGGCCACGCCCACGGTGGCCTGCCCGCAGGCGATGGCGGCGGCCAGGTGCGCGACGGTCGCGCAGGAACCGCCGCCTCCGTAGCCCACCTTGCCGAAGAAGGTCAGGTCCCCGAACCCGACGGCCTTCGCCAGCTCCACCTCGTCGGTGTCCTCCATGGTGTAGGAGGCGAGCGCGTCGACCTCGCCGGGCGCGATCCCCGCGTCGTCGAGCGCGGCGAGCACGGCCCGGCAGGCGAGCGTCCGTTCGTCCTCGGCGAGGCGCCGGGCGAACGCGGTCTGCCCGATCCCGACGATGGCGACGGCGTCCTTGATCCCCGGTGCTCTCCCTGGTGCTGCCATGGGAAACCCCTCTCCTGACAGTCCGTCAGATTACAGCTAACCTGACGGACTGTCAGCAGATGTCTCCGCACGGGGGAGGGCGGTCCGTGAGCGAGTGGGAGACCATCCCGGAACTGGTCCGGTCGGCGGCCGAACGGTACGCGGACACGCAGGCCGTGGCCGACGGCCGGACCAGGATCGGCTACGCCGAACTGGGCGCCCGGGTGGAGCGCGCGGCGGCGGCCTGCCTGGCGAGCGGAGTACGGACCGGCGACCGGGTGGCCGTCTGGGCCCCCAACTCGGCGGAGTGGATCGTCGCGGCCCTCGGCGCGGTCTGCGCCGGTGCCGTCCTGGTCCCGCTGAACACCCGCTTCAAGGGGGCCGAGGCGGCGGACGTGCTGCGCCGCAGCCGGGCCCGGCTGCTGTTCGTGACGGGCACCTTCCTCGGCACGTCCTACGTGGCGGCCCTGCGCCGGGCGGCCGGCACCGGCCCGGCGGCGGACCGCCCCCTGCCGGCCCTGCCCGACCTGGAACAGGTGATCGTCTTCGCGCCGGACGCGCCCCCGTCCTTCCGCACCTGGAAGGACTTCCTGGCGGCCGGGGAGTGCGTGCCCGCGGCGGAGGTCCGCGCCCGCGGCGGGCACCTGACGGGCACGACCCCGTCGGACATCATCTACACCTCGGGCACGACGGGCCGCCCGAAGGGCGTGGTGACCACCCACGGCCAGACCCTGCGCGCCTACGACATCTGGGCCGACCTCGCGGGCCTGCGCCACGGCGACCGCTACCTGATCGTCAACCCCTTCTTCCACACCTTCGGCTACAAGGCCGGGGTGATCGCGTGCCTGACCCGCGGGGCGACGATCATCCCGCAGCCGGTGTCCGGCGCCGAGACGGCGCTGGCGAACATCGCGACGGAAGCGGTCACCGTCCTGCCCGGCCCGCCGGCCCTGCACCAGCAGCTCCTGGACCACCCGGCCCGGCACGCCCACGACCTGTCGACGCTGCGGCTGGTGGTGACGGGCGCGTCGGTGGTGCCGCTGTCGCTGGTGGAACGCCTGCGTACGGAGCTGGGCGTGGCGACGGTCCTCACCGCCTACGGGCTGTCCGAGGCGTCCGGCCTCGTCACGATGTGCCGCCGCGGCGACGACCCGGCCGTGATCGCCGCCACCTCCGGCCGGGCGATCCCCGGCACCGAGGTGCGGGTGGCCGACACCGACGGCACACCACTGCCGCCCGGCGTTCCCGGCGAGGTCCTGGTCCGCGGCTTCACCGTCATGCGCGGCTACGACGGCGATCCCCGGGCCACCGCCGAGGCCGTCACCCCGGACGGCTGGCTGCGCACGGGCGACGTGGGAGTCCTGGACCCCTCGGGCAACCTGCGCATCACCGACCGCCTGAAGGACATGTTCGTCGTCGGCGGCTTCAACGCCTACCCCGCCGAAATAGAACGCCTCCTCCTGACCCACCCCGACGTGACGGAAGCGGCGGTCATCGGCGTCCCCGACCCCCGCCTGGGCGAGGTCGCCAGGGCCTACGTGGTCCCCCGCCCCGGCTCCCGTCTGACCCCCGACGCCCTGATCACCTGGTCCCGCCGGGAGATGGCGAACTACAAGGTCCCGAGAACGGTGCGATTCCTGCGGTCCTTGCCCCGGAACGCGAGCGGAAAGGTGCTGAAGGGGGACCTGAGAAACCTACGGGCGCACCCCTGACCACCCACCCCCGAACCCCGACATGCCAAGGGGCCGAGCCCCCCAGGCCCGGCCCCTCGGCCCCCCGTGCTCACCTCGGCCGCGACGGCTCCCCCTCCGCGCCGCCGCGGCCGATCCCCCGTCGGGTTGGTGGCTTACTTGGCGTTCAGGTCCAGAGCGGGCGCAATCGGCGAGTGGTTCTCCAGGACGGTGATGTCCGTATCGGCGGCCTGGTCGGGCTGGATGCCCTGCTGCTTCGTCGCGTCGATGGCGACCGGCGGTGCGGGCGAGTGGTTCTCCACCGTCGTGATGTCCGTCGGCTGCTTCTCGGCGTTGCTCATGGTCACGCTCCCTGAAAAGACGTGCAAGTCGTGTGGCGCCTCTGTCCGGCGATTCCCCCGAGTATCGCCGGACAGAGGAATGTGCCAGAGCCCGGGTGGGCTCACCCGACCCGCCTGCCCCCCGACGCGACGGATCGTTGGTTTGAGCATGCCGGTTCGTCATAAACGTTCGATGAACGCGCCCGAGAAGTGGATCACGTCGTGTTCAAAGGCGTCAGCAGTCTCCGCACCTCGGATGCTTCGGGTACTTGGGACTCCTCCAGAAGAAGGAGCGCCTCGTGCCAGCAGGCTCGCGCCCGGTCGGTCTGGCCCAAGGCGTGCAGGGCCTTGCCCAGGGTGTTCAGGACGCTGCCGCGGATGAGATCACCACCGATGAACCCGATGGCCAGGGACTGTTCGGCGTGCTGAGCGGCTTCGGCGGGACTTCCGGCAGCCAGGTGAAGTTGAGCGATGCGGAAGTGGGTCGTTCCCTCCCACAAGCGCTGACGATTGTTGGCGAACATCGACAACGCGTCGCTGAGTTCGGCCAGACCTTCCGACAGGCGCCCTGCTCGCGTCAGCGCGACGCCCAACGAGTACCTGGCGTTGGCGAGCCGGAGATTGAACCCGAGCTGCTGGTATATCTGGACGCCCTCTTCGGCGAGGGCGATGGCGCTGTGCGTGCGGTTCATACGCTGATGGAGTTGTGCCAAGTTGCACAGGGCGCCGGCCTCACCGGATCGGTTGCCGTCGCTGCGGTATCCGTCTCGCGCCATGGTCAGCAGCTGTTCGGCCTCTTCATAGCGGCCCCGGTTGAGGGCGATGATCCCCCGATCGGTGGAGGCCCAGCTGATCGGAGTCGTGTCGGCTGCCGCCACGGCGAGTTCCATGGCGCGCCGGGCTTCCTGATCCGCTTCCGAGTAACGGCCCGCGGCGAGATGGACGTTCGACAGCGCGGTACGCGCTCGCCCCTCCGCGCGGGTGTCACCTGCCGCCCGGGCCGCGTCCCGAAGCGCCAGGGCGGCAGACTCGTACTGCTTTCCGTTCGCTCCCGATTCGGCAAGGTCCTTGGCGGCCCACAGCAGGTCGACCGCGCGCCGTAGGCGTCCGTGCGCCTGTTGCTGCTGGGCGCAGGCCAGCAGGGACTGGGCCTCCGCGAAGAGCCAGTCCAGAGCCTGGGATCTGCTGCTGAACTCGAGTCCGCGATACGAGGTGGGCTCCAAGTGGTCCACCGTCCGGTCCCCCGGGCGTTCGATCGCGTACACCCGTGCGGCCGTCGCCAGATAAAAGTCCAGCAACCGCGACATCGCCGCCTCCCGCTCGCTCGGCCGGGCCTCGTCGCGTTCCGCGCAGGCGCGGGCGTAGAGGCGGACCAGGTCGTGGAAGCGGTAGCGGTTGGGGGCCGCGGATTCCAGGAGGGACGTGTCGACCAGGGACTCGAGGAGTTCCTCGGTGTCCTCCGGGGGCAGGTCCAGGACCGCCGCCGCGGCGGCCAGGGAGATGTCGGGGCCGTCGGCCAGGCCGAGCAGGCGGAAGGCGCGGGCCTGGGCCGGCTCCAGCTGGCCGTAGCCGAGTTCGAACGTGGCCTTGACCGCGAGGTCGCCTGCCTGGAGCTCGTCCAGCCGGCGCCGTTCGTCGGCGAGCTTGGCCGCCAGCACCGAGACCGTCCAGGTGCGGCGGGCCGCCAGGCGGGACGCGGCGATGCGGATCGCCAGCGGCAGGAAGCCGCAGGCCGCGACGACGTCGAGCGCGGCCTCCCGCTCCGCCGCCACCCGCTCCTCGCCCACGATCTTGGTGAACAGGGACAGGGCCTCGTCGGGGGACATCACGTCCAGGTCGACGAGCTGGGCACCCGCGAGGTCCACCATCCGGACCCGGGAGGTCACCAGGGCCGCGCAGCCCTCGGTGCCGGGCAGCAGTGGCCGTACCTGGGCCGCGTCCTTGGCGTTGTCCAGCAGCACCAGCACCCGCCGGCCGTCCAGCACCGACCGGTACAGCGCCGACCGCTCCTCCAGGGAGTCCGGGATCGCCGAGTCCGCCGTGCCCAGCGCCCGCAGGAAGGAGCCGAGGACCGTCTCCGGTTCGGCCGGACGGGGGCCCGCGCCCTGGAGGTCGACGTACAGCTGTCCGTCGGGGAAGGCGGGCCGCGCGCGGTGGGCCACGTGCACCGCCAGGGTCGTCTTGCCGACGCCGCCGATACCGGCCAGCGCGGACACCGCCATCACCCGGCCCTCCGCCTCGGACGCGGAGGACAGCACGGCGCTCAGATCCGCGACGAAGGACGCGCGGCCGGTGAAGTCGGGCACCGTCGCGGGCAGCTGGGCCGGCCGGACCGGCGCCGCCGCCTGCTCCGGCACCGGCGCCGAGGGCTCCGCCAGGGCCGGGTCCGCCCGCAGGATGCGCTGCTGGAGGTCGCTGAGCCCCGGGCGCGGGTCGACCCCCAGTTCCTCGGCCAGCAGGCGGCGGGTGTCCGCGTACACCGCCAGCGCCTCCGCCTGCCGGCCGCTGCGGTACAGCGCCAGCATGAGGAGTTCGCGCAGCCGCTCCCGCAGCGGGTGCGCCGCGGTCAGGGCGGTCAGCTCCGAGACCGCCTCGGCGTGGCCGCCCTGCTCCAGGTCCATGTCCAGGCGGGATTCGAGGAGTTGCAGCCGCCACTCCTCCAGGCGGGCCCGCTGGTTCTCCGCGTACGGGCCGGGCACCCCGGCCAGCGGCTCGCCGTCCCACAGCTCCAGCGCCCGCCGCAGCAGCCCGCGGGCCGTGCCGAGGTCGCCGGCGCCCCGCGCCTTCTCCGCCTCCGCCGCCAGGTCCTGCGCCACCGACATGTCCAGCGCGCCCTCGCCCAGTCCGCGTACGGCGTATCCGCCGGACTCGCTGACCAGGACCCCGGGGCCCAGGACCTTGCGCAGCCGGGACGCGTACGTGCGCACCGCCGCCAGCGCCTGGGACGGCGGCTCCGATCCCCAGAGCGCGTCGATCAGCTCGGCCGCCGTGGCCGTACGGCCCTCCCGCAGCAGCAGCGCGGCCAGCAGGGCGCGCTGCTGCGGGGAGCCCGTGCCGAGCGCCTTCTCGCCGCGCCAGGCCCGCACCGGACCGAGCACGCCGAAGCGCAGCGTTCCGGTCTCCGCGGTGGCCGCGGAGCCGGCGCGCCGCTGCTCGGGTACTCGCGGCCCACCGTCCATGCGTTCGTCCCCCTCGGCATCACGAACAACCCCGTCAGTTTGCCTTGTTCCGGGCGGTTGCGTCAGCCGTGCGAGACACCGATCACAAGGGCACGGCCACGGGACACAAGGCCCTCACGCGTTCCACAGGGTTCTCACACCCCTTGGCGCGCCGGGAACGGCCCGTACGCGTAGCTGACGGTCCGTCAGATCGGCGCTACCGTGAACCGCATGGAGACCACACAGTTCCCGCCGATCATCTCCGTTGACGACCACACCGTGGAGCCCGCCGGCGTGTGGCAGGAGCGGCTGCCGGCGCGGTACCGCGAGGCCGGGCCCCGGATCGTGCGGGCGCCGCTGAAGGAGATGACCTTCCTCGGCGGCCGTTTCAAGCCCGTCATGGGCACCCCGGGCGACGACGGGCCGGTCGGCGACTGGTGGGTCTACGAGGACCTGCGCCGGCCCCTGACCCGGCTGGACACCGCCGTCGGATACCCCAGGGACGAGGTCCGGCTGGAGGTCATCACGTACGAGCGGATGCGGGCCGGGTCGTACGACGTGTCCGCGCGCCTCGCCGACATGGACGTCAACCACGTGCAGTCCGCCCTGTGCTTCCCGACCTTCCCCCGCTTCTGCGGGCAGACCTTCGCCGAGGCCGCCGACAAGGAGCTGGCCCTGCTGTGCGTGCGCGCCTACAACGACTGGATGGTGGAGGAGTGGTGCGGGCCGCGGGCAAAGGGGCGGTTGATACCGCTGACCCTCGTCCCCCTGTGGGACGCGGAGCTGGCCGCCCGGGAGGTGCGCCGCAACGCCGCGCGCGGGGTGCGGGCCGTCGCCTTCTCCGAGATACCCCCGCACCTGGGCCTGCCGTCGGTGCACACCGACGACTGGGACCCGTTCCTCGCGGCCTGCGACGAGACCGGCACGGTGATCGCCATGCACATCGGCTCCAGCAGCCGGATGCCCTCCACCTCCGCCGACGCCCCGCCCGCCGTCGGCTCTGTCATCACCTTCGCCAACTGCTGTTTCTCGATGGTCGACTGGCTGATGAGCGGCAAGTTCGAGCGCTTCCCGAACCTCAAGGTCATGTACGCGGAGGGACAGATCGGCTGGATCCCCTACATCCTCGAACGCGCGGACGTGGTGTGGGAGGAGAACCGGGGGTGGGGCGGGGTCGCCGAAAAGGTGCGCCGGCCGCCGTCCGAACTGTTCGCCGAGCACGTCTACGGCTGCTTCTTCGACGACGCCTTCGGGCTGCGGAACCTGGACGCCATCGGCGCCGGCAACGTCCTGTACGAGACCGACTACCCGCACTCCGACTCCACCTGGCCGAAGTCCCGCGAGGTCGGCGAGGCGCAGATGGGGCATCTCGCGCCGGACGTGGTCGAGCGGATCGTGCGGGGCAACGCCATCGAGCTGCTGGGGCTCGCCCCCGGGGGGCTGTGGCGGTGAGCGCCCTGGCGTACGGCATCCAGCTGCCCGTGCAGTCGCAGAGCACCCTGTACGCCGAGCCGTGGGAGGCCGCCGCCGGCCCCGGGGACCTGGTCGCGGTCGCCCGCGCGGCCGAGGCGGCGGGGTTCGCCTACGTCGCCTGCTGCGACCACGTGGCCATCCCGCGCCGCCTCGCCGGGGCCATGGGCACGGTCTGGTACGACCCGGTGGCCACCCTCGCCCACCTCGCCGCCGTCACCACGCGGATCCGGCTGCTCAGCCATGTGGCCGTGGTCGGACTGCGCCATCCGCTGCCGACCGCCAAGCAGTACGCCACCTTGGACCACCTCTCCGGCGGACGGCTGATCCTCGGAGTGGGCGCCGGGCACGTCCGGGAGGAGTTCGAGGCGCTCGGGGCGGACTTCGCGCGGCGCGGGGCCGTACTGGACGAGGCGATGGACGCCCTGCGGGCCGCGCTCGGCCCCGAGGAGTTCCCCGAGCACCACGGGACGTACTACGACTTCGCCGGGCTCGGCCAGCGCCCCCGCCCCGCGCAGCCGCACGTCCCCCTGTGGGTCGGCGGCTCCTCGCCCGCCGCCGTGCGCCGGGCCGCGCTGAAGGGCGACGGCTGGCTGCCGCAGGGGGACCCGCCCGGACGGCTGGCCGAGCGGGCCGCCCGGATCCGGCGGCTGCGCGAGGAGGCCGGACGCGACGGCCCGTACACGGTCGGCGCCCTCGCCGGGCCGCTGTACGTCGGCCGGCCCGGCTGGGACGTCGGCCCGCGCACCCTCGCCGGACCCCCGGAGGAGATCGCCGTGTCGCTGCGCGCCTACCGGGCGCTGGGCGCGCACCAGGTGCAGGTCCGGCTGCGCAGCCGGAGCCGGGCCGAACTCATCGACCAGATAGGCGTGTTCGGGGACGAGGTCGCGCCCCGGCTGGACTGAGGAGACGGTATGGGCAAGCTGGACGGGCGGGTCGTCCTCGTCACCGGGGCGGCGCGCGGACAGGGCGAGCAGGAGGCGCGGCTGTTCCGAGCGGAGGGCGCCCGGGTGGCCGTGGCCGATGTGCTGGACGAGCGGGGGTCGGCCCTCGCGGAGGAGATCGGCGCGCTCTACGTCCACCTCGACGTGGGCACGGAGGACGGCTGGCGGCGGGCCGTGGCCGAGGTCAAGCGGGCGTACGGGCGCCTCGACGGGCTCGTCAACAACGCGGGCGTCCTGCGCTTCAACGCCCTGGTGGACACCCCGCTGGCGGAGTTCATGCAGGTGGTGCAGGTCAACCAGGTCGGCTGCTTCCTCGGGATGAAGACCGTCGCGCCCGAACTCGCGGCCGGCGCCACCATCGTCAACACCGCCTCCTACACGGCGCTGACCGGCATGGCGGCCGTGGGCGCGTACGCGGCGACGAAGCACGCCGTGCTCGGGCTGACCCGCGTGGCCGCGCTGGAGCTGGCCCCGCGGCGGATCCGGGTCAACGCCATCTGCCCGGGCGCGATCGACACCGCGATGTCCAACCCCGCCCGGCTGGACCCGGACGCCGACCCGGAGGAGACGGGCCGAGCGCTGGACGAGCTGTACCGGGGGCTCGTTCCGCTCGGCCGGATCGGGCGGCCGGAGGAGGTGGCCCGGCTCGCCCTCTTCCTCACCTCGGACGACTCCTCGTACATCACCGGGCAGCCGTTCGTGATCGACGGGGGATGGCTGGCCGGGGTCAGCGTGATCTGACCGGCCGTCGTCCCTTGACGGTCACGGCGGCCGGTGCGAGAGTCGGCCGACAGCCATATCTGACGGAGCGTCAGAAAACTTGAGGACGGTGAACCGCCGTGGAATTCGGGATCTTTGTACAGGGATACGTGGGCAAGCGCGCCGAGACCGACCCGCTGGCCGAGCACAAGGCGCTGATGGAGGAGACCGAGTACGTCATCCAGGCGGACAAGTCCGGCTTCAAGTACGCCTGGGCCTCCGAGCACCACTTCCTGGAGGAGTACTCGCACCTGTCCGCCAACGACGTCTTCCTCGGCTACCTCGCCCACGCCACCGAGCGCATCCACCTGGGCTCCGGGATCTTCAACCCGCTGGCCCAGGTCAACCACCCGGTGAAGGTGGCCGAGAAGGTCGCCATGCTGGACCACCTCACCGAGGGACGCTTCGAGTTCGGCAGCGGGCGCGGCGCCGGATCGCACGAGATCCTCGGCTTCCTGCCCGGCATCACCGACATGAACCACACCAAGGAGATCTGGGAGGAGACGATCGCCGAGTTCCCCAAGATGTGGCTCCAGGACGAGTACGCCGGCTTCCAGGGCAAGCACTGGCAGCTCCCGCCGCGCAAGGTCCTGCCGAAGCCGTACGGGAAGTCCCACCCGGCGATGTGGTACGCGGCCGGGTCCCCGCCGTCGTACGCCATGGCCGCGCGCAAGGGGCTCGGGGTGCTCGGCTTCAGCGTCCAGAAGGTCTCCGACATGGAGTGGGTGCTGGAGCAGTACAAGACGGCGATCGTGGACGCCGAGCCGGTGGGGGACTTCGTCAACGACAACGTCATGGTCACGACGACCGCGATCTGCGCGCCCACGCACGCCGAGGCCGTCGAGACCGCGGTCAGCGGCGGACTGCACTACCTGCCCTCGCTGGTGTTCCGCTACCACGACACCTTCCCCCGGCCGGAGGGGTTCCCGGTGTGGCCCGAGACGCTGCCGGAGTACACGCCCGAGTTCGTGGAGCTGCTGATCGAGGAGGAGCTGCTGATCTGCGGCGACCCCGACGAGGTGCTGCGCCAGTGCAAGCGGTGGGAGCAGGCCGGGGCGGACCAGCTGAGCTTCGGGCTGCCGGTGGGGGTGCCGAAGGAGGAGACGCTGCGGACGATACGGCTGATCGGGGAGCACGTGATCCCGAAGATCGACACGGATCCGGTGCACCGGACTTCGCGGTTCCGGGCTGCCGGGTGAGCGCGGTTGGCGGGTGCGGGTGCGTTGTCGCTGGTCGTGCTTACGCGGCGGAGCCGCATATCGGTACGGCCCGCGCCCCTGGGTAGGTCAGCGCCTCCGGTATCGAAGGAGTCACCCAGTGTTCGATCACATCGTCAAGGGCGCCACCGTCGTCGACGGCACCGGCGCCCCCGCCTTCACCGCCGACGTCGGACTCCGGGACGGCCGGATCGCCGCCATCGGGGAACTGGACGCGGCCTCCCGCACCACCGAGGACGCCCGCGGACTCGTCCTAGCCCCGGGCTTCGTGGACCCCCACACCCACTACGACGCCCAGCTGTTCTGGGACCCGTACGCCACCCCCTCGCTGAGCCACGGGGTGACCACCGTGATCGGCGGGAACTGCGGGTTCACCCTCGCGCCCCTGCACCCCGCGCGCCCGGCGGACGCCGACTACACCCGGCGGATGATGTCCAGGGTGGAAGGGATGTCCCTGGTCGCGCTGGAGCAGGGGGCGCCCTGGAGCTGGCACTCCTTCGGGGAGTACCTGGACGCCCTGGAGGGGCGGATCGCCGTGAACGCCGGGTTCATGGTGGGGCACTGCGCGCTGCGCCGGCACGCGATGGGCCCACGGGCCGTCGGCGGACAGCCGACCGGGGAGCAGCTGAGCGCGATGCTCCGGCTGCTGCACGAGGCCATGGACGCCGGCGCCTGGGGGCTGTCCACCACGCAGTCCGGGACGCACTCCGACGGGGACGGCCGCCCGGTCGCCTCCCGGTACGCGCGCCCGGCGGAGCTGGGTGCCCTCGCCCGCGCCGTCGGCGAGCACGAGGGCACCCAGATCGAGGCGATCGTCGCCGGCTGCCTGGACCGCTTCAGCGACGACGAGATCGAGCTGCTGGCACGGCTGAGCGCGGCGGCCGGCCGGCCCCTGAACTGGAACGTCCTCACCGTCGACGCCGCCGTGCCGGACCGCGTGCCCCGCCAGCTGAGCGCGAGCGAACGGGCCCGGAAGGCAGGCGGGCGGGTGGTGGCGCTCACCATGCCGATCCTCACCCCGATGAACATGTCCCTGGGCACGTTCTGCGCCCTCAACCTCATCCCCGGCTGGGGCGCGGTCCTCGCGCTGCCGGTGCCCGAGCGCATCGCCCGGCTGCGCGACCCCGCCGTGCGCGAGGAACTGCTGCGCCGGGCCCGGTCCGAGGAGGCCGGGGTGTTCCGGCGGCTCGCCGACTTCGGGCGGTACGTCATCGGGGACACCTACAGCGCGGCCAACCAGGGGCTCACCGGCCGGGTGGTGCGGGACATCGCCGCCGAACGCGGCCAGGACCCCTTCGCCTGCCTGGTCGAGATCTGCGCCCACGACGAGCTGCGCACGGTGCTGTGGCCCATGCCGAGCGACAACGACCCGGCCTCCTGGGCGCTGCGCGCCGAGACCTGGCGGCACGAGGACGTCCTGCTCGGCGGCTCGGACGCGGGCGCCCACCTGGACCGGATGTGCGGGGCGCCGTACACCACCCGGTTCCTCGGGGACTGTCTGCGCGGCCGGGGACTGGCCGGGCTGGAGCAGGCGGTGCGGATGCTCACCGACGACCCGGCCCGCCTCTTCGGGCTGCGGGAGCGGGGCCGGGTGGCCGAGGGCTTCCACGCCGACCTGGTGCTGTTCGACCCGGAGCGCGTCGACGCCGGCCGGGCCCGGCTGGTGCACGACCTGCCCGGGGACGGCCCCCGGCTGCACTCGGAGGCGATCGGCGTGCGGGCGGTGTGGGTGAACGGGGTGGAGACCGTCCGCGACGGCCGGGTGACGGGGGCCGTGCCGGGCCGCGTCCTGCGCTCGGGCCGGGACACCCGGACGGTGAGCACGCGGTGAGCGTCGAGGGGCAGGCGCTGTTCGTCGGCGGGGAGTGGGTGGCCCCGGACGGCGGGCACTACCCGGTGACCGACCCGGCCACCGAGGAGACCGTCGGCTGGGCGCCGGAGGCATCCCCGGAGCAGGCGCGGGCGGCCTGCGCGGCGGCCCGGGAGGCGTTCGGCGCGTGGTCGCGGACCCGGCCCGGGGAGCGGGCGGCGCTGCTCGGGCGGGCCGCCGGGATCATCCGGGACCGGCTGGAGCCGTACGCCGACCTGGCCCGCGCCGAGACGGGCGCGACCACCGGTACCGCCCGGGCGATGCAGGTCGGGGTGGCCGCCGCCCGCTTCGCCCGGTACGCGCGGGTGGAGCCCGCCGAGTGGCCCATCGCCCCGCAGATCAACGAGGCCGGGCCGATGGGGAAGGCCGGGGTGATGGGGGCGCTCGCGGTACGCCAGCCCGTCGGGGTCGTCGCGTGCGTCACGTCGTACAACAACCCGTGGGCCAACCCGGCCGGGAAGATCGCCCCGGCGCTGGCCATGGGCAACACGGTGGTGGTCAAGCCCGCCCCGCAGGACCCGCTGTCGGTGTACCGGATGGCCGAGGCGCTGGCCGAGGCCGGGGTGCCGCCGGGCGTGGTGAACGTCGTCTCCGGCCGCGCGGTCGCGGTGGGCGAGGCGGTGGTGGGGTCCGCCGATGTCGACATGGTCAGCTTCACCGGGTCCACGGCGGTCGGCCGGCGCATCGCCGAGGTGTGCGGGCGGGACATGAGACGGCAGTTGATGGAGCTGGGCGGGAAGGGCGCCGCGCTCGTCTTCGACGACGCCGACCTCGCCTCGGCCGTCACCGGCATCGGCACCACCTTCTCCTTCTACAGCGGCCAGATCTGCACCGCGCCGACCCGGGTCCTGGCCCAGCGCGGGGTGTACGACCGGCTCGTGGAGCAACTGGCCGGATACGCGGGCCGGTTGACGGTCGGGGACCCGCGGGAGCCCGGCACGGTGGTGGGACCGGTCATCTCGGCGGAGCACCGGGCGCGGGTCGAGTCGTACGTCGAACTCGGCCTCCGGGAGGGAGCGGTGGTGGTCACCGGCGGTGAACGCCCGCCGTGCGAACGGGGCTTCTACGTCGCCCCGACCCTGCTCGCCGACGGGCGCAACGACATGCGGGTGGCCCGCGAGGAGATCTTCGGGCCGGTGGTGACGGTGATCCCCTTCGACGACGAGGAGGAGGGCGTGGCCCTGGCCAACGACTCCGACTACGGCCTCCTCGACTACGTGTGGTCCGGTGACGTGGCCCGCGCCTTCCGGGTGGCGCGCCGGCTGCGGGCCGGCGGGGTGGGCGTCAACACGGTCGGCCGCAACATGGAGGCCCCCTTCGGCGGGTTCAAGATGAGCGGTGTCGGCCGGGACACCGGCGTGTACGCGCTGCACGCCTACAGCGAGGTCCAGGCACTGGTGTGGCCGGGCTGAACGGGCCGGCGGGTGGAGGGTGTGGCGGGCCCGTGCGGGGCCTGTGACATCCCGACAGCCCCCCGGACGGTGCGTGTTAGCCTCCCGCAGCCAGGGATCAACGCGACGGGGGAGCTTCATGGGCGCGTCCACGGACGGCTACACGGTCAGGTCCGGCATGGCCGGGCAGGCGACGGAACTGGACGGCGCGGGCGACGACGCCGGGCACATCGCCGAGGCGGTCCGCCCCACCGGCAACCAGTCCGCCGGCACACTGGGCGGCGGCGACTCCGCCGCGGCGTTCGACGCGTTCGCCGCCGCCTGGGAGGCGGAGGCGACCACGCTGGAGTCGGCGCTGCGCGAACTGGCGGGCAAGGTCCGCCTGGCCAAGGGCGCGTACGGCGGCGCCGACCACACCGTGGCGACCCGAGCCGCGGCCGTACCCGGCGGCGGCCTCACCACGATGCCCACCCCGGCCGGTGCCGGGGCCGTCACCACGATGCCCACCCCCGCCGGTGCCGGCGCCGTGACCACCATGCCCGTGCACGCCGAGCGGCCGTCGGCCCTCTCGCGCTACTGAAGAGGCGGACGATGACCGGCTTCCTCAGCCCGCTGGACTCTCCGGCGGCCCGCCGCTCCTGGCTGGCCGGCCTGCGCGACAGCATCCCCAAGGCCGCCACC
This sequence comes from Streptomyces rubradiris, assembly GCF_016860525.1. NCBI lineage: Bacteria > Bacillati > Actinomycetota > Actinomycetes > Kitasatosporales > Streptomycetaceae > Streptomyces > Streptomyces rubradiris. Next base: position 4,677,256 of record NZ_BNEA01000015.1, read on the forward strand.
AAGAACGACCTGCTGGACCAGATCGACGGCGCCCTGTTCGTCTCCGCGCCGCAGGGCGACCCCGCGACCCTGGACGCGCTGGGCAAGCGCTACCGCGACCAGGTCGACAAGGCCGGCGATCTGCACGACCGGGTGAACAAGGTGGCCCGCAAGGGCCTGCCCGAGGTGTGGACCGGCAAGACGAGCGTCCTCGCCTCCGACGGGGTGGCCGCCGCCGCGCGGGCCGCGACCGAGATGGCCGAGGCGTTCGACGGCGGAGCCAAGGCGCTCTACGCCCTCGCCGACGCCCTCGTCCACGCCAAGCGGCAGGACGCCGACGGCCGCACCCGCCTGGACCAGGCCAGACGGCAACTCGGCCCCAAGGACGGCATCTTCGACGCCATCGACCGCATGATCGAGACCGACGAGGAGAAGCAGGCCCTCGCCGCGGCCCGGTCGGTCGCCACCGAGGGCGTCGACCTCATGCACAAGGCCGCCGTCGCCGCCGACGACGCCGTACGCGCCGCCACCCGGGACCTGAACAAGTGGGCGGCCGAGGCCCGCGCCGGGAAGCTGCGCACCGGCGGACTGTCCGCGGTGGACCGGCTGATGCTCGCCGACACCAGCGGCAAGGCCGGCGCCGCCGAGTACAACGAGATCCTCACCGCCGGCGACCTGGAGCGCTCCGGCCGGGCCATGGACCGGCTGCCGGCGGCCGACCGGGCCCGGATGGACCGCCTCCTGGCCGGCGCCGGGTCCCCGCAGGAGAAGGCCTACCTGATGAAGGCCCTCGCCGCGGGCCACAGCGTGGACGACATCGAGACGTTCGGCGGGAAGATCCACGGCAAGGACCCGGCCTGGCTCCAGCAGCACCTGTCCCCGATCGTCACCGAGGGCGACAGCCTCAAGGACGAGGGCGTCGACGCGGGCAGCGGCGCCAACGTCAACACCGACCTGCAGAGCTTCCGCGGCCAGCAGTGGGCGCAGGGCGGCGACGGCCGCGAGGGCACCTGCGTGGCCTCCTCCACCGTCACCGCCCGCGCCATGGTCGACCCCGTCTACGCCCTCTCCCTCACCGGCGGCCCCAGCGGCCAGGAGAACGACCCCGCCGCCTTCCGCCGCCGCCTGGTGGACGAACAGCACCGGGTGCACACCGAGGGCGACGGCGGCGCCAACTGGAACGGCATGGTCCTGGAGGGCAAGACCGAGGTCCTCAACAAGGAGGTCAGCCCCGAAACCGGAAGCGCCTACGAACTCCACGAGGTCCGCGACGCGGACGCCCGGCGCAACGTCCTGCCGGAGATAGAGAAGGCGGTGGCCGAGGGCAGGCCGGTGCCGATCGGCGTCGAGGGCTACGAGGCGGACGGCACCCGGCACGGACACGCCATGATGATCATCGGCCAGGAGGGTGACAAGCTGGAGATCTACAACCCGTGGGGCCAGACCACCTGGGTCAGCGAGGACGACTTCGTCAACGGCGGCATGGCGAAGGCCAGCAACAGCCAACTGCCCGACGCCTACGCGGTGCACCTGCCCCAGGACTGAGAGACCCACCATGACTTCCCGCACCACCCGGCTCGCCCCGGCCGCGCTCCTCGCCCTGCTCGCCCTCACCGGCTGCGGCACGGAAAGCGCCGCCACCGGCGCACCCGCCCCCACCACCGGCGGCACGGACGGCGCCACCACCGGCGCACCCGCCCCCACCGACACCGGCACCGTGCGGGCCGCACCGGGCGGCGACGGCACCGAGTACGGCATCGAGCGGCGCGACATCACCGTACGGCCGGGCGAGCGCTTCTCCCTCACCGTCCCGTCGGCCCCCACCCTCGGCGAGCACTGGTACCTCGCCGACCCCCGGCCCGACCAGGCGGTACTGGCGTCCCGGGGCGAACACACCACCGGCGACCGCGGCGCGGCCGACGGCACCACCGGCTCCACCGGCTCCACCCGCTCCTTCGACTTCACCGCGCTGGCCAGGGGCCGTACGACGGTACGGCTGCTGCACTGCCCGCTGCACACGTGCACCGGCCCCGGCCCCGACGACCGCTCCACCCTGGGCCCCAGCCCCAGCGGGTCCCCGTCCCCGTACCCCACGCTGACCGCCGACCCGCGCGCCCGCGGCGCCGGCGCCGGCTTCTACGTCTTCACGATCACCGTCCGCTGACCCGGACCGGAACCGAGGCCCGCATGCCCCCTTCGCCCGACTCCCGCACCGACGACGAGGTCCTGGCCGCCACCGACGTCGCCGTCCTGCTGCGCCACGGCCTGACCCAGGACGCCTTCCGCACCGCCCTGTTCGGCGACGGCGCGGTGGCCGCCGCGGTCACCCTGGACCGGCTCGGCGTGCTGCCCCGCTCCCTGGTGTTCCTCGCCGGGATCGTCCGGGCGGGCGGGCTCGGGTACGCCGCCGAGCTGCCCGAGCCGCTGCCGTCCCCCGAACCGGCCGCCCTGCTGCGGGAGTGGCTGGGCGGCGCCGCGCCCACCGCCGGCACCCCTCAGGCCGAGGAGTGCGCCGCCCGCTGGCTGGAGGCGGTCGCCGAGATCATCGCGCTGCGCCGGGCCACCCGCCGCTGACCGGTCCGAGGAAGACCGGGTTGGTGAACGCGGCCATCGCCCCCGGCACCGGGCCCAGCGCCGTCTCGTGCCGCACCTCGGCCCGGACGTAGGCCGCGCGGGCCGGGGAGGTGCGCCACTCCACGGCCCCCGTGCCGGACACCGGCAGCGGCTGGCCGGTGAACACCAGGCCCTGGTCGGTCAGGAACCGCACCGCGCAGCGCGGCGCGCCGGACACCTGGAGCCGCACGGTCACCGGGGTGTCCGGGGCCACCGCCAGCCGCTCCCCGATCCCGGCCCGCTCACCTCCCTCCGCCGTGACGGAGAAGTCCAGCGAGACATGGCGCGACTCGGCCACGTAGGACCGCCCGGCCCGCAGTCCCTCCTGGATCGCCTCCCGGGTCAGGCCGTCGGCGAGGACGACCGTCTGGGGCAGCCCGACCACGTCCGGATCGCGGTGGGCGTCGCTGTTGCCCAGCGCGGGCAGCCACGCCCGCTCGCCCCGCGCCGCCGCCACCAGCCGCGCGTCCCAGCCCGCGAGCGCCAGTTCGTCGTCGGGCGTCCACATCCCGTTCCACACCTCCACGGCGTCCGCCTCCGCGAACCCGAACCGCCAGGAGCAGCCCACGCAGTCGCCGTGCGGATGGGCCGGTACGACCAGGCCGCCGGCCCGCCGGATCGCCCGCGCGAAGTGCGCCCAGCGGCCGTCGCGGGCCCGGTAGCGCCAGTCGACGAAGGTGCCCGGGTCGGTGCCGAGCGCGAGCACGTGCCCGTTGCGGGTGGTGACCTCCTCGCCGAGCAGCACCAGCAGGTCGTCGCCGGCCGCGTCGGCCCAGTGGGGGTGCGAGGCGTTGGTGTTGTGGTCGGAGCTGTTGACGAAGTCCAGCCCGGCGGCGCGGGCCAGCGCCGCGATCTCGGCGGGGGTGCGGCGGCCGTCGGAGTGCCAGGAGTGCAGATGGCAGTCGCCCCGGTACCAGTCCCGCCCCCGCCCCCGGGCCCGGCCGGGCGGGTACACCGGCTCGGGGGTCGCACCGGCCGCTCCCTCGGTCAGGGTGACGCTCACCTCGTAGGCCAGCCCCTGCGGGGCCACGGTGTAGGGGCCGAGGGCGATGTGCCAGGTGCCGGGGGTGAGCGGCCCGGGCAGGTACCCGGGGGTCGCCGCGTCGGCCCGCACGAAGAACTCGCTGCGCGCCCCGCCCGACCAGCCCCGGAACCCCCGCCCGCCGACCTCGGTCCCCCGCGGGTCGAACAGCCCGATGTCGAGCGCGTTGCCGGGGGTGCCGGGCGGGACGGGCGGTTTGTCGTAGGTGTAGGTGACTTTCAACTCTGCCGTGCCCGCCGGGACTTCGAAGGGGAGGTACGCGAAGTCGGGGGAGCCGGGTGCGAAGGTGCCGCGCAACGTCGTCACCCTGTCAACGTAAGCCGACCCAAGGGGCCCGGGACAATACCTGTGCGCGGCGTCACCGAGCGGGCGCGCCCGGCCGCGAACGACCCGGACGCACCCACGGCGGGCAACCCAACCTGGCGCCACCCCAGTCGGCGACGATCAGCGCGACCGTATGCTCAAGGGATGACGACTTCCGTGCCCTCCGGAACCGGCCCCACCGAGAACTCCATGCGTCGCGCCCTCAAACGTGCCCGGGAAGGCGTCGCCCTCGACGTCGCCGAGGCCGCGGTGCTGCTCCAGGCACGCGGCACGGACCTGACGGACCTCGCCGCCTCCGCCGCCCGGGTGCGGGACGCGGGCCTGGAGGCGGCGGGCCGGCCCGGCGTCATCACGTACTCCAAGAGCGTCTTCGTCCCCCTCACCCGGCTGTGCCGGGACAAGTGCCACTACTGCACCTTCGCCACCGTCCCCGGCAAGCTGCGCCGCGCCGGCCACGGGATGTTCATGTCCCCCGACGAGGTGCTGGACATCGCCCGCAAGGGTGCCGCCCTCGGCTGCAAGGAAGCCCTGATCACCCTCGGCGACAAGCCGGAGGACCGCTGGCCCGAGGCGCGCGAGTGGCTGGACGCGCACGGCTACGACGACACCATCGCCTACGTGCGCGCCATCTCCATCCGGATCCTGGAGGAGACCGGCCTGCTGCCGCACCTGAACCCGGGCGTCATGACGTGGACGGACTTCCAGCGGCTGAAGCCGGTCGCGCCGAGCATGGGCATGATGCTGGAGACGACCGCCACCCGGCTGTGGTCCGAGCCCGGCGGCCCGCACCACGGCTCCCCGGACAAGGAACCGGCCGTCCGGCTGCGCGTCCTGGAGGACGCCGGGCGCTCCTCCGTACCGTTCACCTCCGGCCTGCTGATCGGCATCGGGGAGACGTACGAGGAGCGCGCCGAGTCGCTGTTCGCGCTGCGGAAGGTCGCCCGCGCCTACCACGGCATCCAGGAACTGATCATCCAGAACTTCCGCGCCAAGCCGGACACGGCGATGCGCGGCATGCCGGACGCCGAACTGGACGACCTGGTCGCCACGGTGGCCGTCGCCCGGCACATCATGGGCCCGAGCGCCTGCCTCCAGGCCCCGCCGAACCTGGTCGACGCCGAGTACGAGCGGCTGATCGGCGCCGGCATCGACGACTGGGGCGGGGTCTCCCCGCTGACCATCGACCACGTCAACCCCGAGCGCCCCTGGCCGCAGATCGAGGAACTCACCGAGCGGTCCCGGGCGGCCGGCTTCGAACTGCGCGAACGCCTGTGCGTGTACCCGGAGTTCGTCCGCCGGGGCGAGCCCTGGCTGGACCCGCGGCTGCGCCCGCACGTGTCCGCCCTGGCCGACCCGGAGACGGGCCTGGCCCTGCCGGACGCGGTCGTGACGGGCCGGCCCTGGCAGGAGCCGGACGAGGTGTTCACCGCCACCGGCCGCACCGACCTGCACACGGCCATCGACTCCGAGGGCCGCACCGGCGACCGGCGCGCCGACTTCGACGAGGTCTACGGCGACTGGGAGGCGCTGCGCGAGGCGGCGGCCCCCGGCATGGCCCCGGAGCGGATCGACGCCGACGTGCGCGAGGCGCTGCGCACGGCCGCCGACGACCCGACCCGGCTGACCGACGCCGAGGCCCTGGCCCTGCTGCACGCGGACGGCCCGGCGCTGGACGCGCTGTGCCGGGTGGCCGACGACGTGCGCAGGTCGGCGGTCGGCGACGACGTCACCTACATCGTCACCCGCAACATCAACTTCACCAACGTCTGCTACACCGGCTGCCGGTTCTGCGCCTTCGCCCAGCGCCGCACGGACGCCGACGCCTACACGCTGTCGCTGGAGCAGGTCGCGGACCGCGCCCAGCAGGCGTGGGAGGTCGGCGCGGTCGAGGTGTGCATGCAGGGCGGCATCCACCCCGACCTGCCCGGGACGGCGTACTTCGACATCGCCAGGGCGGTGAAGGAGCGGGTGCCGGGCATGCACGTGCACGCCTTCTCGCCGATGGAGGTGGTCAACGGCGCGACCCGCACCGGCCTGTCGATCCGCGAGTGGCTGACGGCCGCCAAGGAGGCCGGGCTGGACTCCATCCCCGGAACGGCCGCGGAGATCCTGGACGACGAGGTCCGCTGGGTGCTCACCAAGGGCAAGCTGCCCACGGCCACCTGGATCGAGGTGATCAGGACCGCGCACGAACTGGGCATCCGCTCCTCGTCCACGATGATGTACGGGCACGTGGACCAGCCCCGGCACTGGCTCGGCCACCTGCGCACGCTGGCCGGCATCCAGCGGGAGACCGGCGGCTTCACCGAGTTCGTGACCCTGCCGTTCATCCACACCAACGCGCCGGTGTACCTGGCGGGGATCGCCCGACCGGGCCCGACCCTGCGGGACAACCGGGCGGTGACGGCGATGGCCCGGCTCCTGCTCCACCCCTGGATTCCCAACATCCAGACGAGCTGGGTCAAACTGGGCGCCGAGGGGGCGGCGGAGATGCTCCGCTCCGGCGCGAACGACCTCGGCGGCACCCTGATGGAGGAGACGATCTCCCGCATGGCGGGCTCCTCCTACGGCTCGTACAAGTCGATCCGCGACCTGATCGCGGTGGCCGAGGCGGCAGGCCGCCCGGCCAGGCCGCGCACCACCCTCTACGGCGAGGTCCCCGAGGAGCGGCAGCGGGTCGCCGAGGCGTCCGACGGGCACCTGCCGGAGCTGCTGCCGGTCCTGGACTGAGTACGATTGTCCGACCCCCGATGCTGGACGGGGCCCCGTAGCGGAGGAGATGCGTCCCGTGGCTGCCCGACTGCCCTCGTGGGCCTGGGTCACCGGTCTGACGGCGGGGGCGACCGCGGTCGTCGTCGCCCTCGCCGTACAGGCGGACGCCGGGCCGCATCCCACGGCCGCCGCCGCGGCCCGGCCCGGCCCGTCGGCGTCGGCGAGCCCGCACCCGTCCGGGCCGGCGTCCGCCCCGCAGGCGCCCGAGCTGCCGGACGACTCCGGTGACGGCCGCCGGATCGTCTACTCGCTGGGCGCCGAGCGGGTGTGGCTGGTCGACGCGACCGGCAAGCCGATCCGCACGTTCCCGGTGTGGCCGGGCACGGTCGACCCGCGGCCCGGCCGCTACTCGATCACCCTGCGGACCCAGTCCCTCAAGGGCTCGGACGGCGTGGAGATCGAGCACGTCATGTACTTCACCAAGGCGGACGGCGTGAACATCGCCTTCTCCAACGCCCTGGACGGCGCCTCCCCGCCCCCCGCGAACGGCCAGAAGCTGGGCGGCATCCGCCTGCACAAGGAGGACGGGGCCGCCCTGTGGTCCTTCGGCGACCAGGGCACGCGGGTCGCGGTCGTCAACTAGCGTCCGTCTCCGTCCCCGCCCGTGACTGCGGCTGCCGGGCGGGGAGCTGGTTGACGATCAGCGCGACCCCGCTGATCAGGAAGATCCGGGTCGCCGCGTCCAGTCCGTTCCACGCCTCCGACTGCCACATGGCGAACCACTCGCCGCCGATCGCGATGAACCCGCCGCCGAACAGCAGCATCAGCATCAGCAGCCCGTAGGTCGACCAGCGCCGCGCGGAATCGTCCCTGCCGCGCGCCCACAGCGACGTCCCCCAGATCAGCAGCAGGGCCGCCACGCTCTCCCACACGATGATCAGTACGTAGGCGGTGTCCTCCAGGGCCGTGCTCGTCACGGCCCGCCACTTCAGGTTGCCGTCCTTGAACGTCGTGTCCATCGACAGCACGTGCCGGACGTAACTCTGGTTGGTCCCGAAGTCGGTGATGTTCCCGAACGCGACCAGGGTGATGTAGAGGGCGAGTATGCCGGTGAGCACCCCGGCGGCGAGCCGGAGGCCGGTGGGGCGGGTGGGAGTGGTGGTCATGGCTGGATTCTCTCCCGTCCAACACCGGCCTCGCCCACGGGTATTGAGCCAGAGGGCCGGTGAACCGGGGGGATCGCCGGGACGAACGCGGCCGGTCCGCCGGACAACGACCCGTGGGGGCGGATTTGTCCCGCTGAACGGGCCGTTCCCGGTCGATTACAGTGCTGCGCGTCGTACAGGCGGGCGGTGCCAGGGGAGGTCTGGTGGAGGTCACGACCGGTGCCGTCTGGGGCCGTGCCGAACAGCAGGACTATCGCAGCAGGGTGCGCGGGACCCTGCTCGGGGTGGCGGTGGGCGACGCGCTCGGCGGGCCCGCCGACGCCCTGTCCCTGGGTGAGATCCGGGCCGCGTACGGCGGTGAGGGGCTGCTCGACCTGGCCCCCGGGCACGGCCGGCGCGGCAGCGTCACCCACCACACCCAGCTGACCCTGTTCACCGTGGACGGGCTGATACGCGCCCAGGTACGGCGGGACACCGGCGCCTGGCACCCGCCGACCGACCTGCACCGGGCGTACCTGCGCTGGGCGGCCACCCAGCGGGACTGGGGCCCCGACGAGCGCCGCGCGGAGGACGGCTGGCTGGCCCGCGAGGAGTGGCTGTACGCCCGCCGCGGCCCCACCCGCGCGCTGCTCATCGGGTTCGGCGACCGGACCATGGGCACGCTGGAGTCCCCGAAGAACCCGGACGAGCGGGGCCCCGAGGCGGTCGCCCGCTCGGCACCCTTCGGGCTGCTCGTCGGCTGGGAGCCGCAGCTCGTCGTCCAACTGGCCGTGGAGTGCGCGGCCCAGACCCACGGCCATCCCGTCGCCTACCTGTCGGCGGGCGCGTACGCCGTGATCGTGCACGCGCTGGCCCGGGGCGACAGCCTGGACGGCGCCGTGCGGCGGGCGCTCGCCCTGCTCACCGCCCGCCCCGGCCACCGGCCGGTGTGCGACGCCCTCCAGCACGCCCTCGACGCGGTACGGCAGGGCATCCCGACCCCGGCCCGGGTGGAGGAGCTGGCCGGCGACGGCACGGCGGACGGGCTGCTGGCCGCGTCCGTGTACTGCGCGCTGGTGGGGGAGGACGTACGGCACGGGCTGTGCCTCGCGGTCAACCAGAGCGGCCCGTCGGCGGCGGCCGGCGCCCTCACCGGGGGCCTCCTCGGCGCCCTGCACGGCGAGACGGCCCTCCCCCCGGCCTGGCTGGCCGAACTGGAGGGCCGCCCCACGCTCCTCGAACTCGCCGACGACTTCGCGATGGAGATGACCCAGGGCCCGGCCCTGCACGGACCCGCCGGGGCGTCACCGGGGTGGCTGGCGCGCTACCCCCGGGCGTGAGGCCCGCTACGGCGCCCCCACCACGTCGTCCCCCGCCTTGGCCGGCACCGGGACCGCCGCCCCGTCGCTGTCGGTGTTCACCTTCTCGATGATCGCCAACCGCTCCGGGGTGTCCTCCGGCTTCAGGTAGCCGATCAGGACGTACAGGACCAGGGAGACCGCGAGCGGCACCGAGACCTGGTACTGGAGCGGCACACCGCCGTCCACGTTCCAGCTGATGGGGTAGTTGACCAGCCAGAAGGCCAGCAGGCCCGCCGCCCAGCTGGTGAGCGCCGCCGTCGGCCCCGAGCGGCGGAAGGCGCGCAGCAGCCCGAGCATCATCGGGATCGCGATCGGCCCCATCAGCCCCGCCACCCACGTGATGACGACCGTGATGATGTCCTTGAACGCGGGGGAGTTGACCTGGGTCGCCACCGCCATGGACAGGCCGAGGAAGACGACCGTGGTGACCCGGGCCGCGATCAGCCCCGAACGCGCGCCCCAGCCCCGCGCCCTGGCCGACAGCACCGGCGCGAGGTCGCGGGTGAAGACCGCCGCGATCGCGTTGGCGTCGGAGGAGCACATGGCCATGGTGTGGGAGAAGAACCCGACGATGACCAGGCCCAGCAGCCCGTGCGGCAGCAGCTGTTCGGTCATCAGCGCGTAGGAGTCGGAGCCGTCCGGCTTCTGCGCCTGTACGAGCAGCGGGGACATCCACATGGGGAAGAACAGCACGACCGGCCAGACCAGCCACAGGATCGCCGACAGCCGGGCCGAGCGCTCCGCCTGGCGGGCGCTGCCGGTGGCCATGTAGCGCTGGGCCTGGTTCAGCATGCCGCCGTTGTACTCGAACAGCTTGATGAACAGGAACGCCAGCAGGAACACCGTGCCGTACGGGCCGACCAGCGGTTTCTCGTGCCCGTGCAGCGCGGGCTCGTCCCAGGCCCCGAGGAAGCCGATGTTCTTCTCGTTCAGCTTCACCACGACCGCGACGAACATGGACAGCCCGGCCAGCAACTGGATGACGAACTGGCCGAGTTCGGTCAGAGCGTCCGCCCACAGGCCGCCGATCGTGCAGTAGATGGCGGTGATCACGCCGGTGATGAGGATGCCCTGGTTCAGCGAGACCCCGGTGAACACCGACAACAGCGTGGCGATCGCCGCCCACTTGGCGCCCACGTCCACGATCTTCAGCAGCAGGCCGGACCAGGCGAGCGCCTGCTGGGTCGGCAGGTTGTAGCGGTTCTTCAGGTACTCCAGCGGGGAGGCCACGTGGAGCCGGGAGCGCAGCCGGTTGATGCGCGGCGCGAACAGCTTCGACCCGATGGCTATGCCGAGCGCGATGGGAAAGGACCAGGTGATGAAGGAGGTGACGCCGTAGGTGTAGGCGATGCCCGCGTACCCGGTGAACATCACGGCGCTGTAGCCCGACATGTGGTGCGAGATGCCGGACAGCCACCAGGGCATCTTGCCGCCGGCCGTGAAGAAGTCGGAGACGTCGTCGACGCGCTTGTGCGACCAGACACCGATCGCGACCATCACACCGAAGTAGCCGATGAGCACGGCCCAGTCGAGACTGTTCATGTGCCCGATCGTGGTTCCGCCCACATGAACGCGACAAGCAACAGGAAGGTCAAGTCAAGGTAAAATCGTTCGTTGCGGTGACCGTTAATCAGATATGTGAACAGGCAGGTGATGTGGCGGCCCGGTCGTCACGGGCTCCCGCCCGTCCACCCGCCGGATCATCCCCACGGCCGAGGCCGGCCGCGCCCCGCGCGACCGGCCTCAGTCGTCACTTCAGCTCGTCCGGGCACGGCGTACCGCGCGGCAGCTGGTACGGCGCGGCCAGCCGGTACGTCCCGGCCTTCGGCGCCATCAGCACCGTCCACCGGTCCCCGTTCGCGTCCTCCGGTGTGTGCGTAAGACATCCGTTGACGTTCCGGTATGTCTTGGGCGTACCGGAGGACTCCTGCGGCGGCTTCAGGCTCTTGCCGTGCTCGTCGACGATGCTCAGCCACGGCGAGTACGGGATCCGCACCAGCACCCGGCCGGGCTTGCGCACCCGCAGGGTCATCTCGACCTGGTCGGCGCGGTCCACCACCGCGTTCGGCTCGGCGAGCGGCGCCGGGTCGGTCACCTTGAACAGCTGCCAGTTGGCGTCGCCCCAGACCTGCTTCAGATAGGGCATCCCGCTGCGCAGCAGCTCCCGCTCCCGCTTGCCGCCGGACCCGTCCAGGTCGTCCTTGGGCAGCACCACGTAGTGCACGGCCCAGCGCTTCAGCCACTCGTGATAGCTCGCCGAGTTCAGCGTGTCGTCGTAGAAGAGCGGGTTGCGCTCCATGTCGGCCTGCCGGTTCCAGCCGCGGGCCAGGTTGACGTACGGCGCGAGCGCGGACGCCTCGCGGTGCGAGCGGGCCGGGACCACCTCGACGCGGCCCTTCTCGGCGCCGCCCTTCTGCAGCTCGTGCACCAGCGGGGCCAGCTCCCGCGCCCAAGACGCGGCCGGGGTGGTGTGGATGATGTCGTCCACCGACTTGTAGCCGATCCAGCCGACGAAGCCGAGGAAGGCCAGCACGGTCAGATACCACTTGCGCGACTTCGGCACCGTGTACGGCAGCGCCGCGATCAGGGCGGCGCCCGCGAACAGCATCGGCAGCCGCGAGATGTTCGACCCGATCTGCGAACTGATCAGCCACACCAGCACCACGGCGACGCTGTAGACGGCCGCCGTCAGCCGGACGGTCACCCACCGCTTGGGCACCAGGAACAGGCACAGCAGGCCGTACAGCAGCGGCATGACCACCGAGCCGAACCCCATCGGCTGGGTGCCGGAGAACGGGAACAGCCAGGCCGACACCGCGACCACCGCCGACGGCGCGAGCCCCAGCGCCCAGGCGCCGGGCCGCCGCTTCTGGAGGAACAGGGCGACCGCGACCAGCCCCACGAACAGCCCCGCGACCGGCGAGGACATCGTGGCGAGCGCGGCCAGCGGGGCGGTGACCAGGGCCTTCGCCCAGCGCTTGGTCCGCCACCGGTGCGGCCAGCAGAACACCGCCGCGACCGCGCCGAGCGCGAACATCATGCCGAGCCCGAAGGTCACCCGCCCGGAGATCGCGTTGCACAGGAAAGCGAAGACCCCGGCGAGCGAGGCCCACAGCGGGTTCCTCACCACCCGGCTGCGGATCAGCACCAGCGTCAGCAGGCCCGCCGACACGGTGCCGGCGACCATCATCGTCGTACGGACGCCGAGCACCGACATCAGATACGGCGACACCACGCTGTACGACACCGGGTGCATGCCCCCGTACCAGGCGAGGTTGTACGCCGAGTCGGGGTGCCGGCCGACGAACTCCGCCCACGCGTCCTGGGCGGCGAGATCACCACCGCTGTTCGCGAAGGTGAAGAACCAGATGATGTGCAGCACACCCGCGAGGGCCGTGACCGACAGCACGGGATGCCGCAGCAGCCGGCGGCGCAGCACCCCGAGCCGGGTCCGCGGTTCCGCGGCTTCGTCGGGGGGCACCCCGGGGGCGCCGCCGTCCGTGCCGCTCCCGGACAGGCGTATTCGCGCGCGGGCTCCCGGGCCCGGTTCGGCGTCGTCGGCGCGTGTC